>NZ_JBEYWC010000034.1:0-78472 GCF_040704505.1 Streptomyces sp. NPDC047002
CCGCCCCCGGCCCCCCCCCCCCCCGCCCCCGGCGGGCCGCGCAACACCCCGGGGGGGGGCCCCCCCCCACCGGCGCCCCCCCCCAACGGCGTTCTCGCGTACGCGCTTCAGCGCATCCTGCCGCCGCGCGGCATGCGCACGTTCTTCGGCATGGGGCCCTTCGGGACCGGCATGTTGCTCATCAGGTCGCCCATGGCGCGCAGCCGGTCGTTGGTGGTCGTGACCGTCGGGCCGTCGAGCACGCGCGGCATCTTCAGCAGCGTGGCCCGCACCTTCTTCAGCGGCACCTGGCCCTCGCCGTCGCCGACGATGATGTCCTGGACCGGGACGTCGACGACGACGCGCGCCATCTTGCGCTTCTCGGCCGCGAGGAGCGGCTTGAGGCGGTTCGGGTTGCCCTCGCCGACGAGCACGATGCCCGCCTTGCTGACGGCGCGGTGCACGACGTCCTGGTTGCGGTTCATCGCCACCGCGGGCGTCGTGGTCCAGCCCCTGCCGACGTTCTCGAGGACCGCTGCCGCCGCTCCCGGCTGCCCCTCCATCTGCCCGAACGCGGCGCGCTCCGCGCGGCGGCCGAAGACGATCGCCATCGCGAGGAACGCCAGGATGAAGCCGAGGATGCCCAGGTAGAGCGGGTGGCCGATGGCGAAGCCGATGGCGAGGAAGACACCGAAGGTGACGATTCCCACGCCACCGACGACAAGGCCGACCTTGGAATCGACCCGTCGGGTCATTTTGTACGTCTGAGCGATCTGCTTCAGTCGCCCTTGGTTCGCAGCAGAGTCTGCGTTGTCCTTCGTCGCCATACACAGAAGTTTACGTGGCTTGGGAGGAGGGGCCGGACACAGCCTCGATCACGGACTGCGCCTCCGCCCTGTCCCGCGCGGCCCTGCGGTCGTCGAGCACCGCCGACCAGGCGTTGCGCCGCGCGGTGCGCTGGCCGCCGCCCAGCAGCAGGGACTCCGCGGCGCGCAGCGCGAGCCGCGCTGCCGCCAGCGGGCGGACACTCGGACGGACCGGAGCGGCCTGCATGATGTCGATCTCCCGGGAGAGGCGAGGGGCGGGGCGTACGGTGCGGGGTCGTGCGGCGCGGTGCCCCTGCGGGCGGCTGCGGCGCGCGGTGGCTGCGGCCGCGGGGTGCGCGCTGCGTGGCACCAGCGTCACTCACCGGTGTTACCAGGACGTGACCCGGCGGTCAAACCGCCATGAAGGCCCGGCCGCCGCCGTGTGCGGGCCCCGAAACCGCCGGCGCGGCCCGTACGCGCCCCCTCACCTGGGGGAGGCGTGCGGACCGCGCCGTACCTGACTGCCTACTCGCCGGTAGTCGCTTGTGCGCGGATTCACACCGCCGGCGGTACCGCCGGCGTCTCGCCCGCCGCTACGGAGCCGACGCCCGCGAGGCCCTCGCCGCGGCGCTCCATGGCCTGCTGGTAGAGGCGGCCGGCGCGGTAGGAGGAGCGCACCAGGGGGCCGGACATGACGCCGGAGAAACCGATCTGCTCGGCCTCCTCGCGCAGCTCGACGAACTCGTCGGGCTTGACCCAGCGCTCCACGGGGTGGTGGCGCGCGGAGGGGCGCAGGTACTGGGTGATGGTGATCAGCTCGCAGCCCGCCTCGTGCAGCTGGCGCAGCGCCTCGCTGACCTCGGCGCGCTCCTCGCCCATCCCGAGGATGAGGTTGGACTTGGTGATCAGCCCGGCCTCGCGGGCGCGGGTGATCACCGAGAGGGAGCGCTCGTAGCGGAAGCCGGGGCGGATGCGCTTGAAGATCCGCGGCACGGTCTCGACGTTGTGGGCGAGGACCTCGGGGCGCGCGGCGAAGACCTCGGCGAGCTGCTCGGGCACGGCGTTGAAGTCGGGGATGAGCAGCTCGACCTTGGTCGTGCCTGCGGGGCGCCGGGCCTCGGTGAGGGTGTGGATCTGGCGGACCGTCTCCGCGTAGAGCCAGGCGCCGCCGTCGTCGAGGTCGTCGCGGGCGACGCCCGTGACGGTGGCGTAGTTGAGGTCCATGGTCAGCACGGACTCGCCGACGCGGCGGGGCTCGTCGCGGTCGAGCGCCGCGGGCTTGCCGGTGTCGATCTGGCAGAAGTCGCAGCGCCTGGTGCACTGGTCGCCGCCGATGAGGAAGGTGGCCTCGCGGTCCTCCCAGCACTCGAAGATGTTGGGGCAGCCGGCTTCCTGGCAGACGGTGTGCAGCCCCTCGCTCTTGACGAGTTTCTGGAGCTGGTTGTACTCGGGCCCCATCTTCGCCCGGGTCTTGATCCACTCGGGCTTGCGCTCGATGGGGGTCTGGCTGTTCCGGACCTCCAGGCGCAGCATCTTGCGTCCGTCGGGTGCGACAGCGGACACGTCCGGCACCTCTCTCTGGCTGGCGCGGCATTCGATTCTTCGGCGAATACCAGGTTACGCCCGTGTATTACGTGGTCGTACGGGCCGTCCAGCCGCTGGACGGCAGCGGACGGCGCGGGGGAGCCGGCGGCGGGACGGCCGCGGCCCGTGGGTCAGGCGCTCGCGTGCTCCAGTCCCGCCGGGGGAGCGACGGCCTCGGCGGCGCCACGGGCCTCGGACTCCGCCTCGGCCAGGACCTCCCGCAGGTGCCGCTCCACCACGGGCAGCACCTCGGCCACGGTGACGTCCCGGCCCAGTTCGTACGCGAGCGACGTGACGCCCGCGTCCCTGATGCCGCACGGCACGATGCGGTCGAAGTACGTGTTGTCGGGGTTCACGTTGAGCGAGAAGCCGTGCATCGTGACGCCCTTGGCGACCCGGATGCCGATCGCCGCGAGCTTGCGGTCCTCGCGGCGCTGGCCCGCGTTGGACGGCGCGTACTCGGGGCCGCTGAGGCGCGGGTCGAACGCGTCGGTCCGCACCCGCGGATCGAAGTCGAGCACCAGGCCGGGGCTCGGCCGCTCCTGGACGGCGTCGCCCAGCACCCACACCCCGCTGCGGCCCTCCACGCGGGTGGTCGCGAGGCCGAACTCGGCGGCCGTGCGGATCAGGGCCTCCTCCAGCCGGCGCACATGGGCGATCACGTCGACCGGGTTCGGCAGCCTGAGGATCGGATAGCCCACCAGCTGCCCGGGGCCGTGCCAGGTGATCTTGCCGCCGCGGTCCACGTCGACCACCGGGGTGCCGTCGAGCGGGCGCTCGTCGTCCAAGGTCCTGCGGCCTGCCGTGTAGACGGGCGGGTGTTCGAGCAGGAGGCAGGTGTCCGGCACCTCGTCGGCGACGCGCGCGGCGTGCACCCGGCGCTGCTCCTCCCATGCGTCCAGGTACGCGACGGCCTCGTCGCCGAATCCCAGACGGACGTACCGCAGCTCGCCCACGGCAGTGCCTCCTTAGAGCTATCGGCGCGCCACGGCCTTCGGGGCACTTCTGGCGCTCTCGCCACTGTACGGCGGCGGGCGCGGCGGCGGTCCGTGAGGTGGCGGACGAGACACCGGGCGGGGCGGCGGGCACGTGCCGGACGCAGTTTCTGCGAGGGCTTTCCAGGCCTGGCGCCGATCCTCACACGATCGGATGAACCCAGGGTGAAAGCCGGTGTGAGCGGGGCCGTTACCGCTAAATTCGCGCCGATCGTGAGGGGCCGATGGTATGGGACTGCCCCCGGGGCCCAAAAGGCAGGAGACCGTACAGCTGATGTCGGAACGACCTCCGCAGCGCAATCCCAATCGCAGACTCGCCACGCTCATCGCGGAGGCGGGCTTCTCACACGCGGGCCTCGCCCGCAGGGTCGACCAGCTCGGCCTGGAGCACGGGCTCGACCTCCGCTACGACAAGACATCCGTCACCCGCTGGCTGCGCGGCCAGCAGCCGCGCGGCACGACCCCCGCGCTGATCGCCGAGGTCTTCACCCGCAGGCTCGGCCGCCGCCTGTCCACCCAGGACCTGGGCCTCGACGCCTGCGCGCCGGTGTACGCGGGCCTGGAGTTCGCGGCCACCCCCGAGGAGGCCGTCGACATCGTCGGCGGCCTGTGGAAGAAGGACTCGGGCAGCCACGCGGAGCTGCGCAAGATCGCGTTCACCCCCGCGGGCCTCGTGGTGCCCAGCAGGGACTGGCTGATCGGCCGGCCCGACGAGCGGGTCGGCCACCCCGGCCTCGCCCCCGGAGGGCCCGCGGTCCCCGCGGCCCAGGCCGCGGCGCCCGTGGCCGCCGGGGGCCGTACGGGCGCCGCGGCCTGGGGCGTACCGCAGGCACCCGGCGGCGCGGGCCAGGCGCCCGCCGCGGTGCGGGTGCCCGCCCAGTCGACGGCGGGCACGGCCGAGCCCGCGCTCGTGCCGCGGCCGCGCGGCGCGGGCCTGCCGGGACATGCCCAAGGACACGGCCTCGGCCTGCGGGTCTCGGCCGGCGACATCGCGGCACTGCGCTCGGTCGGCGAGTTGTTCCGCAGCCTCGACCAGCGCTACGGCGGCGGGCACGCGCGCCAGGCCCTCGTGCGCTATCTGGAGCACGAGGCGGAGCCGATGCTGCGCGGCGTGTACGGGGAGAACGTCGGCCGCCGCCTGTTCGGCGCCGTCGCCGACCTGACCAGGCTCGCCGGCTGGACGTCGTACGACATCGCGGCGCACGGCCTCGCGCAGCGGTACTTCGTGCAGGCCCTGCGGCTCTCGCAGGCCGCCGCCGACCGGGTGTACGGCGCATACGTGCTGGTCACGATGAGCCGCCAGGCCGTCTACCTCAGCCACGGCAGGGAGGCGGTGCAGCTGACGCGGGTGGCGCAGCAGGGCGTCGGCACCACGGCGCCGCCCGTGGTGCAGGCGCTGCTCCAGGCCGCAGAGGCGCGCGGGCACGGCGTGGTGGGCGACGCCCGCGCGTGCACGGCCGCGCTGCTGCGGGCGGAGCGCGCGCTGGAGGCGGCGCGGTCGGGCGACGACGTGCCGCACTGGGCGCGCTCCTTCGACGAGGGGCAGCTCGCCGACGAGATCGGGCACTGCAACCGCGACCTCGCGCAGTGGCGCGCCGCCGCCCAGCACGCCGAGCGGGCGCTGAGCCTGCGCCCGCCCGAACTGGCCCGCAGCCGGCTGTTCTGCACAGTCGTGCTCGCCACGGCGCGCCTCGGCCTCGGCGAGCTCGACCAGGCGTGCGCGCTCGGCGCCGAGGCCGCGCAGGCGGCGGGGGAGATGCGGTCGGCGCGCGCGGTGGAGTACGTGCGCGACTTCGAGCGCCGCCTCGAGCCCTACCGCGACACGGCGGCCGTGCGCACCTACCGGGACCGCGTCTCGACGCTGCGCTAGCGCACAGCCGCCATGGCGGCTGCCCCCGCCCCCCGGGTGTCGGCACCGGGGAGCGGGGCGCTGTGGTGGGGCGGAGGCTCAGGCGGCGCTCTCGCGCGGCGGCGCCTGCGCGGCGGCCGCCGCCGTCCCCGCGTCCGGTGCGCGCCGCGCCCCGAGGTCGGCGAGGACCGCGCGTGCCGCCCTGCGGCCGGAGTGCAGCGCGCCCTCGACCGTGGCGGAGTCCCGGTGGTCGCCGCAGACGTAGAGGCCCGCGAGCAGCCGCACCGGCCTGTGCGGGTCGTGCGGCGGCCTGGTCCTCGGGACCGCCTCGGGGTCGTGGTGGACCGCCAGCAGGTCCCAGTCGTGCGTGGGGACGCCGTACATCCGCGCCAGGTGCGCGCGCACCCGCGCGTCGGGCGGCGGCGGCCCGAGCACCGTCGAGGAGACCAGGGTCCGGCCGTGCGGCGCGCGGGCCGGATCCACCGCGCTCATCACCGCCGTGTGCGCGACGGGGCCGCCGCGATCGGCGTCGAGCAGCAGGGCAGCGTCGGCGGCCGGCGCCTCGGGCGCGCTGTGGTGGAGGACCGTGACCGGCTGGAACTCCGGTACGCGCAGCCCCGGCAGCAGCTCGGCGGCCGCCCGCGCCCCGGTCGCCACCACCAGCGCGCGGCAGGCGATCTCCCCGTGCTCCTTGGTGGTGACGCGGTCGATCGACGCGTCCGTCACCCATACGCCGGTGTGCAGGGCGCAGCCGGGCGGGAGCGTAGCGGCGAGCAGGCGGGGCAGCGCGAAGGAGCCGCCCTCCGGCACGCACAGCCGGCCGCGCGCGAAGGCGCGCAGCGCCAGGTCGGCGCTGCGGCTCGACGACAGCAGCGCCGGGTCGTACAGCAGCGCGGAGAGCAGGAGCCGGGCGAGCGGCGACGCGTACGCCTCCCTGGCGGTGCGCTCCTGCCGGGCGAGCAGCCGGTCGAGCGGGGTCGCGGCGAGGCGGCCGAGCGCCGCGCCGAGGCGTGCCTGGTCGAGCGCCGCGGGGCGCGGCGGCAGCGGCGCCAGGGGAGCGCCCGCGAGGGCGCGCACCGCGGTGAGCGCACCCCGCGCACCTCGCGCGCCCCGCGGTGCGCGCGGGGCGCCGACCCGGTGGCGCCTGCCGTCGCTGTGCACGGCGACCCCGGGCGCGAACGGGCGCAGCGGCACCGCCTGCGCGTCCTGCGCACCGGGCAGCCCGGCCCACGCCGTGAGCGGCCTGCCGAGCCGGTCGAGCAGGAAGCCGTCGACCCGCTCGGTCGCCATGCGCCCGCCGACGCGGGGCGCGGCCTCCAGCACGGTGACGGCGAGACCGCCCGCCGCCAGGTGGTGCGCGGCGGCGAGCCCCGCAGGGCCCGCGCCGATGACGACGACGTCGGTCCGGGGGTCCACGGCGGTGTCCCCGACGCGCGGTCCGCTCTCCGGCACATGCCCTCCCCAGGTCCGCACCCCGGCGGCCCGAGCGTCGGGAATGCCCCGACTGCCCCTTGGGGCCGCCTGGTTGAGCCTGAGGTTACGAGCGGAAGGCGGCACTCCGTACGCGCACGCACACGGTGCACCGGAGCATGGACGGCGCGCGCCCCGGGACCCCACGCGCCCGCCCCGCGCTCCGGCGCCTCCGGCCCGCGCCAAGCGCCCCGGCCGGCCCGTGCCCGTCCCGCGCCCGCCCCGCGCCCCGACCGGGCGGCGCCCCGACCGGGCGGCGCCCGGCCGCGTCAGACGGCCGCGGCGACCGCCTCGTCGACCGTCGGGAAGGCGAAGGCGAAGCCGGAGTCGAGCAGGCGCCGCGGCAGCACCCGCTGGCTGCCGAGCACGTCGCCCGACAGCTCGCCGAGCGCCAGCTTCAGCGCGGCGGCCGGGACCGGGAGCGGCGTCGGGCGGTGCAGCACGCGCCCCATCGCCGCCGTCACCTCGCGGTTGGTCACCGGCTCAGGCGCGGTCAGGTTCACCGGGCCCTCCAGCGCCTCGGTGTCGATCAGGTGCCGCAGCGCGGCGACGTGGTCGTGCAGCGCGATGAAGCTCCAGTACTGGCTGCCGTCGCCGAGCCGCCCGCCGAGCCCCGCGCGGAACAGCGGGAACAGCCGCCCCCAGGCGCCGCCGCCGCGCGCCACGACCAGGCCGGTGCGCGGGAAGACCGTGCGGATGCCCGCCTCCTGGGCCGCCGCTGCCGCCGCCTCCCACTCCACGCACAGCGTGGGCAGGAAGCCGTAGCCGGGCGGTGCGGTCTCGTCCACCGCGCGGTCGCCCGTGTCGCCGTAGTAGCCGATGGCGGAGCCCGAGACGAGCACGCGGGGCGGCTCGTCGAGCGACGCGAGCGCCTCGGCGAGCGCGGACGTGCCGAGCAGCCTGCTGTCCCTGATCTGCCGCTTGTACTCCGCCGTCCAGCGCCGGTCGCCGATGCCCGCGCCCGCGAGGTGGACGACGGCCTCGCAGCCGCGCAGGCCGCCCGCCTCGACCCGCTGCAGCGCCGGGTCCCAGCGGATCTCGTCGGGGCCCGCGGGCGCGCGCCGCACCAGGCGCACCACCTCGTGCCCGTCCGCGCGCAGCGACCGTACGAGTGCCGTACCGATGAGCCCGGTGGAACCGGTGACCGCGATTCTCATACGGCCATCCTGCCCCGCTGCGGCGGTTTCGCGCGGCCGCGCCGCGTGCTGCCGGGCCCGCCGTTCCTCATCCCGTGTACGAGTCCGCGCCGAACCGCTCCCAGAGCCGGGGCAGACGCACTTCGAGCACGTCGGGGTCGTCGATGTCGAAGGCCGTGCCCTCCGGCTCGCGCGGCTGCGCGGGGATGCCGAGGTCCGGTGCGACGGTGCCGGTCAGCTGCTCGTACGCCTCGTCCGCCGCGTAGCCGAGCTCCTCGCCGTCGCCGTCGGAGTCGGGGTCGAAGTGCTCAAGCAGGTCCGCCAGGTCGTCCGGGTCGTGGAGGGCGCCCTCGAAGATTTCGCGGCCCTGCCCGATGAGCCAGCACCGGAAGAAGTCGAAGGCGTCGTCGCCCGCCCCGTCGAGCAGGATCGACGCCGCGCCCCACAGGTCCCAGCGGTACGCGCGGTGGTAGCGCGACTCGAAGTGCCTGGCGAAGTCGAGCACGGCGTCGGGGTCGAGCTGCGCCAGGCGCTCGACCAGCAGGTCCGCGTGTTCCTCCGGATCGCCGCCCGCAGCCTCGCGGGTGCCGTCGACGATCTCCCAGAAGTCCGTCTCGTCCATCACGGCACCAGCATCCTGCCTGCCGCGCGCCGACGCACGCGGGCATGGCCCGGACGCGCGGCGCCCGCTCCTCGCGGGACGCGCCGCAAAGGCGCCAGGAGATGTCGGGTTCTGCCGGCAGGGTTCCCGCATGGAGACGACGAGGAACGACACACTCGCCGGGCGCGTCGCCCTGGTGGCCGGGGCGACCAGGGGCGCGGGCCGGCAGTTCGCCGTGCAGCTGGGGGCGCGTGGCGCCACCGTGTACGTGACGGGCCGCACGACCCGGGACCGCGTCAGCGAGGTGGGCCGGGCCACGGAGACCGTCGAGGAGACGGCGGACCTGGTCACCGCGGCGGGCGGCGAGGGGATCGCGCTGCCCGCCGACCACCTGGACCCCGCCGCGGTGCGCGCGGTCGTGGACCGCGTCGGGGCCGATCACGGGCGGCTCGACGTGCTGGTGGACGGCGTGTGGGGCGGCGAGCACCTGATCGAGTTCGGGAAGCGCGCCTGGGAGCTCGACCTCGGCAGGGGTCTGCGAATGCTCGACCTCGGTGTGCGGGCGCACCTGATCACCCTGCGCTGCGCGCTGCCGCTGCTCGTGCGCCACCCGGGCGGCCTGGTCGTGGAGGTGACGGACGGCACGGCCCGGTCCGCCGAGACCTACCGCGAGAACCTCTTCTTCGACCTGGTCAAGTACGCGCCGATCCGCCTGGTCAAGGGGCTCGCGCAGGAGCTGGACCCGGTCGGCTGCACGGCGGTCTCGCTGACGCCTGGATTCCTGCGCTCCGAGTGGATGCTGGACCACTTCGGCGTACGGGAGGACAACTGGCGCGACGCGATCGCGCAGGAGCCCGCCTTCGCCATCGCGGAGAGCCCGGTCTTCGTCGGGCGGGCGCTCGCCGCGCTCGCGTCCGACCCGGGCCGCCACCGCTGGAACGGAGGCTCGCTCTCCAGCGGGCAGCTCGCCCGCGTCTACGGCTTCACCGACACGGACGGCAGCGCGCCCGACGCCTGGCCCTACATCGCCGCGTTCACCGCGGCACGCGGGAACGGCGCCGAGGTCAGCGCCGACGACTACCGCTGACCGCCGCCCGCTGACCCGTGCGCGCCCTGCCCGTACAGCTCGGCGAGGGCGCGCGCCGCGGCGGTGAGGCGCGCGCGGAGGGCGAGCGGGCCGAGGACCTCGGCGTCGGGGCCGAGCGAGAGCAGCTGGGCGTGGGCGACCTCCGCCGACTCCATGGCGAGCCGCGCGGTGACCCGGCCGTCGGCGTCCGGGGGCGCGGCGGTGGCGAGCGCCTCCTCGGCGGCCGCACGGTCGGTGGCGTGCGGAAGGCGGGCGGCGCCCGCCTTGGTGAGCCGCAGCGTCACCTCGTACCGCAGCAGCGACCTGGCGAACTGCGCGGCGCGCTCTTCCCAGAACTCCGCGAGTGCGAAGGACTCGTCCCTGCGGAAACGTTCCTCCAGGAGTTCCGCGCTCCGGAACCGGTCGATCCTGTACACCCGGAAGGCGTCGTCGCCGTCGCGCGCCGCCGTCACGGCGGCGCAGAGGTACCAGACGCCCGCCTTCAGCACGAGCCCGTACGGCGCCAGCTCACGCGTCACGTCCCCCGAACCGCCGTCGCCGCGGTCCGCCTCCGGGTCCTCGCGGCCTGCGGCCTGCGGCCGGTACACCGCGGACACCAGCCGGTCGCCCCAGACCGCCTCGGCGAGCAGCGGCAGCAGCTCCGGCGTCCTCGGCTCCCTGAACCAGCCGGGCGCGTCGAGGTGGAAGCGGCGCGCCACCGCGTCGGGGGTGTCCCGCAGCGACGGCACCAGCGCGGCCGAGACCTTCAGCCGCGCCGCGCTCGCCGCGTCCGCGAGCCCCATTTCGCGCAGCGCCCCCGGCAGCCCCGAGAGGAACAGCGCCTCGGCCTCGCCCTGCGCGAGCCCCGTAAGGCCCGTGCGGTACCCGCCCATGAGGCGGTAGCCGCCGCTCCTGCCCCGGTCCGCGTAGACCGGGACGCCCGCCTCGGAGAGCGCCTGGGCGTCCCGGGTGATCGTCCGCTCGGACACCCCGAGCTCGGCGGCGAGTTGGGCCGCGGTCATCAAGGGTCTTGACTGGAGCAGGAGGACCATCCTGATCAGGCGGGCAGCGCGCATCCCACCATCATGCAGGGCGAAAGGGCCTCCACGTACAGGAATCCCTGTCGAGGAACTGTGCACAGTGCGTGCACGGCTCCCCGACAGGGATCCCCTCGGGAATCACCCCGGGCACCTCGGGTCACGCCCGCCGCGTGCGCGGCGGACCGGGGGTCACAGGCCGTAGCGCTCCCGCGCCTCGGCCACCTGCTGCGGCTTGACCTCGCCGCGCCGCGCGAGCTGCGCGAGCGCCGCAACCACGACGGACTGCGGGTCCACGCCGAAGTGGCGGCGCGCCGCGTCCCGGGTGTCGGAGAGGCCGAAGCCGTCCGTGCCGAGCGAGGACCAGTCCTGCTCCACCCACTGGCTGATCTGGTCGGGCACCTGCCGCATCCAGTCGCTGACGGCGAGCACCGGGCCCTGCGCGTCGGCCAGTGCGCGCTTCACATACGGCACCCGCTCCTCGCCGCGCAGCAGCGCGGCGTCGGCGTCGAGGGCGTCACGCCGCAGCTCCGTCCAGGACGGCGCCGACCAGACGTCCGCGGCGACGCCCCACTCGTCGGCGAGGATCCGCTGCGCGTCGAGCACCCAGTGGATCGCCGTACCCGAGGCGAGCAGCTGGATCCGCGGCGCCTCGGGCGCGGTCAGGTCGGCCGTGCGGAAGCGGTAGAGGCCCTTGAGGACCCCCTCCTCGGTGGCGTCCGCGGGCATCGCGGGCTGCACCTTCGGCTCGTTGTAGACCGTCAGGTAGTAGAAGACGTCCTCGGAGTCGGGGCCGTACATCCGCCGCAGGCCCTCCTTCACGATGACCGCGACCTCGTACGCGAACGCCGGGTCGTAGGAGACCGCCGCCGGGTTGGTGGAGGCGATCAGGTGCGAGTGGCCGTCCGCGTGCTGGAGGCCCTCGCCCGTCATCGTGGTCTTGCCCGCGGTCGCGCCGATCACGAAGCCGCGGCCCAGCTGGTCGGCGAGCGCCCAGAACTGGTCGCCCGTGCGCTGCCAGCCGAACATCGAGTAGAAGATGTAGAACGGGATCATCGGCTCGCCGTGCGTCGCGTACGACGTGGCGGCCGCGGTGAAGTCCGCGAGCGAACCGGCCTCGGTGATGCCCTCGTTGAGTATCTGGCCGTTCTTCGCCTCCTTGTAGTACAGGAGCTGGTCGCGGTCGACCGGGTCGTAGTTCTGGCCCTTCGGCGAGTACAGGCCCGCCGAGGGGAACAGCGACTCCATGCCGAAGGTACGGGCCTCGTCGGGGACGACGGGGACCCAGCGCCTGCCGGTCTCCTTCTCCCGCATCAGGTCCTTGACCAGGCGGACGAAGGCCATCGTGGTGGCGATCTCCTGGGTGCCCGAGCCCTTCTTGAGCGCCTCGAACGGCTTCTCCGCAGGGGCCGGCAGCGGCTTCGCGACCACCTTGCGGGCCGGGGCGAGGCCGCCGAGCGCGGCACGGCGCTCGCGCAGGTACTTCACCTCGGGGGAGTCCTCGCCCGGGTGCCAGTACGGGGGCAGGTCGCCGGTGAGCGCGCTGTCGGGGATGGGCAGGTCGAGCAGGTCCCGCAGGGTGCGGAACTCCTCGCCCGTGAGCTTCTTCATCTGGTGGTTCGCGTTGCGCGACTCGAAGCCCGTGCCCAGCGTGTGGCCCTTGATCGTCTGCGCGAGCACCACCGTCGGGGCGCCCTTGTGCTCGACGGCGGCCCGGTACGCGGCGTACACCTTGCGGGGCTCGTGGCCGCCGCGGGAGTTCTGGAACAGCTCGATCAGCTTGGCGTCGCTCAGGCCCTGCGCGATGCGGCGCAGCGACTCGTCGGCGAAGAAGTGCTCGCGGATGTAGACGGCGTCGCGGGTCGCGTAGGTCTGGAACTGCGCGTCAGGGGTCTCGCCGAGGCGGCGCACGAGCGCGCCGTCGACGTCCTGCGCGAGCACGTCGTCCCACGCCCGGCCCCAGAGCGTCTTGACGACGTTCCAGCCGGCGCCGCGGAACTGGGCCTCAAGCTCGCGCACGATCTTGAAGTTCGGGCGGACCGGGCCGTCGAGGCGCTGGAGGTTGCAGTTGATGACGAACGTCAGGTTGTCGAGGCCCTCGCGCGCGGCGAGCGCGAGGGAGGCCGTCGACTCCGGCTCGTCCATCTCGCCGTCGCCGAGGAACGCCCAGACGTGCGAGCCCGAGGTGTCCTTGATGCCGCGGTTCTCCAGGTAGCGGTTGAAGCGTGCCTGGTAGATCGCGGAGATCGGGCCGAGGCCCATCGAGACGGTCGGGAACTCCCACAGCCAGGGCAGCCTGCGCGGGTGCGGGTACGAGGGGAGGCCGTCGCCGCCCGCCTCCTGGCGGAAGCGGTCGAGCTGGTCGGCGCTGAGGCGGCCGTCGAGGAAGGCGCGGGCGTAGATGCCGGGGGAGGCGTGGCCCTGCAGGTAGAGCTGGTCGCCGCTGCCGTCGCCGTCCTTGCCGCGGAAGAAGTGGTCGAAGCCGGTCTCGTACAGCCACGCGACCGAGGCGTACGTGGCGATGTGGCCGCCGAGCCCGAGTTTGGAGCCGCGGGTGACCATGGCCGCCGCGTTCCACCGGTTCCAGGCGGTGATCCTGGCCTCCATCGCCTCGTCGCCCGGGAACTCGGGCTCGGCGGCGGTGGGGATGGTGTTGACGTAGTCGCTCTCCAGGAGCTTCGGCAGCGCGACGCCGGACCTGTCGGCGTGTTCGAGGGTCCTGCGCAGCAGGTACGCCGCGCGGTGGGGGCCCGCATGCTCCGTGACGGCGTCGATGGAGGCCGCCCACTCGGCGGTTTCCTCGGCGTCACGGTCCGGGAGCTGATCGAGCTCGCTCGGAAGCTTGCCTACGGGGTCGGGCATGGTCGCCGCCTTCCAAACACAGCAAACACAGGAGGGGGTGGTTCTGGCCTTGTCTGGCAGGACAGGGCGGTGGGCTGTGGTGCAGTCCACCGTCGACTGTAAGTCGCTGATCGATGATCGATCAAAGGGGGAGAGGGAGAAAGTTGCACCATCCGATGAAATTGGCATTCCGTGCCAGACCCCACGGCACCCAGTGACGTGGTGCAGAAGCCATTTTTCCTGCTCGAACCGGCATTTCGGAGAGCGGGCGGGAGCCTGAGGAGAAGCAGGAGGCCGGGCGGAAGACCGGGCAGGCCGTTGGGCGGGTGCCGGGCGGGGGCCGGAGGGAGACCGGGCGAGGGCGGCGCTCAGGACCGGCCAGGGGCCCTGTCGGGTCGCGGCGCGCACCCCAGGACATGCACCTTCACCAGCGGCCCGATCGCCGGGTCCCGCCGCTTGAACGCCTCCACCAGCTCCTGGTGCTCCTCCGCGTACGACTGCTGCACTGTGCCCAGCCAGCGGATCGAGAGGGCCGTGAACACCTCGATGCCGAGCCCCTCCCAGGTGTGCAGGAGCACGCTGTTGCCCGCCGCGCGCACCAGCTCCCGGTGGAAGCCCACGGTGTGCAGCACCTGGCCGGTGCCGTCGCTGTCCCTGTCCGCCTCGTACAGCCCCGCCACATGCGGTTCGAGCGCCGAACAGTCCTCGGCGAGCCGGTCGGCCGCCAGCTCGGCGGCGATCTGTTCGAGGCCCGCCCTGACCGGGTAGCTCTCCTCCAGGTCGGCGGCGCTCAGATTGCGCACCCGCACGCCCTTGTTGGGGGCCGACTCGATCAGCCGCAGGCTCTCGAGCTCCCGCAGGGCCTCCCGCACGGGTGTCTGGCTGACCTGCAGCTCCGTCGCGATCCGCCGCTCGACGATCCGCTCGCCCGGCTTCCAGCGCCCGCTGACGATCCCTTCCACGATGTGCTCGCGGATCTGCTCGCGCAGCGAGTGGACGACGGGCGGGGTCATGGACAGCTCCTCCTGGCGGGGCGGCCGGGGCGCCTGCGCCCCTCGACGATAGCGACGACAGTACGGCGACGCCCCTGTCCGGACGGAGAGTCCCGACAGGGGCGTCGTTGCCGTAGCCGTTCCTGCGTGGGCCGCGCGGGGCGCGGCGGGGCTCACAGCCCCAGGTCGACCTCGAACTCGCCGGCTTCGAGGATCGCCTTGACCGCCGTCAGGTAGCGGGCCGCGTCGGCGCCGTCCACCAGGCGGTGGTCGTAGGAGAGCACCACGTACGTCATGTCGCGGATCGCGATGGTCTCGCCGAGCTCCGGGTGGTCGATGACCACCGGGCGCTTGACGGTCGCACCGATGCCGAGGATCGCGACCTGGTTCGGCGGGACGATGATCGTGTCGAACAGGGCGCCGCGCGAACCGGTGTTGGAGATGGTGAAGGTCGCCCCGGCCAGGTCGTCCGGGGTGATCTTCGACGCGCGCACGGCGTTCGCCAGCTCCGCGGTCTTCTTGGCGATGCCCGCGATGTTCAGGTCGCCGGCCCCCTTGATGACCGGGGTCATCAGGCCCTTCTCGGAGTCCACCGCGATACCGATGTTCTCGGTGTCGAAGTAGGTGACCGTGCCCTCGTCCTCGTTGATCCTGGCGTTGACGACCGGGTGGGCCTTGAGTGCCTGGGCCGCCGCCTTGACGAAGAACGGCATCGGGGACAGCTTCACGCCCTCGCGGGCCGCGAAGGAGTCCTTCGCCTGCGCGCGCAGCCGCATCAGCTTCGTGATGTCCACCTCGACCACGGAGGACAGCTGGGCCTGGCCGTGCAGCGCCTTCATCATGTTGTCGCCGATGACCTTGCGCATGCGGGTCATCTTGACGGTCTGGCCGCGCAGCGGGGACGCGTCGAGCTTCGGCGCCTTCGAGGCGGCGGGAGCGGCGGGGGCGATCGCGGGCGCCGGGGTCGCCGAGGCCTTGGCGGCCTCGGCGGCGGCGACGACGTCCTGCTTGCGGATGCGGCCGCCGACGCCCGAGCCCTTGACCGTGGACAGGTCCACGCCGTTCTCCGAGGCCAGCTTGCGGACCAGCGGCGTCACGTACGCGCCGTCGTCCGAGCCGCCGTTCGACGCGGCGGCCGGGGCCGGGGCGGCCGGCTGCGGCGCCGGAGCCGGGGCGGCGGGGGCCGGGTCGGGAGCGGGTGCGGCCTGCTGCTGCGGCGCGGGCGCGGTGGGCGCCTGCGGGGCGGGCGCCTGCTCCTGCTGCGGGGCCTGGACCTCCTGCTGCGCGGGCTGGGCGGGGGCCGGGGCCTCCTGCTGCTGCGGGGCGGCGCCGGGCGCGCCGATGACGGCGAGCTTGGCGCCGACCTCGGCGGTCTCGTCCTCGCCGACCACGATCTCCAGCAGGACGCCGGCGGTGGGCGCCGGGATCTCCGTGTCGACCTTGTCGGTGGAGACCTCGAGCAGCGGCTCGTCCTCCTCGACCGACTCGCCGACCTCCTTCAGCCAGCGGGTCACGGTGCCCTCGGTGACGCTCTCGCCCAGGGCGGGCAGCACCACATCGGTACCGCTGCCGCCGCTGCCGTCCCCGGCGCTGCCGCCGGACGCGGCCTGCGGCGTCGGCGCGGGGGCCGGGGCCTGGGCCTCGGCGGACGGCGCGGCCTGGGCGGGCTGCGCCGGCTCGGGGGCCGGGGCCTGCTGCTGCTCGGCGGCCGGGGCCTGGTCGGCCGCGGGCGCGCCCGTGCCGTCGTCGATGAGGGCCAGCTCGGCGCCCACCTCGACGGTCTCGTCCTCGGCCACCTTGATCGACGACAGGACGCCGGCGGCGGGCGCCGGGATCTCCGTGTCGACCTTGTCGGTGGAGACCTCGAGCAGCGGCTCGTCGGCCTCCACGCGTTCGCCCTCGGCCTTCAGCCAGCGGGTGACAGTGCCCTCGGTGACGCTCTCGCCGAGCGCCGGCAGGGTTACGGAAACCGCCATGGTTCCTCTTGCTCCTATCGGAAGTGCGGTAGTGGTCTCGTCGCGCGCTCTGACTGCGTGTCGCGTCAGTCGTGGGAGTGGAGGGGCTTGCCCGCCAGTGCGAGGTGGGCCTCGCCGAGCGCTTCGCTCTGGGTCGGGTGGGCGTGGATGAGCTGCGCGACCTCGGCCGGCAGCGCCTCCCAGTTGTAGATCAGCTGAGCCTCGCCGACCTGCTCGCCCATACGGTCACCGACCATGTGGACGCCGACCACCGCACCGTCCTTGACCTGGACGAGCTTGACCTCGCCCGCGGTCTTGAGGATCTTGCTGCGGCCGTTGCCCGCCAGGTTGTACTTGAGGGCGACGACCTTGTCGGCACCGTAGATCTCCTTGGCCTTGGCCTCGGAGATGCCGACGGATGCGACCTCGGGGTGGCAGTACGTCACCCGCGGCACGCCGTCGTAGTCGATCGGGACGGTCTTGAGACCGGCCAGCCGCTCCGCGACGAGGATGCCCTCGGCGAAGCCGACGTGCGCGAGCTGGAGGGTGGGCACGAGGTCGCCGACCGCCGAGATCGTCTCGACGTTCGTGCGCATGTACTCGTCGACCAGGACGTAGCCGCGGTCCATCGCGACGCCCTGCTCCTCGTAGCCGAGGCCCTGCGAGACCGGGCCGCGGCCGATCGCGACCAGCAGCACCTCGCCGTCGAAGGTCTTGCCGTCGGCCAGCGTCACGCGGACGCCGTCCTCGGTGTACTCGGCCTTCTGGAAGAAGGTGCCCAGGTTGAACTTGATGCCGCGCTTGCGGAAGGCGCGCTCCAGGAGCTTGGAGCTGTTCTCGTCCTCGACCGGGACGAGGTGCTTGAGGCCCTCGACGATCGTCACGTCGGTGCCGAAGGACTTCCATGCGGAGGCGAACTCGACGCCGATCACACCGCCGCCGAGGATGATCGCGGACTTCGGCACGCGGTCGAGCGTCAGCGCGTGGTCGGAGGAGATGATGCGGTTGCCGTCGATCTCCAGGCCGGGCAGGGACTTCGGCACGGAGCCGGTCGCCAGGAGGACATGGCGACCCTCGACGCGGCGGCCGTCCACATCGACGGAGGTGCGGGAGGACAGGCGGCCCTCACCCTCGATGTAGGTCACCTTGCGGGAGGCGACGAGGCCCTGGAGGCCCTTGTACAGGCCCCCGATGACCTCGTCCTTGTACTGGTGGACGGCCGCGATGTCGATGCCCTCGAACGTGGCCTTGACACCGAACTGCTCGGACTCGCGCGCCTGGTCGGCGATCTCGCCCGCGTGCAGCAGGGCCTTCGTGGGGATGCAGCCGCGGTGCAGGCAGGTGCCGCCGACCTTGCCCTTCTCGATCAGGGCCACGTCAAGACCCAGCTGGGCCCCGCGCAGGGCCGCGGCGTAACCACCGCTGCCACCGCCGAGGATCACTAGGTCGAAAACGGTGCTGGCGTCGTTCGCCACGTCACGTTCCTCCATGCATGTGCGCCGTACGCCGGGCGGGTCTCGGCTCGTCCGGACGGCTGGTGTTCGGCCGCTTCTCTTCGGCCCTGTGGTGGGGGCCCTGTCCTGCCGAGAACCCATCTTTGCACTTGTCGGCGTCCGGCGGGACGCGGGGCCGCGCTGCGGGGCGGCGGGTGAGCGGACTCACGTTCACCTGAGGCCGCGGCGGCGCTCCCGCCAGGGCGGTGCCGCGGCGGCGGTGCCGTACCGCACGGAACGCCCCGTCCCCCGAGGTCCCGGGGACGGGGCGTTCCGTGCGGTACGGGGGGAGGCGGCCGTCAGCCGAGGTCCCCCGCCGCCGCGTGCTCGGCGAGCGCGACCAGGGTGCGCACCGCGCTCCCGGTGCCGCCCTTGGGGGTGTAGCCGAAGGGCGCGCCCTCGTTGAAGGCAGGGCCCGCGATGTCCAGGTGCGCCCACGTGATGCCCTCGGGCACGAACTCGCGCAGGAAGATGCCGGCGACCAGGCCGCCGCCCATCCGCTCGCCCATGTTGGCGAGGTCCGCGATCGGCGAGTCCAGGCCCTTGCGCAGGTCCGCGGGGAGCGGCATCGGCCAGGCGGCCTCGCCGGCCTCGTCGGCGATCTCGTAGACGGCGGTGCGGAAGGCGTCGTCGTTGGCCATGACGCCGAACGTGCGGTTGCCGAGCGCCAGCATCATCGCGCCGGTCAGCGTCGCCACGTCGACGATCGCGTCGGGCTTCTCCTCGGCGGCGCGGGTGATCGCGTCGGCCAGCACCAGGCGGCCCTCGGCGTCCGTGTTGAGCACCTCGACGGTCTTGCCGCTGTACATCCGCAGCACGTCGCCCGGGCGGGTGGCCGAGCCCGACGGCATGTTCTCGGCGAGCGCGAGCCAGCCGGTCACGTTGACCTTGAGGCCGAGGCGTGCCGCGGTCACCACGGCGGCGAACACCGCGGCCGCGCCGCTCATGTCGCACTTCATCGTCTCGTTGTGTCCCGCCGGCTTCAGCGAGATGCCGCCCGAGTCGTACGTGATGCCCTTGCCGACGAACGCGAGGCTCTGCTTCGCGCCGCGCGCCGTGTACGAGAGGCGGACCAGGCGCGGCGGGTTGGCCGAGCCCTGGCCCACGCCGATCAGGCCGCCGTAGCCGCCCTTGGCGAGCGCCTTCTCGTCCAGCACCTCGACCTTGACGCCGTGCTCCTTGCCCGCGGCGGCGGCGATGGCGGCGAAGCCCTCGGGGGTGAGGTCGTTGGACGGGGTGTTGATCAGGTCGCGGGCGCGGTTGATCTCCTCCGTCAGCGCGCTCGCGCGCTCCGCCGCCGCCTTGTGGGCCTTGTCGCGGGGCTTCGCGCCGAGCAGGACGGCCTCGCCGAGCGGCTGCTTCACCGCCGTGTCCGCCGCGGCTGCCGTGCCGGTCCTCTTCTCGCCGCCCCGGTAGACGGTGAAGGCGTACGCGCCGAGCAGCAGGCCCTCGCCGATCGCGGCGACGTCCTCCGCCGCCTCGACGGGCAGCGCCACGCCCGCCTTCTTCGTGCCGGACAGCGACCGCGCGGCCACGCCGGCGGCGCGGCGCAGCGACTCGGTGCCGTACGCCTCGCCCTTCTCCGGCTGCCTGCCGAGGCCGACGGCGAGCACGACGGGCGACTTGAAGCCCGCGGGCGCGGGCACCTTGGTCACCTCACCCTCGGCGCCGGTGGCCCCGAGGGTTTCCAGCACGGTGGCGAGCTTGCCGCCGAAGCCCTTGTCCACGGCCTCGGCGCCCGGGGCCACGACCGGTCCGGCCGCGCCCTTGGCGACACCGACGACGATGACGTCGGCGCGCAGCGTCGCCGCGCCCGACGTGGTGAGAGTGAGAGCAGTCACGGTGGTGAATTCTCGCTTCCGGTGAGTTCGTTGACGGCCGGGGGACGGGCCGGCCTTCCCAGCGCGCCGTGACCGGCCCTCGGCGCGCCGGGAGCGAGCCTACGCGCCGCTGACGTGAGGCTTCTCATCCCCCGGACAGCGGGGCCTTTGGCGCGGGCGCGCCCCGGCGCACCCGGCGGCGCGCGCGGGACGCGTCAGGCGGGCGCCACCGCGAGCACCACCAGCGCGACGGTGGCCGCCGTCTCGGCGAGCGCGCCGAGCACGTCACCGGTGATTCCGCCGAACCGGCGCACACAGTGGCGAAGGAGCAACTGCGCGGCGCCGGCGGCACACACCACCGCCGCGCCGTTTCGCACCGCGTCGGCCGCGGAGAAGCCGAGCCCCGCGGCCGCGGCCGCGAGGACCGCGGCGGCCAGGGCGAGGGCCGCCGCCCGGGTGGGCACCGTGCCGGCGACCGCGGCGCCGAGCCCGCCGGGTCTGGCAGGGGGCACGCCCGTACGGCAGCCGAGCGCGAAGACCGACCTGGCGGCGACGGCCGCGACGGCGAGCCCCACGGCGGCCCGGGCCGGGCCGTGGTCGTAGAGCCTGGCCACGGCAGCCGCCTGGGCGAGCAGCACCAGGACGAGCGTGACCACGCCGAACGGTCCGATGTCCGACTGCTTCATGATCCGCAGCGCGTCCTTGGCAGGCCGGCCGCTGCCAAGACCGTCCGCGGTGTCGGCGAGCCCGTCGAGGTGCAGGCCCCTGGTGAGCGCGGCGGGCGCGGCCAGCGCCCCGGCCGCGGCGAGCAGCCCGCCGGTGCCGAGCAGCCACAGCGCGGTGGCGAGCGCGGCGGAGGCGGCCGCGACGGCGAGCCCGGCGAGCGGCGCCGCGAGCATGCCGAGGCGGGCGGCGTCGCGGTCCCAGCGGGTCACCCTGACGGGCAGCACGGTGAGGGTGCCGAGGGCGAAGCGCACCCCGTCGCCGAGGGAGGCGGGGGGCTGCGCGGGGACGGGGGTGGGGGCGGTGGGGGAGTCGGGCACCGCCGCACCCTAACCGGGCGCCGCGCCGAAGGCGCCGGGGCGTCGCCCGGTGCGGGCGCGGCGCGGGGCGATACGTTTCCTTCGCGGGCTTTACCCGTTACGTCCCCTGTGGGGCGGCGGTGCCGCCCGCGTTCCGGGGCACCGTCCTCGCGCACCGGCAGAACGGGGGTGGCATGGGCCACTGGTTCCAGCGGAACGTGGCGGAGCCCGGCAAGCTGCCGATGCTGCTCGCGCTGCTCTCCTTCGTCGTGTGCTTCCTGCTGACCCGTACGGTCACCCGGCTGATCAGGGCGGGCAAGGGGCCCTTCGGCAACGTCACGCCCGGCGGCCTGCACATCCACCATGTCGTCCCCGGCGTGGTGCTCGCCGTGATCGGCGGCTTCGGCGCGGTCGGCACCGGCACCCACGGCGCCGCGGCCGGGGCCTTCGCGGTGGTCTTCGGCGTCGGGGCGGGCCTCGTACTCGACGAGTTCGCGCTCATCCTGCACCTGGACGACGTGTACTGGACGGAGCAGGGCCGCCAGAGCGTCGAGGTCGTGGTGATGGCCGCGGCCCTCGCGGCGCTCGCGCTCGGCGGCTTCGCGCCGCTCGGCGTCGACTCGCTCACCGCCGACGAGCAGCACGACCGGGCTGCCGCGATCGCGGCCATCGTGGTCAACTGCCTCTTCGCCGTGGTCACGTTCCTCAAGGGCAAGCCGCGGCTCGGCCTGATCGGGGTGCTGGTGCCGTTCGTCGCCCTTGTCGCCGCCGTGCGGCTCGCCCGCCCCGGCTCGCCCTGGGCGAGGCGCGCCTACCGCCGCCGCCCGCGGGCCCGCGCCCGCGCCACCCTGCGCGCGTACCGCCACGACGCGCGCTGGAGCGGCCCGCGGCGCACCTTCCAGAACTGGCTCGGCGGCACCCCCGACCCGCCCGCGCCGCCCCCCGTACCGCCGGGGCCGCGGCGCTGAACGCCCGCCGCAGGCCCCGCGGCCGGTGGCCCGTCGGCACGTCCCAGGGCGCGGGCGATCGGCCGTGCGGCGCGTCCGCGGGTGCCTCAGGTCGCGTCGAGCACGCCGGGGCGGTCGTCGGGCTCCGGCGCCCCGGGCGCCTCCGGCAGGTCGGCCGCGAGCCCGGCCGCCGCCTGCACAAGCGGCAGGGCGAGCAGCGCCCCCGTGCCGCCGCCCACCGTGACGCCCTGGTCGAGCAGCGGGGTCATCGCCATCCGGTCGAGCGCCTTCGCCTGGCCCGGCTCGCCGGTCAGATGGCCCGCGAGCCACCAGTCCGGCGCGCGGAACGCGGCGCGCTGGCCCACCAGCGCACAGGCGGCGGAGACCACGCCGTCCAGGATCACCGGCATCCGCCGCACCGCGCTCTGCAGCAGGAAGCCCGTCGTCGCGGCGAGGTCGGCGCCGCCCACCGCGGCGAGCAGTTGCAGCTGGTCGCCGAGCACCGGCCGCGCCCTGCGCAGCGCGTCCCGCACCGCGGCGCACTTGCGCATCCACGTCAGGTCGTCGATCCGCACACCGCCGCGCCCCGTCACCACCGAGGCGTCGGTGCCGCACAGTGCGGCGACGAGCACCGCGGCCGGAGTCGTGCCGCCGACGCTCAGGTCGCCGAGCACCACCAGGTCCGTGCCCGAGTCGGCCTCCTCGTCGGCGACGCGCATCCCGAGCCGCACCGCCTCCTCGGCCTCGTCGGGCGTCAGCGCGTCCTCCACGTCGATCCGGCCGCTGCCGCGCCGCACCCGGTGGCGCACGACGTCCTCGGGCAGCAGCGCGGGGTCGCAGTCGAGGCCCGCGTCCACGATCCGCACCGGGACGCCCGCGCGGCGCGCCACCACGGCACCGGGGCTCGCGCCTTCGAGCGCCTCGCGCACCAGCGTGTGCGCGCTCGCCGCAGGCCGCCCCGACACGCCGAGCGCGGCCACCCCGTGGTCGCCGGCGAACACGACGACGCGGGGCTGCGCGACGGCGCGCACGGGCACGGACCGCTGCGCTGCCGACAGCCACTCGCCCAACTCGTCGAGGCGCCCGAGCGCCCCCGCGGGCACGGTCTGCCGCTCCCTGCGTTCCTCGGCGTCCCGCCGCATGCCGCTGTCGGGGCGCTCGATCAGATCGGAGAAGTCGTCGAGATTCAGGGCGCTCATGGGCCCGAACAGTACCCGGACCCGCCCCGCACGCCACCGCGCAGGTGCCGGTGCGCGGCCCGCCGGGCGCCGCTCAGCCGCGCAGCACCAGCGCCTGCCCGGCGACCACCAGCAGCAGGTGCTCGCACTCGGCCGCGAACGCCGCGTTGAGACGGCCGAGTTCGTCGCGGTAGCGGCGTACGGAAGCGGTCGCGGGCACCACCGAGGAACCCACCTCGTTCGTCACGGCGACCACCGTGCGCCGGGTGGTGCGCACCGCGTCGACCAGCTCGGCCGTGCGCGCCCGCAGGGCCTTCTCGCCGCCGCCCTCCCACGCCGCGTCGTCCCACGCGCCGACCCGGTCCATCGCGTCGGTCAGCCACAGCGAGAGGCAGTCGATCAGCAGCGGCGGCCCGTCGTCCCGCGCGAGCAGCGGCACCAGGTCGCAGGTCTCCTCGGTGCGCCAGGACGCGGGGCGCCGCTCGCGGTGCGCCCGCACCCGCTCCGCCCACTCCGCGTCGCCGCGGCGGCCGCCGCCGGTCGCCACGTACACCACGCCGGGGAAGGCGGCGAGCCGCCGCTCCGCCTCCAGCGACTTGCCCGAGCGCGCCCCGCCGGTCACCAGGGTCCGCCGCGGGACCTGCGGCACCGGGCGGTACGCCCCGACGGCGAGGGCCGTGCCGTCGGGCACGGCACGCGCGCCCGCCGCCGCGAGCCGCCGCGCCAGCTCGGCGCCCTGCGGCACGTCGTGGTCGAGGTGGACGGCGAGCACCTCGGTGGAGGGGCCGACCGCGCCCGCGGCCCGCAGCCGCGCCACCGCGTCGGGCCGCCCCACCACGTCGGCGGCCACCAGGTCGTACGGCTCAGGGCGCGCGCGCTCCGCGTCGAGGCCCGCGGGCGCGCCGCCCGGCGGCAGGTACAGCAGCCGCTCGCCCTCGGGCGAGACCACCTCGTACCCCGTGCCGGGCGCGTCCATCGGCACGGCGCGCACCCGGTGCCCGCTCAGCAGCGTCAGCACCCTGCCGTCCGCGACCCGCCCGGCCGCGGGCAGCCCGGGCGGCAGCTCCATGGCGGGGCCCTCGTGCGGATGGCTGAGCAGGACCTGCCGCACGCCCGCCAGCGTGCGGCCGGCCCGCGCCGCGGCGAGCGCGGCGCCCGGCGTCAGGTCGAGCAGCAGGACGCCGTCGACGAGCAGCGCCGTCGCGGCGCGCACCGCGCCGCCGCGGGCCGCGGCGCACACGGCGCAGGGGCAGTCGGGGCGCGGCAGCCCCTCGGGGGCCCCGGTGCCGAGCAGAGTGAGTTCCACACCCACGATCCTCCCGCGACCCCGCGCACCGTGCGCGCCCGGCTACGCTGCGGGCAGCAACACAGTGATCAGCGACAGTGGCAGCAGCCCCGCAGCACCTGGAGGCGCACATGGCGTGGACGTGGCGGTTCGAGAAGGCAGACGGCACGGAGGTCACGCCCGCTGTGCGGGCGGAGGAGTTCCCCACCCAGGGCGACGCCGAGTCGTGGATCGGCGAGGAGTGGAAGGCACTGGCCGAGGGCGGCGCCGACCAGGTCACGCTGTTCGAGGACGGCACGAAGGTGTACGGGCCGATGAGCCTGCACGCCGAGCAGGCGGGCGAGGACCCCACGGCGCTCGGGGCCCCTGCGCCCGGGGACGCGGAGCCCGCCGAGTCGTCGGAGTCGTCAGGGTCCACGGAATCCGCGGACTCCGCCGACCGGCCCTGACCGCGGCGGCCCGCGCGGGGCGGGGGACACAGGCCCGCCCCGCCCGGGCCGGGCGCGCGGCCCGTACGAGGCCGACGGCTCACATCTCGCCGAGCTTGACCTGCGCCGTCTTCGTCGCGTCGCCGCGCAGGTAGGTCACGGCGACCCGCCGGCCCGGCTTGTCGCCCGCGAGGACCTCGGAGAGCGAGGCGATGTCGGTGACGCGCCTGCCGCCGACCTTCACGACGATGTCGCCCGCCTTCAGGCCCGCGGCCTTGGCGCCGCCTCCCCTGGTCGTGCTGACGACCGCCACGCCCGTGGGCCTGAGGTCGGGGCCGAGCACGGTGCGTCCCGTGATGCCGAGCGCGGCCCTGCCCGAGTGGGTGACCTTCCCGTTCTTGATGATCTGGTCGGCGACGGTCTTCACCGTGGAGGCCGGGATCGCGAAGCCGATGCCGGGCGCGGCGCTGCCGCCGCCCCCGATCTGCGGGTCGGTGGCCGCCAGCGTCGGAATGCCGATGACCTCGCTGTCCAGGTCGACGAGCGCGCCGCCGCTGTTGCCCGGGTTGATCGCCGCCGACGTCTGCACCATGTTCGCGATGGTCGCGCCGGTGCCGCCCGACTGCCCTTCCCCCTCGCTCACGGTCCGCCCCACGGCGGAGACGATGCCCTGGGTGACGCTGCTCGACAGGCCGAGCGGCGAGCCCATCGCCAGCACGATCTGGCCCACGGCGACCTTGGACGAGTCGCCGAACACCGCGCCCTTCAGCCCCTTGGGCGCCGAGTCCAGCTTGATCACGGCGAGGTCCTGCTGCGGGAAGCTGGAGACCAGCCGGGCGGTGAGCGGCTGCTCGCGGGTGGCCACGGTGACCTTGAAGGTCTTCTTCGAGCCGACGACGTGCGCGTTGGTGACGATGTGCCCCGCGCCGTCGTAGACGATGCCGGAGCCGAGGGAGTCGCCCGCGTCGATCTGCACGACCGAGGGCAGCACCTTCCCGATGGTGTTCTCGTAGTCCGTCTGGAGGTCGTTCGCCGCGCGCGGGGGCGCCGCCCGCTCGGTGGCGGCCGGGGTCGACGGTGCGGTGGTGCCCCGGGTGGCGAGCGGCGCCGCGGGGGCGGCCGAGGTGCCTGAGGCGGCGGAGCAGCCCGCGAGGGCGGCCGCGCAGAGTCCGGCGGCGAGGGTCGGCAGCAGCCGGTGCGAGCGGCCACGGGAGTGGGATGCATCCATGGCCGGAGTATCCCTTTCGCCCTATTGATCCGATGGGTGGCGCGCGGCGGGAGCCGTCCGCCCCCACGCGCCCGGGCGCGCCGGGGGAGGCGTCAGCCGCGCACGCCGCACAGGTGCAGCAGCGCCGCCACCGCGCGGTACGGGTCGGTCCTGCCCGCGCGCTCCTCGGCCGCGAGCAGCCGCTCCAGCTTCCCGCCGGTGGGCGCCTCGGCCGCGTCGTCGGCGCCGTCCGTGAAGACCCGCACCCCGTACCAGGCGCGCAGCGGGGCGGCGATCCCCTCCAGGGTCCTCGTCAGGTCGGCGAGCCGGTCCGCCCGCACGGTCAGGCCGAGCCTGTTCGTGTACGAGGACCCGTCGAAGGACGCGAGCGCCGTGGCCCAGTCGCCCGCGTACCCCGGCCGCAGCGCGAGCGCGTCGCCGTTGCGGACGAGCAGCGAGAGCAGTCCGCCGGGCGCCAGCATCCTGGCGAGGCCCGCGACGAGCGCGTCCGGTTCCCTGACGTACATCAGCACGCCGTGGCAGAGGACCACGTCGAAGGAGCCCGGCTTGAAGTGCACGCCGGTGTCCATGCCCTCGCCCTGGATCAGCCTGACCCGCTCCCTGATGCCGTCGGGCTCGCGCGCCAGGTCGGCGCGGGCCGCCGCCACCAGCGCGGGGTCGGACTCCAGGCCCGTCACGCCGTGCCCGGCGCGCGCGAGGCGCAGCACCTGGGTGCCGCGCCCCATGCCGACGTCCAGCACCCGCAGCCGCTGCCCCACCGGGAAGCGGCCGGATATCTGCTCCTCCAGCTGGCGCGAGACGAGCTCCTGGCGCACGACGTCGCGCAACCCCCCGAGGCCGCTCAGCCGGGGCCCTGAGCCCTCGGCCGAGCCGCCGCCGCCCGCAGGGCGGCCGGCCGGATCGCCGCTCAGAGTTTCGCCCCGCGTTTGACCTGCGGCTTCGGCAGCCGCAGCTTGCGGATCTGCAGCGTGCGCATCAGGCCGTACATCACGACGCCCCGGGTGGGCTCGTTCGGGAAGCGCACG
This sequence comes from Streptomyces sp. NPDC047002, assembly GCF_040704505.1. Lineage (NCBI taxonomy): Bacteria > Bacillati > Actinomycetota > Actinomycetes > Kitasatosporales > Streptomycetaceae > Streptomyces > Streptomyces sp. NPDC047002. The sequence goes on from NZ_JBEYWC010000034.1 coordinate 26,738, forward strand.
GCGAGCTGCTTCTTCAGCCGCAGGCCGAGGAAGACCGAGTCGACGACCATGGCGACGATCACCAGCAGCCACAGCAGCAGCGCGATGTTCTGGAGCGCGGGGACCCTGACCATCGTCAGTACGAGGATCACCACGGCGGACGGCAGGAAGAACTCGGCGGCGCAGAACCTGGCGTCGACGTAGTTGCGGGCGAAGCGGCGCACGGGCCCCTTGTCGCGCGCCGGCAGATAGCGCTCGTCCCCGCTGTTCAGCGCCTCGCGCTGGCGCGCCATGTCGGCCCTGCGCGTCTCGCGCTGGCGCTTCACCGCCGTCTTGCGGTCGGCGGGGGCGGTCACCGCGCGGCGGCGCTGCGTCTGCGCCTCGCTCCGCTTCGGCGTGGGCCTGCCCTTGGGCGCCTGCGGGTCACGGGACTGCTTGGTCAGGTCGGCCGTCACCTGGGTGTCGGGCGCCTTCTCTTCGTTCGAACGGCTACGGAACACAAGGGCCAAGGGTACGGGCTCGGGTGCATGGACCCCACCCCCGCGGGGAACGATCCCGCAACGGCCTTCGTCTTCACGGGGTACGGGGCAGGCCGCGGACGCCCGGAGGCGCGGCTCCCGCAGGGGCGTTCCTACTCCCTCCGCCGGAGCGGCCCGCCGCGGGAGTCGTCCTTGGGGATGACCGCATCCCCTCTCGAACAGTGCGGTAATAGAGGCAGGGCCCGTACTGTGGGTTCTGTAGGAGTGCTGGTTCCGGAGTCCGTCACGAAGGGGGCGCGCGAAGCCCATGAGCGGTGTGATGAAGCGTATGGGGATGATCTTCCGCGCGAAGGCCAACAAGGCCCTGGACAGGGCCGAGGACCCGCGGGAGACCCTCGATTACTCCTACCAGAAGCAGCTTGAGCTGCTCCAGAAGGTGCGCAGGGGCGTCGCCGACGTGGCCACCTCGCGCAAGCGCCTGGAACTCCAGCTGAGCCAGCTCCAGGGCCAGTCGAACAAGCTGGAGGAGCAGGGCCGCAAGGCGCTCGCCCTCGGGCGCGAGGACCTCGCCCGCGAGGCCCTCTCCCGCAAGGCCGCGCTCCAGCAGCAGGTCTCCGACCTGGAGACCCAGCACACCACGCTCCAGGGCGAGGAGGAGAAGCTGACGCTCGCGGCGCAGCGCCTCCAGGCCAAGGTCGACGCCTTCCGCACGAAGAAGGAGACCATCAAGGCCACCTACACCGCGGCCCAGGCGCAGACCAGGATCGCGGAGTCGTTCTCCGGCATCTCCGAGGAGATGGGCGACGTAGGCCTGGCGATCCAGCGCGCCGAGGACAAGACGGCGCAGCTCCAGGCCAGGGCGGGCGCGATCGACGAGCTCCTGGCCTCCGGCGCCCTCGACGACCAGTCGGGCCTGGCGAAGGACGACATCGCCACCGAGCTCGACCGGATCTCCGGCGGTTCCGACGTGGAGCTCGAACTCCAGCGGATGAAGGCGGAGCTCGCGGGCGGTTCGTCCGCAGCCCCGCAGCAGGCGATCGAGGGCGGCGCGGGGGAGCGGGACGCGGAGCGCCCCAACCTCGACAAGAGCTGACAAGAGCTGACAAGAGCTGACAAGAGCTGAGCCGACAGGAGCCGAGCCGACAAGAGGCGGCAGAGGCTGACGGACACAGAGCCGACGAGCGCTGAGGAGCGTCATGATCGTACGGATCATGGGGGAAGGGCAGGCACGGGTCGCGGACAGCAGCCTCGCGGAGCTCAACGAGCTGGACGACGAGCTGATGGCCGAGGTCAAGCGGGGTGACGAGGCGGGCTTCCGGCGCACGCTCACCGCGCTGCTCGACCGGGTCAGGGAGCTCGGCGAGCCGCTGCCCGACGACGCGCTCGAACCCTCGGGCCTGATCCTGCCCGCCGCTGACGCGACGCTCGAAGAGGTACGGGAGCTGCTGAGCGACGAGGGCCTGATCCCCTCGTCGGTCTGACCGGCCCGATCCAGGACCCACCGTGCGCACCCCCCACGCGGAGGACTCCGCCGCCCCCCGCCCCGCAGGTGCGGGGCGGGCCCCTGCCGTCGCCCCGCCGCCCGCCGAGCCCGCCGCGGCGCCGAAGGACCGCGACGCCGTACGGGCGGACCGCGACGCCCCGGGCAGGGACCCGGTCGCCCACGCCCCTGGCCCGATCCGGCGCGCGGTGTGCTGGTCCCGGGCGCACCCGACCGGACCCGATGTCGTCATCGCCGTCGTCGTCCTGGTCTTCATGCTGGTCACCGCCGTCGCGCACCCGCGCGGCGGCCGGGGCTTCACCACCCCCATCGACGTACAGCCGCCGGGCGCGCTCAGCCTCACCCTGATGGCGCTGGCTGCCGCCGCGCTCGTGCTCAGGCGCCACAGGCCGCGCTCCGTGCTGCTGGCCACCGGCTGCCTCACCGTGGTCGAGCTGGTCGCAGGGCGCCCCGACTCGCCGATCGTGTTCACCGTGGTCGTCGCCCTCTTCACGCTCGCCGCCCACACCGACAGGCCCACCACCTGGCGGGTCGGCCTGCTCACCATGGCGGTGCTCACCGGCGTCGCCATGGCCTTCGGCACCGGGCCCTGGTACACGCAGCAGAACCTCGGCGTCTTCGCCTGGACCGGCATGGCCGCGGCCGCGGGCGACGCCGTGCGCAGCAGGCGCGCCTTCATCGACGCCATGCGGGAGCGCGCCGAGCGGGCCGAGCGCACCCGCGAGGAGGAGGCGAGGCGCCGCGTCGCCGAGGAGCGGCTGCGCATCGCCCGCGACCTGCACGACGTCGTCGCCCACCACATCGCCCTGGTCAATGTGCAGGCCGGCGTCGCGGCGCACGTCATGGACAAGCGCCCCGACCAGGCCAAGGAGGCGCTCGCCCATGTGCGCGACGCCAGCCGCAGCGCCATTGACGAACTGCGCGCCACCGTGGGCCTGCTGCGCCAGTCGGGCGACCCGGAGGCGCCCACGGAGCCCGCGCCAGGACTCGCCCAGCTCGACGCGCTCGTCGACACCTTCCGCTCGGCGGGGCTGCCCGTGGAGTGCCTGGTGCCTGAGGAGCCGCCCCGGCTGCCGTCGGCCGTCGGCCTCGCCGCGTACCGGATCGTCCAGGAGGCGCTGACCAATGTGCGCAAGCACGCGGGCGCCGGGGCCAGGGCCGAGGTGAGCGTCGTGCGCGCCGGCACGGGCATCGAGGTGACCGTCCTCGACGGCGGCGGCACCGGGCAGCGGGAGAGCGCGCAGGGCGGCGGGCACGGCCTGCTCGGCATGCGCGAGCGCGTCGCCGCGCTCGGCGGCAGCCTGGTCGCCGAGCCCCGGTACGGGGGCGGCTTCCGGGTGCAGGCGATACTGCCGGGGGAGCCGCCGCGACGACAGGGGAAGCACGCGTGACGATCAGGGTCCTGCTCGCGGACGACCAGGCGCTGCTGCGCAGCGCCTTCCGCGTCCTGGTCGACTCGGAGCCCGACATGGAGGTGGTGGCGGAGGCGGCGGACGGCGCCGAGGCCGTCGCCCTCGCCCGCTCCGAGCGCGCCGACGTCGTCCTCATGGACATCCGCATGCCGGGCACGGACGGCCTCGCCGCCACCCGCATGATCAGCGCGGACCCCGGACTGGCCGGTGTGCACGTGGTCATGCTCACGACGTTCGAGGTCGACGAGTACGTGGTGCAGTCGCTGCGCGCGGGCGCCTCCGGCTTCCTCGGCAAGGGCGCGGAGCCGATGGAGCTGTTGAACGCGATCAGGATCGCCGCGGCCGGCGAGGCGCTGCTCTCGCCCGCCGCCACCAAGGGCCTGATCGCCTCGTTCCTCGCGCAGGGCGGCACGGACGGCGACCGGGAGGGCCAGGCCGTGCACGCGGAGCTGCTCGCCGCGCTGACCGTGCGGGAGCGCGAGGTGCTCGGCCTGGTCGCGGGCGGCCACTCCAACGACGAGATCGCCGAGCGCCTCGCGGTCAGCCCCCTCACCGTGAAGACGCACGTCAACCGGGCCATGGCCAAACTCGGGGCCAGGGACAGGGCCCAACTGGTGGTATTCGCATACGAATCGGGCCTGGTGCGCCCGAGGGTGGAGTAGCGCTCCTCCACCGCGTACTCCAGGCGCGGTACTCCGCCGGCACCGGAAAGGGACCTGCGGCGGACGGAAACGCCCCGTTCCATGCCTGATCGTGTAGAGGGACCGGAGAGCCGCCCGCAGCCCGGGGGCCGGCCGGCGCGCCGCCGCCTGCCGCCGCCCCTTCCACCGCCGCTTTCCGCGGTCGCGTACCCGCAGCACGCACACAGAAGAGAGACCCCATGTCCTGGCTGTCCAGGTTCAGCCTCAGACAACGGGCCCTAGTCGGCCTGATGTCGATCATCGCGCTCGTGTTCGGCGCGATAGCGATCCCGCAGCTGAAGCAGCAGCTGCTGCCGCCCATCGACCTGCCGCTCGTCTCGGTGGTCGCCCCCTACCAGGGCGCGTCGCCCGACGTGGTGGAGAAGCAGGTGGCCGAGCCGCTGGAGAACGCCATGAAGGCGGTCGACGGCGTCAGCAGCGTCACCTCGACGTCGAGCGAGGGCAGCGCGACCGTCGTCGCCAGCTTCGACTTCGGCCAGTCCGGCACCAAGCAGCTGGTCGCCGACATCCAGCAGGCCGTCAACCGGGCCTCCAACCAACTGCCCGACAGCGTCGACCCGCAGGTGGTCGCGGGCTCCACCAACGACCTGCCGACCGTGGTGCTCGCCGTCACCTCGGACAAGGACCAGCAGGCCCTCGCCGACCAGCTCGACCGCACGGTCGTCCCCGACCTCCAGGGCATCGACGGCGTCGGCCAGGTCACCGTCGACGGCGTGCGCGACCTGCGGGTCGCCGTCACCCCGGACCCGGCGAAGCTCGCCGCGGCGGGGCTCACCACTGCCTCGCTCTCCGACGCGCTCAAGGCGGGCGGCATGCCCGTGCCTGCGGGCTCGTTCGCCGAGGACGGCAAGAGCCGCACGGTGGAGGTCGGCAGCGGCTTCACCTCGCTCGGCCAGATCAGGAACCTCGAAGTCACCCCGCAGGCAGCGCCGGGCGCGACGCCGGCCAAGCCGGTGCGCCTCGGCGACGTCGCGTCCGTCGCCCAGCGGCCCGCGCCCGAGACCTCCCTGACCCGCACCGACGGACAGCCGAGCCTGGCCGTCAACATCACCATGGACTCGCAGGACGGCAGCGCCGTCTCGATCTCCGACGCCGTCAAGGACAAGCTGCCCCACCTGCGCGACCAGCTGGGCTCCGGCACGAAGGTCGTCGTCGCGAGCGACCAGGGCCCCGCGGTCTCCAAGTCGATCTCGGGCCTGACCACCGAGGGCGCGCTCGGCCTGCTGTTCGCGGTCATCGTGATCCTGCTGTTCCTCGCCTCGCTGCGCTCGACGCTGGTCACCGCGATCTCCATCCCGCTCTCCGTCGTCATCGCGCTGATCGTGCTGTGGATCGACGGTGAGACCCTCAACGTCCTCAGCCTCGGCGGCCTCACCATCGCCATCGGCCGGGTCGTCGACGACTCGATCGTGGTCCTGGAGAACATCAAGAGACACCTCGGCTACGGCGAGGAGCGCCACCGGGCGATCGTCAACGCGGTCAAGGAGGTCGCGGGCGCCGTCACCGCGTCGACGCTCACCACCGTCGCGGTGTTCCTGCCGATCGGCCTGGTCGGCGGCATCGTCGGCGAGCTGTTCGGCTCGTTCTCGCTGACCGTGACGGCCGCGCTGCTCGCGTCGCTGCTGGTCTCGCTGACGGCGGTGCCGGTCTTCTCGTACTGGTTCCTGCGCGCCCCGAAGGACGTGCGGGAGCTCGGCGCCGAGGAGGCGCGCCGCCGCGCCGAGGAGAAGGAGTCCCACAGCAGGCTCCAGCGCGGGTACGTGCCGGTGCTGCGCTGGGCCACCCGCAAGCGCCTCACCAGCGTGCTGATCGCCGTGGTGATCCTCGTCGGCACGCTCGGCATGTCGAGCTTCCTGAAGACCAACTTCTTCGACAACAGCGACCAGGACGTCCTGTCCATCAGCCAGAAGATGGCGCCCGGCACCAGCCTCGACGCGACGGACGCGGCCGCGAAGAAGGTCGAGCACGTGCTCGCCGGCCTCGATCAGGTGAAGGACTACCAGGTCACCGTCGGCACCTCCGGCTTCCAGGCCGCGCTCGGCGGCGGCTCGGGCACCAGCGAGGCCAGCTACCAGGTGACCGTCAAGGACGCCGCGCAGTACGAGAAGACGCAGAGCGCCATCGAGCACGCGCTGCACGGCCTCAAGGGGATCGGCGACACGACGGTCTCCGCGGGCGGCGGCTTCGGCAGCCAGGACCTGAGCGTGGTGGTCAAGGCGGGCGACGAGGCGACCCTGAAGAAGGCGTCCGACCAGGTCACCGCCGCGGTCGGCACCCTGCACGACGTCACCGACGTGCAGAGCGACCTGTCGCAGTCCATCCCGCGGGTCTCCGTGACGGCCAACGGCAAGGCAGCAGCGGCGGGCTTCAACAACGCGACGCTGGGCGCCGCGGTCGCGCAGGCCGTCAGCGGCACCACGTCGGGCACGGCCATCCTCGACGACACCGAGCGCGACGTGGTGATCGTCTCGAAGCAGCCGGCGACGACCGTCGCGCAGCTCAAGGGCCTGCCGCTCGGCCCGGTCAAGCTCGGCCAGATCGCCGATGTGAAGGTCGTGCCCGGCCCGGTCTCCATGACGCGCATCGACGGCAACCGCGCCGCGACCGTCACCGCGCGCCCGACCGGCGACAACACGGGATCGGTCAGCAGCGCGCTCCAGTCGAAGGTCAAGGCGCTGAAGCTGCCGGCGGGCGCCACCGCCTCCATCGGCGGGGTGACCTCCGACCAGAACGACGCGTTCAAGAAGCTGGGTCTGGCGATGGCCGCGGCCGTGGCGATCGTGTTCATGCTGCTCGTCGGCACGTTCAGGTCGCTGGTGCAGCCGCTGATCCTGCTGGTGTCGATCCCGTTCGCCGCGACCGGTGCGCTCGCCCTGCTGCTGCTCACCGGCACCCCGCTCGGCGTACCCGCGCTGATCGGCATGCTGATGCTGATCGGCATCGTGGTGACGAACGCGATCGTGCTGATCGACCTGATCAACCAGTACAGAGCGCAGGGGCACGGCGTCGTCGAGGCGGTCGTCGAGGGCGGCAGGCACCGGCTGCGGCCGATCCTGATGACGGCGCTCGCCACCATCTTCGCGCTGCTGCCGATGGCGCTCGGCGTGACCGGCGAGGGCGGCTTCATCGCCCAGCCGCTCGCGGTGGTGGTGATCGGCGGCCTGATCTCCTCGACGCTGCTGACGCTGCTGCTCGTGCCGACGCTCTACGCGATGGTCGAGCTGCGCAAGGAGCGCAGGGCGAAGAAGCGGGCCGACCGGCGCGGGGACGGCACGCCGCCCCCTTCGGCGCCCTCGGACGAGCGCACCCCGCAGGGCGCGCACGCCTGAGCCCGGCGCACGGCCGGAAGGACCGGAAGCAGACGGGCGGGCCCCCGGCGGACATCTTGGCCGGGGGCCCGCCCCCTTCGCGTACGGAACCCGCGTACGGGTACCTCCGCACGGCGCGGGCGCCGCCCGGGTCACGGCAGGGCGAGCATCTGCTCCAGCGCGGCCTGCGCGCAGCGGGCGGTCTCGTCGTCCACCCGGATGCGGTTGACCTCGTTGCCGTCCGCGAGCGACTCCAGCGTCCACACCAGGTGCGGCAGGTCGATGCGGTTCATGGTCGAGCAGAAGCAGACCGTGCGGTCGAGGAAGACGATCTCCTTGTCCTCGGCGGCGAACCGGTCGGCCAGCCGCCGCACCAGGTTCAGCTCGGTGCCGACGGCCCACTTGGAGCCGGCGGGCGCCGCTTCGAGCGCCTTGATGATGTACTCCGTCGAGCCGACCTGGTCGGCGGCCGAGACGACCTCGTGCCGGCACTCGGGGTGCACCAGGACGTTGACGCCCGGTATGCGCTCGCGCACCTCGCGCACCGACTCCAGGCTGAAGCGGCCGTGCACCGAGCAGTGGCCGCGCCACAGGATCATCTTCGCCTCGCGCAGCTGCGCGGCGCTCAGCCCGCCGTCCGGCTTGTGCGGGTCGTAGACCACGCAGTCGTCCAGGGAGAGGCCGAGGTCGCGCACCGCGGTGTTGCGGCCCAGGTGCTGGTCGGGCAGGAACAGCACCCGCTCGCCCTGCGCGAACGCCCAGTCCAGGGCGCGCTCGGCATTGGACGACGTGCAGATCGTGCCGCCGTGCCTGCCGGTGAAGGCCTTGATGTCCGCCGAGGAGTTCATGTACGAGACGGGGACGGTGCCCTCGGCGACGCCCGCGTCGGTGAGGACGTCCCAGCACTCCGCGACCTGCTCGGCGGTGGCCATGTCGGCCATGGAGCAGCCGGCCGCCAGGTCGGGCAGGATCACCTGCTGGCTCCGCGAGGTCAGGATGTCCGCGGACTCGGCCATGAAGTGCACACCGCAGAAGACGATGTACTCGGCGTCAGGCCGGTCGGCCGCGTCCCTGGCGAGCTTGAAGGAGTCGCCCGTCACATCGGCGAACTGGATGACCTCGTCGCGCTGGTAGTGGTGCCCGAGCACGAACACCCTCTCGCCGAGGCGCTCCTTGGCCGCGCGGGCGCGCGCCACGAGGTCCGGGTCCGAGGGGGCGGGCAGGTCGCCGGGACACTCGACGCCGCGCTCGCTGCGCGGGTCGGCGTCGCGGCCGAGCAGCAGCAGCGCCAGCGGTGTGGGCTGCACGTCGAGTTCCGTAAGGGGTTGGGCCGTGGTCACGTCACGCACCCTTTCTTCTCTGCGGACCGGTCAACTGCGTCGGCCTTCTCGTCGGATTGACGCTATCTATCATATCCGCTTCGCGTCACGTTGACGATGCCGATACCGTCGATGTGACGCGATCCCCTCCGCCGCAGAGCCGGGCCCCGCGGCCGCCCCGTACCGGCGCGCGGTGTGCGAGCATGAAGGAAGGGAACGAGTACCGGGCCGCGGAATGAAACCGCGGCCGTGCCGGTTGCCACAGTCGGCAAGCAGTCCGTACAACCCGGGAGAGAAGCAGATGTCCGTATCGGACGAGACCACCACCGTGAGCGACGGCATCCTCCTGTCCGACGCCGCCGCCAGCAAGGTCAGGACCCTGCTCGACCAGGAGGGTCGTGACGACCTCGCGCTGCGCGTCGCCGTGCAGCCCGGTGGCTGCTCCGGCCTGCGATACCAGCTGTTCTTCGACGAGCGCTCGCTCGACGGCGACATCGTCAAGGAGTTCGGCGGCGTCAAGGTCGTCACCGACCGCATGAGCGCCCCGTACCTGGGCGGCGCTTCGATCGACTTCGTCGACACGATCGAGAAGCAGGGCTTCACCATCGACAACCCGAACGCGACGGGTTCCTGCGCCTGCGGCGACTCCTTCCACTGAGCCGTCCCCGCCGACCGCGAAAGGGCGGCGGCCCCCGTCCGGGGCCGCCGCCCTTCGCCGTGTCCGCGCCCGTGCCGGTGCCCGCGCCCGCGATCAGCGGGACCCGGCAGGCACCTCCGCGCCCGTCGCCGCGCTGAGGACGGTGCGGGTGCCCAGCGGGCGGTCCAGCGTCAGGGACCTGGACAGGCGCTTCGCCGACGCCACACAGGTCCCGCCCGGCTTCGCGGCGGGCTTCTCCACCCGTACCGCCACCGCCGCGTCCGACTCGTCGGCCCGTACGCCGTACGTCCCGCACACCCCGCCCCAGAACCGCACCGTGAGCGTGCGGCCGTGCGTGCTGTACGAGAGGGGCTGGTCGGCCGCGGTGTCCGCGCCGCTCCCGCCGCCCGGCTTCATCCCGTGCGGCGGCAGGGACGGCAGCGGCGCGCGTGAGGCCCCGGAGTGCAGTGCCGGCTGCGCCACCCGGTACGCCGGGGCGCCGCCGCCCGGGTCGACCGTGAACAGCCAGGACGGTACGAGCCCCGGCACGCCGCCCACCGGCCGCGCCGCGAGCCCGAACACCACCGCGTCCACCGGCAGCGGCCGCGCTCTGCCGCTCGGCGCGCAACTCCCCGTCGGCGCGGGCTCGGCGCCGGTGACCGGTCCTGTCAGCGGCGTCCGCGTGGCGCAGCCGGTGCCGCCCGAGGCGCCCGCGCCGAGCGCCTTCAGCGCCTCGGCGGCCCCCGCCACCGGATACGCCGTGCCCGCCTCGGGGACGCCCAGCTGCCCGCCGCCGCCGGTGATCCGCCCGTCCGCGCCGACCTGGAGGCCCGTCGTCCAGCCGTAGGTCGGCAGTCCGTCCACCACCGGGTCGGCTTCCACCACGCGCACCGCGCCGAGCAGCCGGCCCGCTTCGAGATGCGCACCCCGCAGGCCCGCAGCCGCGAGGACCGGCGCCGCCGCCTTCTTCGCCGCCGCCTCGCTCACCGCGCCGACCGCCGGACCCACCACGCCGCCGGGGGAGGACGGGGCCCCGCCGGGGCACGGCCTGCCCTTCGCGCAGCCGTCGCCGCCCTGCGCCATCGCGTACCGGGAGAACGTCCACGTCCCCGGCGCCTTCTTCTGCACCCGCAGCACCGGGCCCGTGCCGTCCGCGGCCGAGCCGACCTGCCAGAACAGCCCCGACGTGTGCGGCGTCCCCGGCACCCCGAGCGCCTTCGCGAGCGTGGCCGCCCGGCCCGCCGTGATGTCGTCGCGCACCGTGTACACCGTGGCCGTGTCCGGTCCTTCCGGCAGCGGGACCGTCACCCGGTACCCGGCTCCGCGCGGATCGGGCTCGCCCGGCGCGATGCCCGGCGCCGACGGCGAGCCGGGGCCGCCCGGCGCCGCGGAGACCGACCCGGGGCCGCCGTCGTCCATCGGGGTCATCGCGGGCCCGATGCGCGGCGGCGGCCCCGCGCCGTCGGTGGCGCCGCCCGCGCCGGCCGCCAGATACGCGCCGCCGCCCGCCACGGCCAGGGCCCCGGCCGCCACCGCGGCGAGCACCAGCGGCGAGCGCCGCCCCCGCCGCGCCCCCGTACGCCCGGCGCCGTCCCCGTGCTCCTCCGGTTCCCCTGCACCGCTCACCGCTGCGCTCCTCCGGCCGGTCTCCGTCCGCCCGCGCCCCTTACGCCCACGCGTGCGTCCACGGTCAGGGCTGGGACGCGGCCGCACGCCGCCCGGTTCCGCGCGGCGTGCCTTCCGGCGCGGCGCCCGCGCCGCCGCCGTCAGGCCCCGTACTCGGCCATCCGGGCGACCAGCAGCACCGACGCGGGGTCGACCCGCACCCGCGCGGCCCGCGCGGGTGCGTCGGGCGTGACCGACCCCAGGGGCCGCGCCGCCCAGCGCGCCGCCATCCTGGCGCAGTCGCCCCGCAGTTCGGCGAGGCACGCGCCGGGCTCGATGCCCACCGCGCCGTCCTGCCGCATCCGTCGCACACCGTGACTCGTCATGCACCCACGGTACGCAGTCCGTGCGTACCGGGCGAAACCGGGCGCTCTTGCGATGCGCGGCCGGTACTCCGGGCCTCTCCCGCATACCGCGCGCGGATGGCGGTAGCGTGAAGCGCCCACCGTTCGTGACCCCCAGGAGCGTTCACGCCGTGCGAATCGCAGTCTCCGGCTCCATCGCCACCGACCACCTGATGACCTTCCCGGGACGGTTCTCCGACCAGCTCGTCGCCGACCAGCTCCACACGGTCTCCCTGTCGTTCCTCGTCGACAACCTCGACGTGCGCAGGGGCGGCGTCGCTCCCAACATCTGCTTCGGCATGGGCCAGCTCGGCCTGCGGCCCATCCTCGTCGGCGCCGCGGGCGAGGACTTCGACGAGTACCGCGCCTGGCTGGTGCGGCACGGAGTCGACACCGAGTCCGTCCACATCTCCGACCACCTGCACACCGCGCGCTTCGTGTGCACCACGGACACCGACCACAACCAGATCGGGTCCTTCTACACCGGCGCCATGAGCGAGGCGCGGCTGATCGAGATCCAGCACGTCGCCGACCGCGTCGGCGGCCTCGACCTGGTCCTGATCGGCGCCGACGACCCCGAGGCGATGCTCCGGCACACCGAGGAGTGCCGCACCCGGGGCATCCCGTTCGCCGCCGACTTCTCGCAGCAGATCGCCCGCATGGAGGGCGACGACATCCGCGCCCTCCTCGAAGGCGCCACCTACCTCTTCTCCAACGAGTACGAGAAGGGCCTCATCGAGGCCAAGACCGGCTGGACCGACGCCGAGATCCTCAGCCGCGTCGGGTACCGCATCACCACCCTCGGCAAGAACGGCGCCCGCGTCGAGAAGGCCGGCCACCCCGCCGTCGAGGTCGGCTGCGCCCAGGAGGAGGCCAAGGCCGACCCGACCGGCGTCGGCGACGCCTTCCGCGCCGGCTTCCTCGCCGGCCTGTCCTGGGGCGTCTCGATGGAGCGCGCCGCCCAGGTCGGCTGCATGCTGGCGACGCTCGCCATCGAGACCGTCGGCACCCAGGAGTACACGCTGGCGCGCCACCGCTTCATGGAGCGCTTCACCAAGGCGTACGGCCACGACGCCGCCACCGAGGTCCAGGCGCACCTGGCCGTCTGACCCGCCTCGCGGCTCACGACAGCCGGCGGACCACGTAAGCGACACCGCGGTCCGCCGGCCGTTCGCCCACGTACTCCTGCCCGCGCATCCCGCACCACGCGGGGATGTCGAGGCGGGCCGCCTCGTCGTCGGAGAGCACCGCGACCTTCCCGCCCACCGGCACCCGGCCGAAGACCTTCGCCAGCTCGATCACCGGGACCGGGCACCGCCTGCCCAGCGCGTCCACCACCAGCTCCCCGGCGGGCCCGGAGGCCACCGCCTCCCCGGACTCCGGGGGAGCGGCCGCGGCTTCCGGGCCCGACGAGGGAGCGGCCGCCGGCTCCGGTGCAGCGGCCGCCGGCTCCGGCGTTCGCCCGGCGGCGGCGGCCGCGGGCGCCGCGAGCCGCGCCCGCACCGCGGCGACCGCGCCGGGCAGCACCGCGAGGAACCGCTCCACGTCCGCCCGCCCGGTGCCGTACGGCAGCGACACCCGCACGTTGCCCTCCGACAGCACGCCCATCGCGCGCAGCACATGGCTCGGCGCCAGGGTGTCGCTCGTGCACGAGGAACCGGACGACACCGAGAAGTCCGCGCGGTCGAGCTCGTGCAGCAGCGCCTCGCCGTCGACATAGAGACACGAGAACGTGACCAGGTGCGGCAGCCGCGCCACCGGGGCGCCCACCACCTCCACGTCGGGCACCAGCTCGGGCACCCGCGCCCTGACCAGGTCCACCAGCTCCGAGAGGCGCCGCGCCTCGGTCTCGGCCTCCTCCCGCACCGCTCGCAGCGACGCAACCGCGGCCACCACAGCCGGGATGTTGACGAAGCCGGGCGACCGCCCCGACTCCCGCTCGTCGGCCGGCCCGCGCACCGCGTACCTGACCCCCTTGCGCACCGCGAGCAGCCCCACGCCCGCGGGCCCGCCCCACTTGTGCGCGCTCGCCGCGAGCAGCGACCAGGAGCCCGCGACCCGGCCCCAGCCGAGCGACTGCGCCGCGTCCACCAGCAGCGGCACCCCGCGCTCCCGGCAGGCCTCGGCCACCTCAGCCACCGGCTGCACCGTGCCCACCTCGTGGTTGGCCGACTGGAGGCACGCGAGCGCCGTGTCCGCGCGCAGCGCCTCGCCGTACGCGCCCGCCGCCACCGCCCCGTACCGGTCGACCGGCACCTCAGTCAGCGAGCCCCCGGCGTCCGCCGCGGCCCGCGCCGCGTGCAGCACCGACGAGTGCTCGACCGCCGAGACCACGGCGTGGCCCCCGACACGCCGACGCCCCGCCAGGGCGCCGGAGATTCCCGCGTGGACCGCGTGCGTCCCCGAAGGAGTGAAAACCAGCTCGTCCGCGCGGCACCCCACGGCCTCCGCGGCGGCCTCGCGCGCCGCGTCGAGGAGCAGCGCGGCGCGCCGCCCCTCCCGGTAGAGGCGGGCGGGATCGGCCCACCCCTCGTCCAGGGAAGCCTGCAGCGCCCGGCGGGCCACCGGGTGCAGCGGCGCGGAGGAAGCGGAGTCGAAGTAGGACACGCCGCGAGGCTAACCCGGACCCCTCAGGCGGGGCCGGAAGGAGCGTCAGATGCGGGGCGTGAGCGGGGGTTGAATCCCTTCGGGGACTCGGACGGCGCGTTGGGCACCCTCCCCGCGCGACGCCAAATAGCGTCCAGTAGGGTTTGGTCCGCATAAACATCAAACCCCTGCCCGTGACCGGGCCGGCGACGACCGAGACGGCCGCAGCCGGCCGCGCGGGCGAGACTCTCGGGAAGGCGCTACGTGAGTCCCAACGGCTCCGACCGCTCGTCGCGGCGCCCGATGCGGCGGAAGCTGCCGCAGGTGGTGCTGACCGCGGGCCTGATCATGGTGACCGCCACCGGTTGCTCTTACAAGGATTTCCCACGCCTTGGTCTACCGACTCCGGTCACGGAGCAGGGACCTCGGATCCTCTCCCTCTGGCAGGGATCGTGGGCGGCGGCGCTGGTGGTCGGCGTCCTCGTCTGGGGCCTGATCATCTGGAGCGTCATCTTCCACCGGCGCAGCCGCACGAAGGTGGAGGTGCCGCCGCAGACCCGGTACAACCTCCCCATCGAGATGCTGTACACGGTGGTGCCGCTGATCGTCGTGTCGGTGTTCTTCTACTTCACCGCGCGCGACGAGTCCAAGCTCCTCGACCTGTCTCCCAAGCCCGCCCACACGATCAACGTGGTCGGCTACCAGTGGAGCTGGGCCTTCAACTACGTCGAGAACGTGGACGGCAACGACTCGACGGGCTCCAGGATCCCGAGCGAGCTCAGCGCCATCCCGGACAAGTTCACGAAGGCGTTCCCCAAGGGCGCCGAGGGTGTCTACGACGCGGGCGTGCCGGCCGAGCGCAACCCGCAGACCGGGAACCCGGGACCGACGCTCTGGCTCCCCAAGGGCCAGAAGGTGCGGTTCATCCTGACGTCGCGTGACGTCATCCATGACTTCTGGGTGCTGCCCTTCCTCATGAAGATGGACGTCATCCCCGGTCACACCAACTCCTTCGAGGTCACGCCGACCCAGGAAGGCACCTTCCGCGGCAAGTGCGCCGAGCTGTGCGGCGTGGACCACTCGCGGATGCTCTTCAACGTCAAGATCGTCTCTCCGGAGCGCTACGAGCAGCACCTGAAGGACCTGGCGAAGAAGGGCCAGAACGGCTACGTCCCGGCGGGCATCGCCCAGACGGGTCCGGCCAGGAACGCGGAGGACAAGACACTGTGAGCATCCTCAACGAACAATCCAAGGGTGCCGAGGACGCGTACGCGGACGAGCTGCCTGTGCGCAGCCGGCAGCCGGGAAACGTGGTCGTGAAGTGGGTGACCACGACCGACCACAAGACGATCGGGTCGCTCTACCTGATCACGTCGTTCGCGTTCTTCTGCATCGGCGGCCTGCTCGCCCTCGTGATGCGTGCGGAGCTGGCCAGGCCCGGCCTCCAGATCCTGTCGAACGAGCAGTTCAACCAGGCGTTCACGATGCACGGCACGATCATGCTGCTGATGTTCGCGACGCCGCTGTTCGCCGGGTTCGCGAACTGGATCATGCCGCTCCAGATCGGCGCGCCCGACGTGGCGTTCCCGCGGCTCAACGCCTTCGCGTACTGGCTCTACCTGTTCGGCTCGCTCATCGCGGTCGGCGGCTTCCTCACCCCCCAGGGCGCGGCCGACTTCGGCTGGTTCGCCTACTCGCCGCTGTCCAGCGCGGTCAACTCGCCCGGCGTCGGCGGCGACCTGTGGATCATGGGCCTCGCCTTCTCCGGCTTCGGCACGATCCTCGGCTCGGTCAACTTCATCACCACGATCATCTGCATGCGCGCGCCCGGCATGACGATGTTCCGGATGCCGATCTTCACGTGGAACGTGCTGCTGACCGGTGTGCTGGTCCTGCTCGCCTTCCCGGTGCTGGCCGCCGCCCTGTTCGCCCTGGAGGCCGACCGGAAGTTCGGGGCGCACGTCTTCGACGCCGCCAACGGCGGGGCACTGCTCTGGCAACACCTCTTCTGGTTCTTCGGCCATCCAGAGGTGTACATCATCGCGATCCCGTTCTTCGGGATCATCTCCGAGGTCATCCCGGTCTTCAGCCGCAAGCCGATGTTCGGCTACATCGGCCTGGTCGCCGCGACGATCTCCATCGCCGGCCTCTCCGTGACCGTGTGGGCGCACCACATGTACGTGACCGGCGGTGTGCTCCTGCCGTTCTTCTCCTTCATGACCTTCCTCATCGCGGTACCGACCGGTGTGAAGTTCTTCAACTGGATCGGCACCATGTGGAAGGGGTCGCTCTCCTTCGAGACCCCGATGCTCTGGTCGATCGGCTTCCTGATCACCTTCGCCTTCGGCGGCCTCACCGGCGTCATCCTGGCCTCCCCGCCGCTCGACTTCCACATCTCCGATTCGTACTTCGTGGTGGCGCACTTCCACTACGTGGTGTTCGGCACCGTGGTGTTCGCGATGTTCGCGGGATTCCACTTCTGGTGGCCCAAGTTCACCGGCAAGATGCTGGACGAGCGGCTCGGCAAGATCACGTTCTGGACGCTGTTCGTCGGGTTCCACGGCACGTTCCTCGTCCAGCACTGGCTGGGCGCCGAGGGCATGCCGCGCCGCTACGCGGACTACCTGGCGAGCGACGGCTTCACCACGCTGAACACGATCTCGACGATCAGCTCCTTCCTGCTCGGCCTGTCGATCCTGCCGTTCTTCTACAACGTCTGGAAGACCGCCAAGTACGGCAAGAAGATCGAGGTCGACGACCCGTGGGGCTACGGCCGTTCGCTGGAGTGGGCCACCTCGTGCCCGCCGCCGCGGCACAACTTCCTCACGCTGCCGCGCATCCGCTCCGAATCCCCGGCGTTCGACCTGCACCACCCGGAGATCGCGGCCCTGGACCAGCTCGCCCACGTCGAGGGTGACAAGGCCCTGGCAGGCAGCACCGGCAAGGAGGCCGGCAAGTGAAGATCCAAGGACGGCTCTTTCTCTGGCTGAGCCTCTTCGTCCTGGTCGTCGCGATCGTCTACGGGTACTGGTCGCGCGAGACCGCCGGCACGGTCGCGCTGTTCCTGGCCTTCGGCCTGGCACTGATGATCGGCTTCTACCTGTCCTTCACGGCCCGCCGCATGGACGAGCTGGCGCAGGACGACAAGGAGGCCGACGTCGCGGACGAGGCCGGCGAGGTCGGGTTCTTCTCCCCGCACAGCTGGGCCCCCGTCTCGCTGGGCATCGGCGGCGCGCTCGCCTTCCTCGCCGTCGCGATGGGCTGGTGGCTGCTGTACTTCTCGGCGCCGCTCATCATGCTCGGCCTGTGGGGCTGGGTCTTCGAGTACTACCACGGCGAGAACCGCAACCAGTAGCACACGGCGCCACGGCGAGGGACCCGGACACTCCGACGCGGAGGGTCCGGGTCCCTCTTTTGCCACACCCGTCGCGCCAGAGGTGACGAACCTTCATAGCGTGAGGCCATGAACGACACGCCTCGCTACCGCACCGTTGCCGGCTGCGCCCTGCTGCTCGCGTCCCTCGGCGCGGGCGCCGCGGCGTGCGGCGGCACCGACAGCGGGAAGCTCTCCACCCACCCCTACGACGCGGCCGACCAGGTCTCGTTCGGGACGGCCGGCCACGACAAGAAGCCGGTGGCCCTGAACAAGCCCCTGGAGATCACCGCCAAGGACGGCGACGGGCGGATCACCGACGTCACCGCCGTCGACACCGCCGGCCACCACCTCGCGGGCGAACTCGCCGCCGACGGCATGCGCTGGCACTCCACCGCACCGCTCACCGCGGGCACCCGCTACACCGTGCGGGTCGCCACGGAGAACGACGACGGCAAGCCCGGCACCCGCACCCTCTCCTTCGACACCGCGCCCCCGCCCTCCAGCAAGCAGCTGAAGGTCACCTTCGGACCCGAGGGCGGCGAGTACGGCGTGGGCGAGCCGATCACGGCGAAGCTCAGCGCCCCGGTGAAGTCGCAGGCCGCGCGCGCCGTCGTGGAGCGCTCCCTCAAGGTCACCTCCGTACCCGCGACCGAGGGCTCCTGGTACTGGGTCGACTCCACCCATCTGCACTACCGGCCGCAGCAGTACTGGCCGAGCCACGCCAGCATCAGGGCGACGAGCAACCTCGGCGGCGTGAAGGTCGAGGGCAAGCTCTACGGCGCCGCGTCCAAGCCCCTCGGCATCACCACGGGCGACCGCCTGATCGCCGTCACCGACGCGGCGGAGCACCGGATGAAGGTGTACAGGGACGGCAAGGAGATCAACGACCTGCCGGTCACCACGGGCAAGCCGGGCTTCGAGACCCGCGACGGCATCAAGGTCGTCCTGGAGAAGCAGTCGTTCGTCCAGATGAAGAGCTCCACCGTCGGCATCGCCGCGGGCAGCTCCGACTCCTACGACCTGCCGGTGCACTGGGCCACCCGGGTGACCTGGAGCGGCGAGTACGTGCACGCGGCGCCCTGGTCGGTGGGCTCGCAGGGTGCCGCCAACGTCAGCCACGGCTGTGTCGGCATGTCGACCGACGACGCCGAGTGGTTCTTCGACACGGTGCGCCCCGGCGACGTCGTGCAGGTCGTCAACAGCGGCGGCGACGAGATGGAGCCGTTCGGCAACGGCTACGGCGACTGGAACCTCGACTGGAAGAAGTGGCAGAAGGGCTCCGCGATACAGGGGGGCGGGTCCGCCACCGGCGACAAGAGCGCCGTCAACTCCTCGCAGAACGTCGTCCAGGCGTCGCGCCTGCGCCCCGCGGTCTGACCCGCGGCGCGCACGCACCGCAGCACGCGGGGAACGGCACGGTGCCGCCCCTGAGCCCTCTCACAGGGCCCAGGGGCGGCACCGGCGCGTCGGCGGGACGGCGGATCCAGGACGCAGGGCACCCGGGAGCCCACCGCCGCGGGAGCTCAGGCGTCCACGGCGAGCCTGCGGCGCAGCAGCGAGGCGAGCGCCTCGGCGAGGTCCACAGGTTCCACCGGAAGAGTGACGGCGGCGTCGGCGCGGCTCCACGTCGCGAGCCAGGCGTCCTGCGGCCTGCCGATCAGCAGCAGCACCGGCGGGCAGCGGAAGACCTCGTCCTTGATCTGCCGGCACACCCCCATGCCGCCGGCGGGGACGGCCTCCCCGTCCAGCACGCAGGCGTCCACCCCGCCCCGGTCGAGGGCGTCGAGCACGGCGGGCAGCGTCGCGCACTCCAGGAACTCGACCTCCGGCACGTCGGCGGCGGGCCTGCGCCCCGCGGCCAGCCGGACCTGCTCGCGGGTGTTGGCGTCGTCGCTGTAGACAAGCACGGTGGCGGTCGGCCGCATTGTTCCTCCATGGTTTGAGGCGTCTGCGAGGGCCCGTGACGGGTCGCCCGCCGTCGGACCGGTGGCCCGGATGCTACTCCGTCCCACGCCCTGTCAGCACCGGTAAGGACGGCTGCCGACTGAGCCGTTCGGGCTGGACACAGGCCATAGACACACCGAACGGGACCCCCGGGAGTGAGGGCGGGATAAGCGACCGACATAATGTCGGTCGTGGCGACAGCAACGACAGTAGAAACCGGGCCCGCGCACCCGACGGTCAATCGGCCGAACCTCACCAGCGTCGGAACGATCATCTGGTTGAGTTCCGAGCTGATGTTCTTCGCGGCCCTCTTCGCGATGTACTTCACCCTGCGTTCGGTGACGGGCGAGGCCCACTGGCAGTCCATGGCCTCGCACCTGAACGTCCCGTTCTCCGCGGGCAACACCACGATCCTGGTGCTCTCCTCCCTCACCTGCCAGCTCGGCGTGTTCGCCGCCGAGCGCGGCGACGTGAAGAAGCTCAGGGCCTGGTTCGTGGTCACGTTCGTCATGGGTGCGATCTTCATCGGCGGCCAGATCTTCGAGTACACGAACCTGGTCAAGGAGGACGGCATCTCGCTCTCCTCCGACCCGTACGGTTCGGTGTTCTACCTGACCACCGGCTTCCACGGCATGCACGTGACGGGCGGCCTCATCGCCTTCCTGTTCGTGCTCGGCCGTACGTACGTGGCCAAGAGATTCACCCACGAGCAGGCTACGGCCGCCATCGTCGTGTCCTACTACTGGCACTTCGTCGATGTCGTCTGGATCGGCCTTTTCGCCACGATCTACCTGATCAAGTAGCGGGGCCTCGCGCCCGACGCGCTCGCACACACTCCAGAAGCACCGACGCAGAAGATCCTGACACCGGGGTAATCCGTGAAAAAGCTCTCCGCACGACGACGCCACCCGCTGGCGGCGGTCGTCGTCCTACTCCTCGCGCTGGCGGCCACAGGGGGGCTGTACGCCGCGTTCGCGCCCGCGGACAAGGCGCAAGCTGACACTTCCGCCCAGTCCCTCGCCATCGACGAGGGCAAGAAGCTGTACGACGTCGGCTGTGCCAGCTGCCACGGAACCGGTGGTCAGGGCAGCTCCGACGGCCCCAGCCTGGTCGGCGTGGGCGCCGCGGCCGTGGACTTCCAGGTCGGCACCGGCCGCATGCCCGCCCAGCAGCCCGGCCCGCAGATCGAGAAGAAGAAGGTCCAGTACTCGCAGGGGCAGATCGACCAGCTCGCCGCGTACATCGCCTCGCTCGGTGCCGGTCCGAACGTCCCGACCTCGCAGGAGTACAACCCCGCAGGATCGGACGTCGCCAAGGGCGGCGAACTCTTCCGCACGAACTGCACCCAGTGCCACAACTTCAGCGGTGAGGGCGGCGCGCTGACGAACGGCAAGTTCGCGCCCGATCTCGAAGGCGTCTCGGCGAAGCACATCTACGAGGCCATGCAGTCCGGCCCGCAGAACATGCCGTCCTTCCCGGACACGACGATGCCGACGAAGCAGAAGCAGGAGATCATCGCCTACATCAAGACGGTCAACGGCTCGCAGTCCGCGTCGCCCGGCGGTCTGAAGCTCGGCGGCCTCGGCCCCGTCAGTGAGGGCCTGTTCGCCTGGATCTTCGGTCTGGGCGCCCTCATCGCCGTCGCCGTCTGGATCGCGGCCCACACCGCTAAGGCCAAGAAGTCATGAGCACCCACGACACCCCCTCAGAAGCGCACCTGCCGAGCGAGCAGGCACACGGCCCCCTCGCCCGCGGTGAAGAGGACCCGTTCGCGGACCCGGGGCTCCCCCCGCACCTGCCGCGCATCCAGGACATCGACGAGCGGGCCGCCAAGCGGTCCGAGCGCACCGTCGCCTTCCTGTTCGTCCTCTCGATGCTGGCCACCGTGGCGTTCATCGCCTCGTACGTGGCGTTCCCGGTCGACAAGATCGTCTACATCTTCCCGTTCGGGCACGTCAGCATCCTGAACTTCGCCCTGGGCATCACGCTCGGCATCGCGCTGTTCTGCATCGGCGCAGGCGCCGTGCACTGGGCCAGGACCCTGATGTCGGACCGCGAGGTCCCCGACGACCGGCACGCCATCGAGGCGCCGCCCGAGGTCCGCGCGAAGGTCATGCAGGACTTCGCCGACGGCGCAGCCGAGTCCGGCTTCGGCCGCCGCAAGCTGGTGCGCAACACCCTGTTCGGCGCCATGGCGCTCGTCCCGCTCTCCGGCGTGATGCTCCTGCGCGACCTCGGTCCGCTGCCGGAGAAGAAGCTGCGCTCCACCATGTGGGCCAAGGGCAAGCAGCTCATCAACATGAACACGATGCAGCCGCTGCGCCCCGAGGACGTCTCCGTGGGCTCGCTCACCTTCGCCATGCCCGAGGGGCTGAAGGAGGACAGCGAGGACTTCCAGGAGCAGATCGCCAAGGCGGCCCTGATGATCGTCCGCATCCAGCCGGACGAGATCAAGGACAAGCGCGAGCTGGACTGGTCCCACCAGGGCATCGTGGCCTACTCGAAGATCTGCACCCACGTCGGCTGCCCCATCAGCCTCTACGAGCAGCAGACGCACCACGTTCTGTGCCCGTGCCACCAGTCCACCTTCGACCTCTCCGACGGCGCCAAGGTCATCTTCGGCCCGGCCGGCCACCCCCTCCCGCAGCTGCGGATCGGCGTGAACGGCCAGGGCAACCTGGAGGCGCTCGGCGACTTCGACCAGCCCGTCGGTCCTGCCTTCTGGGAGCGCGGATGAGTACTCCGAGCGACGACAACCGCCAGGTACCCGCGGGCGAGCGCCTCGCGGACTGGGCCGACGGCCGGCTGGGGATCTACTCCCTGGCCAAGGCCAACATGCGCAAGATCTTCCCGGACCACTGGTCCTTCATGCTCGGTGAGGTCTCGCTCTACAGCTTCATCATCATCATCCTCACGGGTGTGTACCTGACGCTGTTCTTCCACCCGTCGATGAACGAGGTGGTCTACCACGGCAGTTACGTCCCGCTGCAGGGCATCCGGATGTCCGAGGCCTTCAGCTCCACGCTGAACATCAGCTTCGACGTCCGCGGCGGCCTGCTGATCCGGCAGATCCACCACTGGGCCGCGCTCATCTTCCTCGCGGCGATGTTCGTGCACATGATGCGCGTGTTCTTCACCGGCGCGTTCCGCAAGCCGCGCGAGGTCAACTGGCTGTTCGGCTTCCTGCTGTTCGTCCTGGGCATGTTCACCGGCTTCACCGGCTACTCGCTCCCCGACGACCTGCTCTCCGGCACCGGTGTCCGCTTCATGGAGGGCGCGATCCTGTCCGTGCCGATCGTCGGCACGTACCTGTCGATGTTCCTCTACGGCGGCGAGTTCCCCGGCGGCGACTTCGTCGCCCGGTTCTACTCGATCCACATCCTGCTGCTGCCCGGCATCATGCTCGGCCTGGTGGCGGCCCACCTGATCCTGGTCTTCTACCACAAGCACACGCAGTTCGCGGGCCCCGGCCGCACGGAGAAGAACGTCGTCGGCATGCCGCTGCTGCCGATCTACATGGCCAAGGCCGGCGGCTTCTTCTTCCTGGTCTTCGGCCTGATCGCGATGGTCGCCGCGATCGCCACGATCAACCCGATCTGGGCGATCGGCCCCTACCGGCCCGACCAGGTGTCGACCGGCGCCCAGCCCGACTGGTACATGGGCTTCTCCGAGGGCCTGATCCGCGTGATGCCGGGCTGGGAGATCAACTTCGCGGGCCACACGCTGGTCCTCGGCGTGTTCATCCCGCTGGTGATCTTCCCGCTGGTGCTCGCCGCGATCGCGGTCTACCCGTTCATCGAGGCCTGGGTCACCGGGGACAAGCGCGAGCACCACATCGCGGACCGGCCGCGCAACGCGCCGACCCGCACCGGCTTCGGTGCCGCGTGGATCTCCTGGTACTTCGTCCTGCTCGTCGGTGGCGGCAACGACCTCTGGGCCACGCACTTCCACCTGTCGATCAACGCGATCACCTGGTTCGTGCGCGTCGCCTTCTTCGTCGTGCCGGTCCTCGTCTTCATCATCACCAAGCGGGTCTGCATGGGCCTGCAGCGGCGCGACGCGGAGAAGGTCCTGCACGGGCGGGAGTCCGGCCTCATCAAGCGGCTGCCGCACGGCGAGTTCGTCGAGGTCCACACCCCGCTCGACCAGGCGGACCTCTTCAAGCTCACCGCGCACGAGCAGTACGAGCCGCTGGAGATCGGCGAGACCGTCGACGAGAACGGCGTACGGCGCAGGATCGGTCGCGGCGAGAAGCTGCGGGCGCGCCTGAGCAAGGGCTACTACGGCGAGGGCAACCAGATCCCCAAGCCGACCGCCGAGGAGTACAAGGAGATCACGAGCGGCCACGGCCACCACTGATCCCGCACCGCTGTCCGCCACGCACCGGGCCCCGGCCGGGTCCCCGCAAGGGGTCCTGGCCGGGGCCCGGCCGCGTGTGCGTCCCCGCGCCCGGCCTGCGCCCGCCCGCCGATAGGCTGTCGCCAGCGGCGGCGCGGCCCGCCGCACGCCCCGGCAGGCCGCCGGCGGCCCCACCCACCCCAGGAGCGACCATGAGCGCTGTGACCCCCGCCGGAGGCGACACCGCGGCGGCCCCGTCCTGGCCTGGTGTGCTGAACGCGCTGCTGCGGGGCGAGGACCTCGACGCCGGGCAGACGGCCTGGGCGATGGACCGCATCATGAGCGGCGAGGCAACCGACGCGCAGATCGCCGGGTTCGCGGTGGCGCTGCGCGCCAAGGGCGAGACGGTCGAGGAGGTCGCGGGCCTGGTCAGGGCGATGTACGAGCACGCCCGCACCATCGAGGTGCCCGGCCGCACCGTCGACATCGTCGGCACCGGCGGCGACCTCGCGAAGACCGTCAACATCTCCACCATGGCCGCGGTCGTGGTGGCGGGCACCGGCGCGAAGGTCGTCAAGCACGGCAGCCGCGCCTCGTCGTCGCAGAGCGGCGCGTCGGACGTGCTGGAGAAGCTCGGCGTCAACCTGGACCTGAGCCCCGAGCGGGTGGCCGAGGTGGCCGAGGAGGCGGGCATCACCTTCTGCTTCGCGGTCAGGTTCCACCCCGCGCTGCGGCACGCGGCGACCGCGCGCCGCGAGCTGGGCGCGCAGACCACGTTCAACATCCTGGGGCCGCTGACCAACCCGGCGCGCGTACGGGCGCAGGCCGTCGGCGTCGCCGACGCCAGGATGGCGCCGATCGTCGCCGGCGTGCTGGCCGAGCGCGGCAACTCCGCGCTGGTCTTCCGCGGCGACGACGGCCTCGACGAGCTGACCACGACGGCGACGTCCCGGGTGTGGCGGGTGCGGGACGGCGCCGTCGGCGAGGAGCCGTTCGACCCGCGCTCCGTCGGCCTCGACATCGTGCCCGTCTCGGCGCTGCGCGGCCAGGACGCCTCGTACAACGCGGACGTCGCGCGCCGGCTGTTCGCCGGCGAGCACGGCCCGGTGCGCGACGCGGTCCTGCTCAACGCGGCCGCGGCGCTGGTCGCCCTCGACCAGACCGACGACGCGCTCGACGTCCAGCTGGCCGCGGGCCTCGCCAGGGCCGCGGAGTCCGTCGACTCGGGCGCCGCGGCGCGGGCCCTGGCGGGCTGGGTCGCGGCCACCAACCGCGAGACCGCGCGTCCCCGTGACGCCCGTTCAGGCCGCTGAGCGGCCGCAGGCGCCACGGGGGGACTTGCGGAGGGCTCGTACGCGTGTGGCATACTCGCGGCCAAGGTCATGAGTGACAGCGACTACGGCCCCGGCCCGCTGTCCGGCAACCCTCCGTCCGTGGCGGGGTGCCCCGGGTGAAGACCAGGCCGTGGGCAGCGAGGTCCGCGGCAAGCGCGGGCCCTTAGTCTCCACTGGGGTCCAGGTCCTCAGAGGGAGCTGCCGTACCCATGCGAATGCGATAGGCGCAGAGCGCCCCTCCGTGTCCCCGCCGCCTCAGGCACTCGTTTCGCACCCCAGAAGGCTTCGCCATGTCCGTACACCTGGATGCCCCCGTCACCCCTGCCCCGCTGCCCGTGCTCGGCACCGAGGTCTGCGCCCCGCTCGCCGACGGCACCGAGATCCCGTACGCCGCGCTCGACTACGCGGCGAGCGCGCCCGCGCTGCGGCGCGTGTGGGAGGACGTCGCCGCGTACCTGCCGTACTACGGCAGCGTGCACCGCGGCGCCGGCCACCTCTCGCGGCTCTCCACCGACCTGTTCGAGGAGAGCAGGCGCACCGTCGCCGCCTTCCTCGGCTGCCGCCCCGACGACCGGGTCGTCTTCACCCGCTCCACCACAGACTCGCTGAACCTGCTGGCCACGTCCCTGCCCGAGGGGTGCGAGGTCTTCGTCTTCGAGACCGAGCACCACGCGGCGCTGCTGCCGTGGCAGCGCACCGCCTCCGTGACGTACCTCGACGCGCCGCGCTCACCGGTCGCGGCGGTCGCCACGCTGGAGGCGGCGCTGGCGGCCCGCGACACGGCGCGGCCCGCGCTGGTCTGCGTGACGGGCGCGTCCAATGTGACGGGCGAGCTGTGGCCGGTGCCCGAGCTGGCCGCCGCCGCGCACCGGCACGGCGCCCGGATCGTGCTGGACGCGGCGCAGCTGGTGCCGCACCTGCCGGTCGACGTGGCCGCGCTCGACGTGGACTGGGTCGCCTTCTCCGGCCACAAGCTGTACGCGCCGTTCGGCGCGGGCGTCCTCGCCGGCCGCGCCGACTGGCTGCGCGAGGCCGCGCCGTACCTGGCGGGTGGCGGCGCCACCCGGCGGGTCGCGCGTACCGGGGACGGCGGGGTCGAGACCGACTGGAACACCGACGACTCCCGGCACGAGGCCGGCTCGCCCAACGTGGTCGGCGCCTACGCCATCGCCTCCGCCTGCCGGGCGCTCACCGAGGCCGGATTCGAGAACCTCGCGGCGCGGGAGCAGCTGCTGCTCGGCCGGCTCGTCTCCGGCCTCGCCGAGCTGCCGGGGGTGCGGGTGCTGAGCCTGTTCGGCGAGGGCGCGCACCGGGTCGGCGTGGTGTCGTTCGTCGTCGAGGGGCAGGACAGCTCCGCCTTCGCCGCCGCGCTCTCGGACCGGTACGGGATCGGCGTGCGCGACGGGCTGTTCTGCGCGCACCCGCTGGTGCGGCTGCTGACCGGCGCGGCCGCGGGAGGGGGCGCGGACTGCGGCGAGGGGCCGCTCAACGCGGTGCGGGTCAGCTTCGGCGCGGGCACGCCCGAGGAGCACATCGAGCGGTTCGTGCGGGCCGTGGGCGAGCTGACCGCCTGAGCGGGCGCGGCCCGGCAGGGCTCAGGCGTCGAGGCCGATCGAGAACGCCGTCTCCAGGTCGTGCTGGGAGTACGCGCGGAACGCGACGTGCGTGTCGGTCGCCTCGACGCCGGGGATCTTGCTGATCCGGCCGGGAATCACGTCCGCCAGGTCCTCGTGCTGCCCCACGCGCACCATCGCGATCAGGTCGTACGTGCCGGTGACGGAGAAGACCTCGGTGACGGAGTCCAGCGCGGCGATCGACTCGGCGATCTCGGGGATCCGGTCGACGCTGGTCTTGATGAGCACGATCGCGGTGATCACGGCTGTCGTTCTCCCTCGGTGGCCACGGCTTGGCCGTTCACTCTACCGGGCCGCAGATAGCGCACGGCCGCGTAGCCGAAGCCGCAGGTGAACCCCACCAGGTGGGCCAGGTAGGCGACCTCGGGCCCGGTGCCCGCCGCGCCCTGGGCCTGCCGTTGGGCGAGCCACTGGAGCGCGAACCAGAACAGCAGCACGATCCACGCGGGAAAGCGCAGCGGCAGAAAGAAGAGGAACGGGAAGAGGCTGGTCACCCGGGCCTTCGGGAAGAGGAAGAGGAACGCCCCGAGCACCCCGGAGATCGCCCCGGACGCGCCCACGAGCGTCTGCGAGCTCCCGGCGTTGGCGACGGCGTAGGCGGACATCGCCAGCGCGCCCACCACCAGGTAGAAGACGGCGAAGTGGAGCCGTCCCATGCGCTCCTCGGCCATCGTGCCGAAGACGTAGAGGAACAGCATGTTCCCCAGCAGGTGCAGCCAGTTCCCGTGCACGAACAGCGCGGTCAGCGGGGTGACCAGCGCGTGCGGCGCCCCGGAGGTCAACTGGCCGGGGACGATGCCCCAGCGCTGGAAGTACGCGCTCTGCGCGGCCAGCAGCGCTTCGCCCTTCCCGTACGCGGGATCGAGGCCCGACACTGGACTGACCAGGAAGGCCAGGCAGCACAGGCCGATCAGGGCACACGTCACCACGGGGCCGCGCACTGTCCGCCTTCTGCTCACCGACAGAGCATGACGCACCGGGGCGGACCGGGACGGACCGCCTCGCCGGATGGACGGGTTCCGGAGGGGGCGGAGGCCGTAGGGTTACGGGACCGAGGGCGTCGCCGTGGCGACACGGGGCCGCCGGGAGACGGTCCACCAGAGGCCGTCCGGAAGGAGCACGAGGTAGCGGGGTGACGGATCGTGGAGCAGCCCGCCGGCGGGGCTGAGCCGACCGGTGCGGCCGAGGAGGCCGAAGCGAGCGGCGGCGAGCCGCCCGAGGTGTTCGACAGGCCGCTGCCCGAAGGGGTGCGGCGCAAGGTCGTCGCGCTGGTCTCCGACGCCTTCGGCGGGCTGACCGTCGCCGAGCTGCCGGCCCAGCTGCGCCAGTACGCCAGGTTCACCCCGGCGCGGCGCGCCAGGTTCGGCGGCACCGCGATGGCCGCGGCCCTGGAGAGCGACCCCCTGTTCAGGCAGCGCGTCGGCGAGCGGTACGCGGAGGCGCACCCCGAGCTCGCCGCCGCCGTGGCGGCCGGCTCGCCGCCCGCCGCCGCCGATCCGGTCGACGTCGCGGCCGCCGCGTACGTACTGCGGCCGCCCGGATGGGTGAAGCTGGTGGTCGCCGCGGGCGAGGAGGCGGAGCGGGCGCACGCCGAGCGCGCCGACGACGAGGCGCGGCGCGAGCTCGAACGGCTGCGCGAGGAGCTCGCCGCGGCGAAGACCCTGACCCGCACGGAGACCGAGCGGCTGCGGGAGGAGCTCGCCGCGGCCCGCAGGGAGACCGAGGCGCTCCACCGCAAGCTGCGCAGCGCGCTCAGCGACGTGAAGCGCGGCGAGGCCGCGCTGCGCAAGGCCGCGGCCGAGACGGAGGCGGTGCGCGCCGACGCGGCCGCCCAGGTGTCGGCGGCGGAGAGCGAGACCCGGCGGGTGCGCGCGCGCCTCACGGAGGCGGAGTCCGCCGTGGAGGCGGCGCGCCGCGCCTCGCGCGAGGGCCGCTCGGTGGAGGACATGCGGCTGCGGCTGCTGCTCGACACGGTCCTCGACGCCGCGCAGGGGCTGCGGCGCGAGCTGGCGCTGCCCCCGGCCGCGGCCCGGCCGGCCGACACCGTCGACGCGGTGGAGCCGGGGCGGATGTCGCCCAAGGACGTGGCGGCGCGCGCCCTGTCGGCGACGGATCCCGCGCTCCTCGACCAGCTGCTCGCGCTGCCGCAGACGCATCTGCTGGTCGACGGCTACAACGTGACGAAGACCGGCTATCCGACGATGCCGCTGGACAAGCAGCGGCTGCGGCTGCTCGGCGGCCTCTCGATGCTCGCTGCGCAGAGCGGCGCCGAGGTGACCTGCGTCTTCGACGGCGCCGAGCTGGCGGCGCCCGTGCTGCTCGCGCCGCCGCGCGGCGTGCGGGTGCTGTTCTCCAAACCGGGCGTCACGGCCGATGAGCTGATCCGCCGGCTGGTGCGGGCCGAGCCGCCGGGGCGGCCCGTGGTGGTGGTCTCCACCGACCGCGAGGTGGCCGACGGGGTCGCCGCCGCGGGGGCGCGGCCCGTCGCGTCCGCTCTGCTGCTGAAGCGGCTTTCGCGGTCCTGAGCAACTCCTGCGTACAATGCCCGAATTGAAGGGTTACCCAGGGCAGCGGAAAGTCAACTGACCATTACTGTCTGTGTAAAGTCCGTATTTTATGCCCTCCTGGCGAAGATTTTTGCCGTTGGGATTTGAACTGATCACAAGAAGGTCACTAGGGTCGGGTCGAACCTTCGCGCGGTTGATCGTCCACCCGGGGCGAACAGCGAAGGTGCCGCCGAATTCGCGTAGTTCAGCTCATACGGGGGAGCGGGCGCGCGGAGCCGGAACCGGAGCAGTCCGCCGTGCGGCGGCGCACGCCGGTCCCAGCAGGCGGTTGAGGAAGAAGGAGCTCGCCTTCGTGGCGTCCCACCGTCGTCCCAAGCAGCCGAACCGCACCCGTGTCACGGTGCTCACCGCCACGGCCGCCGCCGCCGTCGCCCTCACCTCGCAGGCGGCGCACGCCGATCCGAAGCCGGCGGGCAAGGACCTCAAGGCCGTCAAGTCGAAGGTCGACGACCTCTACCACCAGGCGGAGCAGGCGACGGAGAAGTACGACGGCGCGAAGGACCAGGAGTCCAAGCTCCAGAAGGACGTCGACAACCTCCAGGACAAGGTCGCCCGGGGCCAGGACGAGCTCAACACGATGCGGGACGCGCTCGGTGCGATGGCCACCGCCCAGTACCGCACCGGCGGCATCGACCCGTCCGTGCAGCTGTTCCTCTCCGCCAACCCGGACACGTACCTGGACAAGGCGTCCACCATGGACCAGGTCAGCGCCAAGCAGGCCGACCAGCTCCGGGAGATCCAGGCCAAGCAGCGGGAGCTCGCGCAGGAGCGCGAAGAGGCCCAGAGCAAGATGAAGGACCTCGCGGACACCCGCAAGGAACTGGGCGCCAAGAAGAAGGAGGTCCAGGGCAAGCTCGCCACCGCGCAGAAGCTGCTCAACACCCTCACCGCCCAGCAGCGGGCCCAGCTCCAGCAGCAGGACGCGCAGCGCGCCGACCGCTCCAGCTCCCGGGTGGACCTGGGCAACGCGGTCCCCGCCTCGCAGCGTGCCGCCGCCGCCTTCGCCGCGGCGCAGACCCGGATCGGCGACCCGTACGTCTACGGCGCCACCGGCCCCTCCTCCTTCGACTGCTCCGGCCTGATGATGTGGTCCTACGCCCAGGCCGGCGTCTCCATACCGCGCACCTCGCAGGCCCAGGGCGCCGCGGGACCGCACCTGTCGCGCGACCAGCTCCAGGTCGGCGACCTGGTCATCTTCTTCGGCGACGCCAGCCACGTCGGCATGTACGCGGGCAACGGCCAGGTGCTGCACGCCCCGCACCCCGGCGCCAGCGTCCGCTACGAGGCGATGGACGACATGCCCTTCGAGTACGGCGTCCGTGTCGGCTGAGCCGCCCGCAGGACCGGCTTCCCCGCCGCAGCGCCCCGCGCACCGCCCGAACGGGCGATGTCGCGGGGCGCGTTGCTGACGCCGCGACCCGCCGGTGACCTCACGGTCTTCCGCGACGTGCCCGCACCGCCCGCGAGCCGGTCTTTGGTCCGCCCGTGACGGCACGGCTACTGTCTGCTTCCGCGCGGCACGTGCCGCGTCGGCGCGCACCCGCGCGTCCAGCGGAAGAAGGAGTGCGGCTCCTGTGGTGTCCCATCGCCGTCCACCGGTGTCAGGTCCTGGCAGAGGAGCACGCGGCGGAGCCGTCGTGGCACTCTCGGCGGCCGCCGCGAGCGCGGCTGCCGCACTCGGCGCCACCCCCGCGGGCGCCGCGCCCGCGGACTCCCCGGAGGCGACCAGGGCCACCGTCGACGCGCTCTACGAGCAGGCCGAGCGCGCCACCGACCAGTACAACGCCGCCACC
Source organism: Streptomyces sp. NPDC047002 (assembly GCF_040704505.1). Classification (NCBI taxonomy): domain Bacteria; kingdom Bacillati; phylum Actinomycetota; class Actinomycetes; order Kitasatosporales; family Streptomycetaceae; genus Streptomyces; species Streptomyces sp. NPDC047002. Next base: position 57,655 of record NZ_JBEYWC010000034.1, read on the forward strand.
GACCGCGTCCACGCGCTCACCACCCGGCTGCACACCGCGCAGGACGCGCTCGCCCGGGGCCAGGCCCGCGTCAACACCATGCGGGGCGTGCTCAGTTCGGTCGTCGGAGCCCAGTACCGCTCGGGCGGCGTCGACCCGTCGCTCGCCCTGCTGCTGACCTCCGACCCCGACACCTACCTCGAACGCGCCAGCCTCCTCGACCGGGTCGGGGACCGCGAGTCCGGCGCGCTGCACCGCCTGGAGGACGCCGAGCGCGGGCTCGCCCAGCAGCGCGCGGCCACCGCCCGCGACCTCGCCGCCCTGCGCGCGGGCCGCGCCTCGGTCGCCCGCCACAAGCGCACCGTGCAGGGCAGGCTCGACCACGCGCGCCGGCTGCTCGCCGCTCTGCCGGCCGCCGACCGCGACCCCTACGGCCGCGCCTCCCGCGCCGACGACCGCTTCACCCTGCCCACCGGGGCCGAGGGGCCCGCGTCCGCGCGCGCCGCCGCTGCCGTCGCCGCCGTGCGCTCCGCGCTCGGCCGCCCGTACGCCTGGGGCGCGAGCGGCCCCGGCAGCTTCGACTGCTCAGGGCTCATGCAGTGGGCCTACGCCCAGGCGGGCGTGGCGCTGCCGCGCACCTCGCAGGCCCAGCGGTACGCGGGCCGGCGGATCCCGCTCTCCGAGGCACGCCCGGGCGACCTCGTCGCCTACCGCGCGGACGCCAGCCACATCGCCATGTACGTCGGCAACGGCCAGGTCGTCCACGCGCCCTACCCGGGCGCCAGGGTCCGCTACGACCCCGTCACCATGCTCCCCGTCTCCTCCGTCACCCGGGTCTGACGACCCGCGCACACCGGCCGCCCCCACCCCCTACGATCGGCACCGTGGCAGTCCCGTACGGCATCCCCGGCGCGCGCCGCCGTGCCGCACCCGGCCGCCCCGCGGCCCCCCGGCGGCTGCGCTCCCTGCTCGCCCTCTGCCTCGCCCTGTGCGCCCTCGCCGCCTGCGCGCCCGCGTCGCCGCGCGTCGCCGCCGACACCACGGGGCAGGACGTGCGCCGGGTCCTCGCCCGGCGCGCCGCCGCCGTGCTGCACCGCGACCGCGCCGCCTACCTCGCCGCCGTCGACCCGCGCGGCAGCGCGCTGCGGGCCGCCCAGGACGCGGAGTTCACCGGCCTCGCCGCCGTACCGCTGAGCTCCTGGCGCTACGACGTGACCGACGTCGCCCGGACCGGCGACACCGCCACCGTCCGCGCACTGCTGCGCTACCGCGTCACCGGCTACGACACCGCCCCGGTCACCACCCCGCGCTTCCTGGAGTTCGGCCGCCGCTCGGGGCACTGGTACCTGACCCTGGACCGGCCGGGCGCGGGCGGCGCGCAGCAGCTGTGGCAGCAGGGCCGGGTCGAGGCCGTGCGGGGCGCCCGCAGCCTGGTGCTCGGCGTCGGCCAGGACACCGCGCGGCTGCGGATGGTGGCCGCAGAGGCCGACCGGGCCGTGCCCGCGGCCGGCAGGGCGTGGCCGGGCGGCTGGGAGCGCCGCGTCGTCGTCTACGTACCGGACTCGCTCGACGCGATGGCGGCCCTCCTCGGCCGCGCCCCCGCCGCCTGTCGCGGCATCGCCGCCGTCACCACGGGCGAGACCGGCGGCGCCGGGGCCGCGCCGGCCGACCGGATCATCGTCAACCCCGACGCGTACGGCACCCTCAGCGACTTCGGGCAGCAGGTCGTGCTCACCCACGAGACCACCCATGTGGCGACCCGCGGCGCCACCACGGCGGCCACCCCGACCTGGCTGTCCGAGGGGTACGCCGACTGGTCCGCGTACCGGGCCTCGAAGCGCACCGCCGCCGCGCTCGCACCCGAACTCCTCGCGTCCGTGCGCCGGGAAGGACCGCCGCGCGCGCTGCCGGCCGACGCCGACTTCGCCTTCGGCACGGACCAGGACGCGCTGGCAGAGGCGTACGAGGAGAGCTGGCTCGCGTGCTCGCTGATCGCCGAGCGGTGGGGCGGCGCCGCGCTCGCCGCCTTCTACCGCGCGGTCGGCGCCCACGACGGGCGCACGGGTGCCGTCGCAGGGGCGCTGCACGACGTGCTCGGCACCACGCAGGCCGACTTCACCCGGCAGTGGCGCGCGTATCTGGTGCGGCGTCTCGGCTGACCCCGTCCCCGTCCCCGTCCCCGTCCGCCGGGCCGGCGGCGCCGGGCACCGCGCCGGTCACCGTGCGCCGCCACAGCCGGCGCGCCCCGGTCACCGTCGCGGCCACCAGCAGTCCGTTGCGGACCGCGAGCAGCGCGATGCCCTGCGCGTCGCTCGCGACCACGTGGCCGAAGCCACCGGGGAACTCCAGCAGGGTCACCCCCGTCGCCAGCAGCACCAGCACGGCGGGCGGCGCCATCGCGCTCTCCCGCACCACCAGGCACACCGCGGCGAGCCCCACGAGCCACAGCATGTACTGGGGGCTGATCACCCGGCTCGTCGTGGTGAACACCAGCACCGCGACGAACGCCGCGTCGCACAGCGTCGCCGCCGTGAGCACCCGCGCACGCACCCGCCACCACAGCAGCCAGCCAAACCCGAGCACCGTCAGGCCGAGCGCCGCGTCCGAGACGGCCGACACGTACGGGCCCATGAACTCGACCGACCCGTAGTTCAGCAGCACCTGGCCCTGCCAGCCGAAGTGCCGCGCCACATGGAAGACGAGCGAGCCGAGCGACTCCACCTCGGTGCCGCGGTCGCGCTGGAAGGTGAGGAAGGCGAAGGCGCCGGGCCCGTACAGCGCGCACACCAGCACCACCGCAGCCCCCGCCATCACGGCGGACGCCCACGACAGGCGGGTCCACCGGCCGCGCGGGGTGCCGAGGAGCAGCAGCACCGGCCACACCTTCAGCAGGGCGCCGAGCCCCGCGAGGCCGCCCATCAGGCGCGGACGGCCCGCGGCCCCCGCCGCCCTGCGCCGCCGCACGCCGCCGATCCCCGCGAGCAGCGCCGCCACGGCGACCGCCGTCACCATCACGTCGTAGCGCGCGTACGCGGTCGGACCGAGCAGCGCGATGCCCGCGGTCCACACCCAGGCGCCCCGCGTCGACCTGCCGGGGCGGGTGCCCGCGCGCAGCAGCAGCGCGAAGCCCGCCGCGTCGCACACGCACGCCAGCACGTAGAAGGCGGAGGCGTAGCCGAGGAACGGCAGCAGGGCGGGGGAGAGGATCGCGAACGCGGCGGCGGGCGGGTACTGCCAGGTCACGTCCGTCAGGGGATACGTGCCGGTCTTCAGCACCTCGTACCAGCCGTGGTAGATCACCGACACGTCGCTCGTCACGTCGGGACCCGGCAGGTGCCAGAACCACGGGACCTTGAACACCAGCAGGAGCAGCGCCGCTCTCGTCAGGGCCCACAGGGCGCCCACGCCGACCGTGCTCCGTGCCGTGTGCGCGCCCGCCATTGACCGTCCCGTCGTGTACCCGTCGTGCTGCCCGTACGCACGGATGAGTACGCGTGCGCGGGGCCATGATGCCGGGCGCGGCCGCCCGGGGGCCAACGGACGCGGCCGCGCGGGTGGCGCGGACGGTAGGGTCGGCGGCGATGCGCAAGACCCTGATCGTGACCAACGACTTCCCGCCGCGGCCCGGCGGCATCCAGGCGTTCCTGCACAACATGGCGCTGCGGCTCGACCCGGACCGGCTCGTCGTCTACGCCTCCACCTGGAAGCGGACGGCGGAGGGCAGGGAGGCCACGGCCGCCTTCGACGCGGAGCAGCCCTTCACGGTGGTGCGCGACCCGGTGACGATGCTGCTGCCGACGCCCCGCGTGACCCGCAGGGCGGCCGGCCTGCTGCGCGAGCACGGCTGTGAGTCCGTGTGGTTCGGGGCGGCGGCCCCGCTCGGGCTGATGGCACCCGCGCTGCGCGCCGCGGGCGCGCGGCGGCTGGTCGCGACCACCCACGGGCACGAGGCCGGCTGGGCCCAGCTGCCGGGCGCGCGGCGGCTGCTGCGGCGGATCGGCGAGGGCACCGACACCCTCACCTACCTCGGCGAGTACACCCGCTCGCGGATCGCCGCCGCGCTCACGCCCGCCGCGGCCGCCCGGATGGTGCAGCTGCCGCCCGGTGTCGACGAGAAGACCTTCCACCCGGACTCCGGCGGGGCCGCCGTGCGCGAGCGGCTCGGCCTCACCGAGCGCCTCGTCGTCGTCTGCGTCTCCCGGCTCGTCCCGCGCAAGGGCCAGGACACGCTGATCGACGCGCTGCCCGCCGTGCTCGCCGCGGTGCCCGACACGGTGCTGCTGATCGTCGGCGGCGGTCCGTACGAGAAGTCCCTGCGCGAGCGGGCCGTACGGGCGGGTGTGGCCCCGTCCGTCGTCTTCACCGGCGCCGTGCCCTGGCCCGAGCTGCCCGCCCACTACGGCGCGGGCGACGTCTTCGCGATGCCCTGCCGCACCCGCAGGGGCGGCCTCGACGTCGAGGGGCTCGGCATCGTCTACCTGGAGGCCTCGGCGACGGGCCTGCCGGTCGTGGCGGGCGACTCGGGCGGCGCCCCCGACGCGGTACTCGACGGTGAGACCGGCTGGGTCGTCCACGACCACGAGCAGACGGCCGCCGGGATCGTCCGGCTGCTCGCCGACCCCGGCCTGCGCCGCCGCATGGGCGAGCGGGGCAGGCAGTGGGTGGAGGAGCGCTGGCGCTGGGACCTGCTCGCCGAGCGGCTGCGGGAGCTGCTGTAGGGGCGGGACCTGCGGGCTGCGGCCCTCCGCGCCGCGCACGGCGCCTCGGTCAGGTCGTGTACAGCGCCTCGATGTCCTCGGCGAACTCCTTGGTCACCACATTGCGCCGCAGCTTGAGCGACGGCGTCAGATGGCCGTCCTCCTCGGTGAACTGCCGCGTGAGGATGCGGAACTTGCGGACCGACTCGGCCCGCGACACCTGCGCGTTGCCCTCGTCCACGGCCCGCTGGACCTCGGCGAGCAGCTCGGGGTCGAGCCGCAGCGACGCCACCGTCGAGTCCGCGGGCCTGCGGTGCTCACGCGCCCAGCGCGCCAGGAACTCCTCGTCCAGGGTGATCAGCGCCCCCACGAACGGGCGCCCGTCGCCGACCACCATGCACTCGGCGACCAGCGCGTGCGCCCTGATCCGGTCCTCGATCACGGCGGGCGCCACGTTCTTGCCGCCCGCAGTGACCAGGATCTCCTTCTTCCTGCCGGTGATCGTCAGATAGCCGTCGCCGTCGAGCGAGCCCACGTCGCCGGTGCGGAACCAGCCGTCCACCAGCGCCTGCGCCGTGGCCTCGGGGTTGCCCCAGTACTCCCTGAAGAGGTGCTCGCCGTGGAGCAGCACCTCGCCGTCGTCGTCGATCCGCACGACGGAGCCGGGCAGCGGCTGGCCCACGGTGCCGATCTTCTGCCGGTCCCACGGGTTGAACGTCGTCGCGCCGCACGACTCCGTCAGGCCGTACCCCTCCAGGACGGTGAAGCCGATGCCGCGGAAGAAGTGGCCGAGGCGCTCGCCGAGCGGCGCGCCGCCGGAGATCGCGTACTCGCCGCGCCCGCCGAGCACCGCGCGCAGCCTCGCGAACACCAGCCGGTCGAAGAGGCGGTGGCGCAGCCGCAGCCCCAGCGACGGGCCCTGCGAGGTGTCCAGCGCACGCGAGTAGGCGACGGCCGTGCGCGCCGCCCGGTCGAAGACGGCGCCCCTGCCGCTCTCGTACGCCGTCATCCTGGCCGCGTTGTAGACCTTCTCGAACACCCGCGGCACGCCGAGGATCAGCGTCGGGCGGAACGCGGCGAGCTCGTCGGTCAGCCGTCCTGTGTCCTCGAGGCAGCCCAGCTTGACCGGTGCCATCACACAGGCCACCTGCACGATCCGGCCGAAGACGTGCGCGCCGGGCAGGAACAGCAGCAGCGAGGAGTCGCCCGTGCGGAACAGCGGCTTGAGGCGCTCCACGATGTTCCCGCACTCCGCGAAGAAGTTGCGGTGCGTCAGGACGCAGCCCTTGGGGCGGCCCGTCGTGCCCGAGGTGTAGACGATCGTCGCGGGGTCGTCGGCCCGGCCGCCCGCCGACCGCTCCTCCACCTCGCGGTCCGTCACCCCCGCGCCTGCGGCGGCCAGCCGGTCCAGGTCGCCCGCTTCGAGGCACCACACCTCGCGCACCGCGGGCAGTTCGGGGCGCAGCGCCTCCACGAGCCCCGCGTGCTCCTTGCTCTCCACGACCGCGGCGACCGCGCCGCAGTCGCCGAGGATCCACCGCACCTGCTCGGCCGAACTGGTCTCGAAGACGGGCACGGTGACCGCGCCGACGCTCCAGATCGCGAAGTCCAGGCGCACCCACTCGTAGCGGGTGCGGGACATCAGGACGACCCGGTCGCCGGGTCCGACGCCCGCCGCGATCAGGCCCTTCGCGCTCTCGCGCACGTCGTCGGCGAACCGGCGGGCCGTCACGTCCTGCCAGGCGCCGTCCACTCTTCGGCCGAACAAGGGGGTGTCGGGGTGCTGCGCGGCATTGCGGCGGACCAGGTCCGTCAGAGTGCCGTCCGACGGGACCTCGTACAGGGCCGGAAGACTGAACTCGCGCAAGACTGCTGCTCCTCGTCGGGCGCCGGCGCGGCGTCCGTCCGCGCCCCTCGGCTGCGGTGGCGCTCGGACCGCCCGGAGATGCTACCCGTTGGTACGGACCTGCGGAACGGCCCTGGCCAGATGTTTCCCGCGTCATACGGTTTTCTGCGACTCTCGGTGCACAGTAGTGCAAGGTGCGGCTTTCGGGTGATGGGCTCCGTCCCCCGGTGGTGCCGCACGACCGGGCGAACGCGGTGAGGTGACCTGTGACCAGGGTGCATGTGGTGAGCGACGTCCACGGCAACGCGGCGGGACTCGCCAAGGCGGGCGACGGCGCCGACGCCCTGATCTGCCTCGGGGACCTCGTGCTGTTCCTCGACTACGCGGACCACTCCCGCGGCATCTTCCCCGACCTGTTCGGCACCGAGAACGCCGACCGGATCGTCGAGTTGCGCACCGCGCGCCGCTTCGACGAGGCGCGTGCGCTCGGCGCCGAGCTGTGGTCCGGGCTCGGCACCGCGCCGGCCGACGCGATCGAGGCGGGGGTGCGCCGCCAGTACGCGGAGCTGTTCTGCGCCATGCCCACGCCCACGTACGCCACCTACGGGAATGTCGACATGCCGCCGCTGTGGCGGGAGTTCGCGGGTCCTGGCACCACCGTCCTCGACGGCGAGCGCGTCGAGATCGGCGGCCTCGTCTTCGGCTTCGTCGGCGGCGGCCTGCCGACGCCCATGCGCACCCCGTACGAGATCCCCGAGGAGGAGTACGCGGCCAAGGTCGAGGCGCTCGGCGAGGTCGACGTCCTGTGCTCGCACATCCCGCCCGACGTGCCCGACCTCACCTACGACGTCGTCGCCCGCCGCTTCGAGCGCGGCAGCTCCGCACTCCTCGACGCCATCCGCCGCGTACGGCCCCGCTATTCCCTCTTCGGCCACGTCCACCAGCCGCTCGCGGCCCGGATGCGGATCGGCGCCACGGAGTGCGTGAACGTCGGCCACTTCGCCGCCACCAGCCGCCCGTGGGCCCTGGAGTGGTGAGGCGGCGGACCGCAGGGGGCAGCCGAGGGCGCCCGCGATAACCTGCACGCGGCGTACCCAGTCTGCGAGGAGCACCGCGATGGCGGAACACACGATTTCGAGCATCACGATCGAGGCGGCCCCCGCCGCCGTCATGGCGGTGATCGCCGACTTCGCCCGCTATCCCGAGTGGACCGGGGAGGTCAAGGAGGCCGAGGTGCTCGCCACCGACGCGCAGGGGCGGGCTGAGCGGGTGCGCCTCGTCCTCGACGCCGGCGCCATCAAGGACGACCACACCCTCGCCTACACCTGGGCCGAGGACGAGGTCGGCTGGACGCTCGTCAAGTCGCAGATGCTGCGCTCCCTCGACGGCTCCTACCGGCTCGCGCCCGTCGACGGCGGTGGCCGCACCGAGGTCACCTACCAGCTCGCCGTCGACGTCAAGATCCCGCTCCTCGGCATGATCAAGCGCAAGGCGGAGAAGGTCATCATCGACCGCGCGCTCGCGGGCCTGAAGAAGCGCGTCGAGTCGGCCGAAGGCGCGGGGGCCTGAGCGCCGTGCCGCTCCGTACGGTCCTCGTCACCGGCCTCGGCGGCGCGGGCCGTACGACCGTGGCGGCGGCCACCGCGCTCGCCGCCACCCGGCGCGGCGAGCGCACCCTGCTGCTCACCCCCGAGCCGGCGGCGGGACCGCTCGGGCCCCTCGGGCCGGGGCCCGGCGAGCCCGCCCGCGTCACGGACGGCCTGTGGGCCGCCAGGATCGACGGGGCCGCCCACTTCCGCGAGGAGTTCCTCGGCCTCCAGGAGCGGTCGGCCGCCGCCCTCGACCTGCTCGGCGCCGAGCCGCTGCGCGCCGACGAGCTCACCGAGCTGCCGGGCAGCGACCGCTTCGCGCTGCTGCACGCCCTGCGCACCGCGGCGGCCGGCAGCTGGGACGTGCTCGTCGTGGACCTGCCGCCGCTGCCCGACGCGATCGCGGCGCTCGCCCTCCCCGGCGAGCTGCGCCGCTACCTGCGGCGCCTGCTGCCCGCCGAGCGGCAGGCGGCGCGGGCGCTGCGGCCGGTGATGGCGCAGCTCGCCGGCGTCCCCCTGCCCTCGCGGGCCCTGTACGAGGCGGCCGCCCGCAAGGACACCGAACTCGCCGCGGCCCAGCTGCTGATCGAGGACCCGGCGACCACGCTCACGCTCGTGGCCGAGCCGGGCCCCGCCGCGGAGGAGGCGCTGCGCACCGCGCGCACCGGCCTCGCGCTGCACGGCCTGCGGGCCGACACGCTCGTCGCCAACAAGGTGCTGCCCCCTGCCGACGGCCACCCCTGGGTCGAGGCGGCGGCCGCCCGCCAGCAGAAGAGCCTCGACGCCTGGCGCGGCGACCCCGGCGCCTGGCCGGCCGGCACCGTCCACGAGCTGCCCCACCTGGGCCGCGAGCCGGACGGGCGGGACGACCTCGCCGCCCTCGGCGTACCGCCCCCGAAGGACGTGCCGGGCGGCGCCGCGGACGGCCGCCCGCCCGCCGACCCCTGGTGGGTGGAGGACCGGCGTGCCGACGACGGGCTGCTGGTGTGGTGCCTGCCGCTGCCCTGCGCCGCCAAGAGCGAGCTGACGCTGGTGCGCAGGGGCGACGAACTCCTGCTGACGGTCGGCCCGTTCCGCCGGATCGTGCCGCTCTCCTCGGCGCTGCGCCGCTGCACCGTCGAGGGCGCCGCGCTCACCGGGGGCGTCCTGCGCGTCCGCTTCGCGCCCGACCCCGCGCTGTGGCCGAAGGGCGGGCCGACCGGGCCCTGAACCGCCGTCCTCTGCGGGCCGGCGGGAGCCTGAACCACCGGTCCGCGTTCGGGTACCGTCGAAGGTGTACAGCTTCCGCCGTGCCGCGGCGGGAGACCTGTCGGAGGCGGGAGCACCCATGAGCGACACCAGCGAGCGGCCCGACGCCGATCCGGACGCGTGGGCGGCGGCGTGCGCCGAGGACCTGGCGGCCGAGAAGGCCAGGCGCCGCGCGGTCCACGGGCCGCCCCCCTCCTCGGCCGCCGACGAGCTGCGCAAGCTCGCCGACGCGGTCGCCGACAAGCTCACGTCAGTGAACGGCCCCCTGTTCGGGACGGCGGCGCAGGGCGCGGTCCAGCAGTTCCTCGACCAGGCGAAGGCCGCGGTCGAGCCGGTCATCGAGCGCAACCCCGACTTCTTCGGGCACCTTGCGGCGGCCGGCGGCGAACTGCTCGCCGCCTACCGCTCCGCCGTCGAGGGCCAGGAGGGCCGCTGGACGCGCGGCGCCTCGGCGCCGGGCCCCCGCGAGGGCGCGGCGGACGCCGGCGGGCCCACGCTCGACCCCAAGGACGCGCAGCAGTCCCTCGACCCGTCCGACCCGCGGGACGAACCCCCCGGTGGCGACGGCCACATCGACCTGGACTGAGGGGAGCGAGCCCGCCCTCGGGTACCGTTGGCCCCAGCGGGGCACGACCGAAAACTGAGGGACACATGGGACTCACCATCGGCGTCGACATCGGCGGCACGAAGATCGCGGCCGGCGTGGTCGACGAAGAGGGCACCATTCGCGATGTGCACAAGGTGCCCACCCCGGACACCGCAGAGGGCATCGTCGACGCGATCTGCTCGGCAGTCTCCGGGGCCGGTAAGGGGCACCAGATCGAGGCCGTCGGCATCGGCGCCGCCGGCTACGTCGACGACAAGCGCGCGACGGTCCTGTTCGCACCCAACATCAAGTGGCGCCACGAGCCGCTCAAGGACAAGGTCGAGCAGCGCGTCGGCCTGCCCGTGGTCGTGGAGAACGACGCCAACGCGGCGGCCTGGGGCGAGTACAGGTTCGGCGCGGGCCAGGGGCACGACGACGTCATCTGCATCACCATCGGCACCGGCCTCGGCGGCGGTGTGATCATCGGCAACAAGCTGCGGCGCGGGCGGTTCGGCGTCGCGGCCGAGGTCGGCCACATCCGGGTGGTGCCCGACGGGCTGCTCTGCGGCTGCGGCAGCCAGGGCTGCTGGGAGCAGTACGCGTCGGGCAGCGCGCTCGTCCGCTACGCGCGCCAGCGGGCCAACGCGCAGCCGGAGAACGCGGAGGTGCTGCTCTCCCTCGGCGACGGCACCGCCGAGGGCATCCAGGGCAGGCACGTCAGCGAGGCCGCGCGGCGGGGCGACCCGGTGGCGGTCGACTCGTTCCGCGAACTGGCCCGCTGGGCCGGCAGCGGCCTCGCCGACCTGGCGTCGCTGTTCGACCCGTCCGCCTTCATCATCGGCGGCGGCGTCTCGGACGAGGGCGAGCTGGTGCTCGACCCGATCCGCAAGTCGTTCAGGCGCTGGCTCGTCGGCGGCGAGTGGCGCCCGCACGCGCAGGTGCTCGCGGCCCAACTCGGCGGCGAGGCCGGTCTCGTCGGCGCCGCCGACCTGGCGCGCCAGGGCTGATCCTGCCCGCTGCCCCGCTGCCCGCCGTACCCCCGCCCACCTGGGGGGTACGGCGGGCAGCGGCGTCTGCGAGTACCCGTCCGGCGTTCCCGTAAGGTGTGCGCATGGCAATGCCCACGCTGCCCGACTCCCGTACCGAGCCGGACGGTTCGGCCGTGATCCGGGTGCTCAGCTACAACATCCGCTCGATGCGCGACGACCGTGCCGCCCTGGCCCGGGTGATCAGGGCCTGCGAGCCCGACCTGGTCTGCATCCAGGAGGCTCCCCGCTTCTTCCGGTGGCGCAAGTACGCGTCACGGCTGGCCCGCGCCACCGGCCTGGTCGTGCTCGGCGGCGGCGCCCCCGCCGCGGGCCCGCTGCTGCTGTGCTCGCTGCGCGCCACCGTGGAGTCGGCCGAGGACGTGCTGCTCCCGCTCACCTCCGGCCTGCACCGGCGCGGCTTCGCCACCGCGGTCGTACGGTTCGGGCGGGCGCGGCTCGGCGTGGTCAGCTGCCACCTCAGCCTGCACGCGGGGGAGCGGCTCGAACAGGCGGGCATGCTGCTCGACCGGCTGAAGGGCCTTGACGCGCCGCACGCGCTCGCGGCGGGCGACATCAACGAGGGCCCCTCGGGCCGCGCGTTCCGCCTGCTCGCCGACGAGCTCCAGGACGGCTGGGCGGTCAGCCCCCGGGGCGCCGAGCACACGTTCAGCGCCACGGCGCCCGCCCGGCGCATCGACGCGGTCTTCGCGACCCCCGGCATCGAGGTCCTCACCTGCGGCGTGCCGACCGGCCTGCCGGGCCTCGCCGAGGACGACCTGCGCCGCGCCACGGACCACCTGCCGGTCCTCGCCACGCTGCGCGTCCCCGCGCCGTAGGCGCGGAGCGCCCGGGGGCTGCCGGGGCGGCGGCTTCGGCCAGGATCCCCGGGCCGCCGGTCCTGGCGGTCTCAGACCACCGCGCCCCGGCCCGGGTCGTCCCCGTCGCCGTCCTCGTCGTCCGGCTTCATCCGCGCCACCAGCGCCGCGATGCCGCCGAGGAAGCCGCCCGCGCACAGCGTGGTCAGCCACCACGTCATGTCCCACTGGAAGATCACCGCGAGCAGGGCGAGCACCGGCCCGCCGACGGCGCCGAGCCAGGCGAACCTCGCCGTCGCGTCCGACTCGGGCAGCGGCGGCGGCTCGGGCGGCACGAAATGCCCCTCGTCGTCGTCCTCCGGCGGCCGGTGGTCGCGCGGTCCCGCGGGGGACGGCAGCTCCATGCCGGGCGGGAAGACCACGGAGCCGCCGAGCGGGCGCTGCGGCACCGCACCGGGACCGGCAGCAGCGCCGCTCCCGGAGCCGTCGGTGCTGTCGGTGCTGTCAGTGCTGTCGGTGTGGTCTGTGCTGCCACTGGTCCCGGCGTTCTCCGTGCCGGCGGCGGTCTCGGTCGTCTCGGCCCTCCGGGCGCTGTCGGCGCCCCCGGTGTCCGGGCCGGGCGCCGCCCCCTGGTCGGCGCCGCCGCTCTTGCTGTCCAGGGACGCCAGGTCGTCCACCGACTTGAAGGGCCGTGCGCCGGGCGGGTCCGCGGGCTCCTCGCCGTAGCCCGCGACGATCGCGGCCCAGGCGGCCTCCTCGTCGAGCGGCTGCGGCTCGGGGTCCGCCTCATGGTCGGCCACTCGTGCCCCCCTCCTGTGCGACACCCGGAGCGAACCGTGCGACGAACGCCGCGCTCTCCTCGAAGATCCGCTCCGCGTCATGGTCCAACGTCGCGACGTGGTAGCTCTGTTCCAGCACGACCTCGCGCACGTCGGCCGACGAGACCCGGCTCAGCACCCGCTCGGCGTCCCACGGCGGGACCACGTGGTCCTGCTTGCTGTGCAGCAGCAGCAACGGCTGCGTGACCTGCGGAAGCGCCCCGTCCACCAGCGCGAACAGCTGCCGCATCGAGTGCGCGGCGCGCAGCGGCACCCGGTCGTAGCCGATCTCGTCGACGCCGTCCCGCGCGATGTCGTTGGCCAGCCCCTTGGCCGAGGGGAGCACGTGGCGCAGCAGCGGCAGCGCGTACGGGGCGAGCCCGTGCATCCGCACCGCCGGGTTGACCAGGACGAGCCCGCTGACGTCCTTGGCGCGCTTGGCCGCGAGGCGCAGCGCGAGCGCCCCGCCCATCGAGAGGCCGAAGACGAAGACCTGCCCGCACTCCTCGCGCAGCTCCCCGAGCGCCTGGTCGACGCCCGCGTACCAGTCGCGCCAGCCGGTCGGCTGCATGTCCTGCCAGCGGGTGCCGTGCCCCGGCAGCAGCGGCAGCGAGACCGTGAGGCCGCGGCCGGCCAGATACTCCGCCCATGGCCGCAGCGAACGCGGGGAACCCGTGAAGCCATGGCAGAGAAGGACACCGACATCGCCGCCCGCGTGACGGAACGGCTCGGCTCCTGGAAGGACCGGCACCGGGGTCTCCTGTTCCTCGGGGAGGTCGGCAAGGGGCACGAGAGGGCGAGAAGGGAAGGAGAGGAGGTGCGCTCACGCCCTGGTCACCTCACCGTACGCGACCGGTCCTGCACGGGCCAGGGCCGGGCTCGGGCGGGCCACCGCCGCGGGCGGGCCCGGCGGGTTATGGTCGACGCACAGCACACAGGAGGCACCGAGTTGATCTACGGCGCGATGAAGGTCTCCCTCGGCGGCTCCCTGAAGCTCGCCTTCAGGCCGTGGGTGGAGGGCATCGAGCACATCCCGGCGGAGGGGCCCGCGATCCTCGCGAGCAACCACCTCTCCTTCTCGGACTCGTTCTTCCTGCCCGCGGTCCTCGACCGCCAGGTCACGTTCATCGCGAAGGCCGAGTACTTCACCTCGCCCGGGGTCAAGGGGAAGCTGACGGCGGCCTTCTTCAAGGGCGTGGGCCAGCTGCCGGTCGACCGCTCGGGCGCCAGGGGCGCGGGCGAGGCGGCGGTCAACAGCGCCCTCAAGGTGCTGGAGCGCGGGGACCTGTTCGGCATCTACCCGGAGGGCACCCGCTCGCCCGACGGCCGCCTCTACCGCGGCAAGCCCGGCGGGCTCGCCCGGGTCGCGCTGCTCAGCGGCGCGCCCGTCATCCCGGTCGCGATGATCGACACGGAGAAGATCCAGCCGCCGGGCAAGGTGGTGCCCAAGCTGATGCGGCCCGGCATCAGGATCGGCGAACCGCTCGACTTCACCCGGTACATGGGGATGGAGAACGACCGGTTCATCCACAGGTCGGTCACCGATCAGGTGATGTACGAGATCATGAAGCTCTCCGGCCAGGAGTACGTCGACATCTACGCGACGGCGGCCAAGCGGCAGCTCGCGGAGGCCGAGAAGGCCGCGGCCGCCGAGCGCCCGGGCGGGGATCGCAGGGGCAGTACGCGGATGCGGCGCTGAGGCGCGGGGCGGAAGCGGGCGGCGCCGCGGGGAGACCCGGGGAGATCAGGCGAGAAGGCGGGACGGGGCGACGGGGCGACGGGGGGAGCCAGGGGCATGAGGGCGAGGGGGCGCGAGCGGCAGGCCGCGCGCATGTCGGTCGAAGTGCCGCTGTGGCGCGCGCTGGCCGCGTACCGGCTGCTGACCGTGGTCTACGCGATCGTGCTGTTCGGCTACGAGCGCGCGCGGTACGAGCGGCTCTGGATCGGCGTGCTCTACCTCGGCGTCGCCCTGGTGTGGACGGTCGCCACGCTGCCCAGGGTGTCGGGCGCGGCGCGCTGCACCCGTCCCTTCCTCGCCTGCGACCTGGCGCTCGCGCTCGGCGGCATCCTGCTCACCCCGCTCGCGGACGCGCAGGCCAGGGGCGCCGACGTGACGACGCTGCCGTCGATCTGGACGGCGGGCGCCGTCCTCGCCTTCGCGCTCAGGGGCGGCTGGCGGTGGGCGTGCGCCGCCTCCACCCTGGTCGCCGCCGCGGACGTGCTGGAACGCGCCCACCCCAGCAAGGACACCCTGCACAACGTGGTGCTCGTCTGGGTCGCCTCCATCGGCATCGGCTACGTGGTGGAGGTGGCGCGCGCCTCCGAGCGCACGCTCGCGCGCGCCCTGGAGATCGAGGCGGCGACCCGCGAGCGGGAGCGGCTCGCCCGCGACATCCACGACAGCGTCCTCCAGGTGCTCGCGATGGTGCAGCGGCGCGGCACGGCGCTCGGCGGCGAGGCCGCCGAGCTCGGGCGGATGGCGGGCGAGCAGGAGATCGCGCTGCGGACGCTGGTCACCGGAGGACTGCTGCCCGCAGGGGGCGGGCCTGCCGGCGTCCCGCCCGAGGCGGCGGCCTCCCTGCCGGGGGCGCGCGCGGAGAGCGGGTCCCGCGTCCCCGCGCCGCCGCCGCGGCGCGGCCGGCCGGGAGGCCCGCCGCAGGACGGCGCGCGCGGCGACGGCGAACCCGTCGACCTGCGGGCGCTCCTCGCGCCGTACGCGGCGGCGCGGGTCAGCCTCGCCGAGCCGGGCGCGCCCGTCCTGCTGCCCGCGCCCGCCGCCGCCGAGCTCGCCGCGGCCGTGGGCGCGGCCCTGGACAACGTGCGGCGGCACGCGGGGCCCGAGGCCGGCGCCTGGATCCTGGTCGAGGACGGCCCCGACGGGGTGGTCGTGACCGTGCGGGACGACGGCCCCGGCATCCCCGAGGGGCGGCTCGCGCAGGCCGCCGACGAGGGCAGACTCGGCGTCGCCCAGTCCATCCGCGGCCGGCTGCGCGACCTCGGCGGCACGGCGGAGCTGGTCTCCGTGCCGGGCCAGGGCACCGAGGTGGAGATGACGGTGCCGCGCCCGCCGGATCGCTGAGCCCCGCGGCGGGTACGAAAGCCCCGGGGACCACCGGGCAGCAGAACTCACGGGAGAGACGGTCATGACCGCGCAGGACGGCACGGCACGGCAGCAGCGGGACGGCGACGCACCGGTCACGGTCATGGTCGTGGACGACCATCCGATGTGGCGGGACGCGGTGGCGCGCGATCTCGCGGAGGCGGGCTACGACGTCGTGGCCACGGCGGGCGAGGGCGCGCAGGCCGTCCGCAGGGCGCGCGCCACCTCGCCGCAGGTCCTCGTGCTCGACCTCAACCTGCCGGGGATGCCCGGCGTGCAGGTCTGCAAGGAGCTCGTCGGCACGCTGCCGGGGCTGCGGGTCCTCGTGCTGTCGGCCAGCGGTGAGCAGGCGGACGTGCTGGAGGCGGTGAAGTCGGGGGCGACGGGCTACCTGGTGAAGTCGGCGTCCACCGCCGAGCTGGTCGAGGCCGTCCGCAGGACGGCCGTGGGCGACGCGGTCTTCACCCCGGGCCTCGCGGGCCTGGTGCTCGGCGAGTACCGCAGACTGGCCGCGGAACCCGGCCAGGCGGGCGCCGACGAGCAGCGGGCGCCGCAGCTCACCGACCGCGAGACGGAGGTGCTGCGCCTGGTCGCCAAGGGGCTGTCGTACAAGCAGATCGCGGAGCGTCTGGTGATCTCCCACCGCACCGTCCAGAACCATGTGCAGAACACCCTGGGCAAGCTCCAGCTGCACAACCGGGTCGAGCTGGTGCGGTACGCGATCGAGCGCGGCCTCGACGACGTGGACGACGGGTCCTGACCCCGCGGGCGGCCGCAGGGACCTGGCGCGGCGTCAGGACTCGGCGGCCAGCTCCGCGACCCGCGACTCGACGTCGTCGAAGTGGTCGAGGACCGCCCGGCGTGCCGCCTCCGCGTCGCCCGCGCGCAGCGCGTCGACGATGTCGGCGTGCCGGTGCGCGAGGTCGTCCGGGGGGCCGGCGGGCCGCAGGTCGGCCCGTACGGCCTGGAAGGCGTCCCAGAACAGCTCGATCAGCTGGGCGGCGAGCTCGTTGCCGAGCGGTTCGAACAGCATCAGGTGGAAGCGGCGGTCCGCCGCCGCGGTGTCCTGCGCCTCGCCGTCGCCGCCGCGCCCGCCCGGCGCGGCGGCCATCGCGGCGACCTCGGCGTCGAGCCGGTCGAACAGGGCCTGGTCGGCGAGGGCGGCGACGTCCCCGATGAGCCCCGACTCCAGGGCGCGGCGCACGGCGACCAGCTCGCGCAGGGCGCCGGGGTTTCCGCGTACGGCCTGGCGGGTGCGGAACAGCAGCCCGGGGGCCATCGTCCCGAGCGGGGCGCTGCCCACGAACGTGCCGTAGCCGTGCCTGATGTCCACGATCCCGCGGGTGTGCAGGGCGCGCAGGGCCTCGCGCACGCTGTTGCGGCCCGCGCCGAGCTGCTCGATGAGCCGGTTCTCCGGCGGCATGGCCTCGCCGGGGGCGAGGCCGAGCTCGAAGATCAGCTCGGTGATGCGGTCCTCCAGGTGCTGCCGGACTCCGTAAGCCACCGTCACTCCTCGCGGGCGGGTGTTGCCTGCTCTCGCGGACGAGTGTAGCGTCGACCCCTGGGACATCCCATGTCCCATGTCCTGAAAGTCCGTGGCGCGGGCTCCGCGCGGGCGGCGGGAGAAAGAGAAGGGGCCGGAGAACCCAGATGCGAAGCGAACCTGCCGTCACCGGGGCCGTCACGGGAGTCGTCCCGCCGGTGTGCACACCGCTGACCGAAGGGCGCGAGCTCGACGTCCCCTCGCTCGAGCGGCTGTGCGGGTTCCTGCTCGACGCCGGGGTAGCGGGCCTCTTCGTCGGCGGCTCCACGGGCGAGCTCGCCTACCACCCCGACGCGGTGCGGCTGCGCGCCCTGACCGTCGTGCGCGGGGTCGCCGCGGGCGCGGTCCCGGTGCTCGCGG
This sequence comes from Streptomyces sp. NPDC047002, assembly GCF_040704505.1. Taxonomy (NCBI): domain Bacteria; kingdom Bacillati; phylum Actinomycetota; class Actinomycetes; order Kitasatosporales; family Streptomycetaceae; genus Streptomyces; species Streptomyces sp. NPDC047002. The sequence continues at coordinate 75,264 of NZ_JBEYWC010000034.1, forward strand.
GCGCCGTCGACCTCTCGACCGACCGGGTGATCGCCCAGGCGCACGCCGCCGAGGCGGCGGGCGCGGACGCCGTCGTGGCGACCGTCCCCTTCTACGCGCCGACCCACCCCGCCGAGATGGCGGACCACTTCACCGCCGTCGCCCGCGCGCTCTCCGTCCCGCTCTGGGCGTACGACATCCCGGCCAACGTCCAGCGCAAGCTGCCCGCCGAGGTCACCGCCGAGCTGGCCGCCTCCGGCGCGATCGCGGGGCTCAAGGACAGCAGCGGCGACCTCGACGCGCTCCGCACCGTCCTCGACCTCACCGCCGCCGGCGGCGCGCGGGCCCGCGGCTTCTCCGTCCTGACCGGCTCCGAGGTCATGGCGGACGTCGCGCTCGCGCTCGGCGCCGACGGTGTCGTGCCCGGCCTCGGCAACGTCGACCCGCACGGCTACGTCGCCCTGTACGAGGCGACCCGCCGCGGCGACACCAGGGAGGCGGCGCGCCGACAGGGCCGGCTGCGTGAGCTGTTCGGCATGGTGCGGGTCGGCGACCCGGCGAGGATCGGCGCCTACGCCTCCGCGATCGGCGCCTTCAAGGAGGCCCTCGCCCGGCGCGGGATCATCGCCCACGCGACGACCCCGCGCCCCATGGGCCCGCTCTCCGCCCCGGAGCGCGCGCAGGTCGCGGACCACCTCCGCACGGCAGGGCTCCTGTAGGAGCCCCGGCCCGGACAGCGGGCCCCGCGCCGGCGCGCGCCCGGCCGCGGCTCAGCCCGCTCGCTCCACTCCCGCTCCGCGGGTGTGCGCGAGGAAGCGGCCGATCAGTCCCACGCCGTCCAGGGTGAGCACGGACTCGGCGTGGAACTGCCACGATGCGAAGCCCGGGCCGCGCAGCGCGTGCACCTCGCCCGTCGCCGGGTCCCGCGCGACCTCGATGCCGTGCGCGGCCAGTTCGAGGGCGGTCTCGTCGTCGCAGCGCGCCGTGAAGCTGTTGTAGAAGCCGACCGTCTCGGTCCGTCCGAACAGGTCCACCGCCACCTGCGCCCCCTGGTGCGGCTCCCGCTTGCGGACCACGTCGAGCCCCAGCTCCGCGGCGAGCAGCTCATGGCCGAGGCACACCCCGAGCAGCCCCCGCTTGCCCGCGCCGACCAGCTCGGCCGCCAGGGCGCGCAGCGCCCGCACCCTGGGGTCCCCGGTGTCCGAGGGGTCGCCTGGGCCAGGCCCCAGCATCACCGGGCCCGGGTGCGCGAGCACCGCGTCGCGCAGCCCCGGTTCGTCCCAGGCCCGCACGATCGCGCCGGGCCCCGAGGCGCGCAGCAGGTGCGCGAGCATCGCCGTGAAGGAGTCCTCGCCGTCCACCACGAGCACCCGCTCCCCGGGCGGCACCCGCTCCTCGGCCCGCCCGGCCTCCGCGTCCTGCGGGCGCATCCGCAGCCAGAACGGCGCGAGGTCCGCACGCCGCGCGTCCAGCGCCGCCCGCACCCTGGGGTCGCGCGCGAGCCCGCCGGGCGCCGCGCCGCCGTGCGGCCGCGCCGGCCCCCGCACCCCCAGCGCGGCCAGTACTCCCGCCGCCTTGGCGTGCGTCTCCGCGACCTCGCCCGCCGGGTCCGAGTGGCGCACCAGCGTCGCCCCCACGCCCACCCGCAGCGCGCCGGAACCCGCGTCGATGTCGGCCGTGCGGATCAGGATCGGCGAGTCGAGGGACTGCGCGCCGCCTGCGTCCCTGGAGAGGAGCGCGAGCGCGCCCGCGTAGTAGCCGCGCCCGCCCCGCTCGTACCGCTCGATCACCCGGCACGCGTTGCGCACGGGCGATCCGGTGACCGTCGCTGCGAACATCGTCTCCCGCAGCACCTCCCGCACGTCCAGCGTGGAGCGCCCGCGCAGCTCGTACTCGGTGTGCGCGAGGTGTGCCATCTCCTTCAGCCGGGGCCCGACGACCACGCCGCCGCGGTCGCCGACCGTGCACATCATCTTCAGTTCCTCGTCGACGACCATCGACAGCTCGTCGGTCTCCTTGCGGTCCCCGAGGAACGCGAGCAGCTCCTCGACGCGCGGCGCGACCGGCCCGCCGGGCCCCTGCGGATAGCGGAAGGTGCCGCTGATCGGGTTCATCACGACCGTGCCGCCGCTCATCCGCACATGCACCTCGGGGCTCGCGCCCACCAGCGCCCGCCCGCCCTCGCCCGTGTGCACGGCGAACGTCCAGTACGCGCCCTGCTCGCCCACCAGCAGCCGCCGGAACAGCGCCAGCGCGTCGGCGCGCCCGAACCCCGGCACCCGCCCCTCGAAGGTGCGCCTGATCACGAAGTTCGCGCCCTCGCCCGCGCCGATCTCGTCCTCGACGACCCGGCGCACCACGTCCGCGTACTCCTCGTCCGGGACGTCGAAGCCGCCGTCCTCGACCCGCACGGGGTGCCCGGGCAGCGCTTCGAGCACCGCGCAGAGCGGCAACTCGTACGCCTCGTCGGCGACGAGCACAGAAAGCGGCGTGCCGTCGTCCCGCACGTCGAACCCGCGCTCCCTGATCTGCCGGTACGGCACGAGCGCGAGCGAGGGGAGCGCGCCCACCGGCAGATCGGCGAGGCGGCCGGCCTCCCGTACGGCGCCGACGAGCACCTCGACGGTGTCGTCGGCGCGCCCCGGCGTACGGCGGCGCAGCAGCGCGAACGGCGGCGCGCCGTCCGCCGCCAGCCTGCGCAGCAGCCGGGCGGCGTCCGGCGCGGCGGAGCCGGCGGGGGGAATCGGGGGAACGGTGACCCCTGTCATGGGCGGGCGGTCCTTCCTGGTGGGAGAGGAGCGGCCCGCCCCGGTGCCCCGCCTGCGCGGGGCTCACAGCGCCCGGGAAGACCCGGAAACAGAGAAGGCCGCCTCTCGGGCGGCCTTCTCGATCCGTGCGATATGCGTCACGCGCGCGGGATCAGCGGGGTCGCCGGTCGGTCCGGCCACCACCAGGTCTGATGCGCGAGAGGAAGCATGCGCCCACCCTAGCCCACGCGCGGCGCCGCCGTCCGGGCGCTCCCGCGCCGTTCCACAGTGTGAGCCACCCGCCCTGCCCGCCGGCGCGACCGCGTAATCTGGTGCCGTGACAGTGAATGCTGAGAAGCCCGCGACGCCTGTGCCCACCTGGAAAGGTCTTCCCGCTGCGCAGCAGCCGTCGTATCCGGATCAGGAGGCGCTGCGTGCGGTGGTGGCGGAGCTTGAGGCGTGTCCGCCGCTCGTGTTCGCCGG
>NZ_JBEYWC010000035.1:0-77361 GCF_040704505.1 Streptomyces sp. NPDC047002
CATGCGCGGCACCCTCGCGGCCCGCGACGGGGCCGCGGCGCCCGCCGCCGACCTGCTGGCCCGCGTCACCGCCGCCGTCGCGGCGAAGCTGCGCGGGCGATGACGCGCCTGGCGAGGGAGCGCGGGCTCGTCAGGAAGCCGTAGCCCCAGGCCATGTGCATGGTGGCGAGGGCGAGGGGGATGCGCAGGCGGGAGCGCAGCGGCAGCCCCTTGCCCGCGGGCAGGGACCCCGCGGCGATGGCGAGGACGTACGCCCCTGGCACCACCAGCGCCCACGGTGTGACGGCCGCGCCGACGACGATGCCGGCGGCGATCGCGCACACCGCGACGGGCGGCGCGAGGTAGCGCAGGTTGATGGAGCCCGCGTGGTAGCGGGCGACGACGTGGCGCCAACGCCCGTAGTCCTTGTACTGCTTGGCGAGGGCACGCACGGAGGGGCGCGGCCTGTACTGGACGCGCAGCTCGGGCGAGAACCAGACGGCGCCGCCCGACTCGCGGATGCGGAAGTTCAGCTCCCAGTCCTGGGCGCGGATGAACTCCTCGTTGTAGCCGCCCTGTTGCTCCAGCGCCTCGCGGCGGAACACACCGAGGTACACCGTCTCGGCGGGGCCCGCCTCGCCGCCGGTGTGGAAGGCCGCGTTGCCCACGCCGATCCGCGAGGTCATGGCGGCGGCGACGGCGTCCTCCCAGGGCGTCTCGCCCTCGGCGTGCATGATGCCGCCGACGTTCTGCGCGCCGGTCTCCTCCAGCAGCCGCACGGCGGTGGAGATGTAGTCGGGCGAGAGCATGCCGTGGCCGTCGACGCGGACGACGACGGGGTTCCCTGACGCCCTGATGGCCGCGTTGAGCCCGGCGGGGGTGCGGCCCGTGGGGTTCCGCACGGTCTGCACGCGGCGGCCGCGGCCGTCCGCCGCGCTCTCCCGCACGAGTTCTGCGGCGATCTCGTCGGTGCGGTCCTTGGAAGGGCCGAGGGCGATCACCACCTCCATCTCACCGTCGTACTCCTGCTCCAGGATGTGCCGGACGGAGTCGCGCAGATGACGTTCCTCGTCGAGCACCGGCATGATCACGGAGACCGCGGGCGAGTGGTCAGACATGGGGTCCTTCGGGTCCTGATGCGGGACCTCGGCCGCGCGGGGCGCGAGGTCAGGAGCGTGGGTGCGGGCGTCACGTTACCGCGAACGGGGGAACGGGAGGCGTGCCGCCCGGCCGCGCGCGGGTGCCGCTGATCGTATGGGCCTACCGTTCCGCTGGTCCTGCCCTGTCCGCGGGGGCCGCCGGCCGCCCGGCGGTCCGCCCCGCGGGCCGCGCCGCCCGCCGAAGTCCCCGCGGAGGTATCCCGTGCCCACCCCGCCCCGGCCCCCTCACCGCCCCGAGCGCACCGGTGCACGGCAGCGCCAGGTGCCGCGGCCGGGCACGGGCGGGGCGCAAGGCGCCCCGCAGCGCCGCGCGGGCGGCGTGACCGGGGTGCGGGTGCCGGCAGGACGCGGCGGGCGGCCCCCGCAGCGGCGCGGCGGACCCCCGGGGCGGCGGCCGGGCGGGCGGCGCGTCGGACGCGGCGTCCCCCCGGTGCCGCGCTGGGGGATGCGGCTCGCGACGGCGCTCTCCGTGCTCGTGCTCGGCGCCGGCGGCATCGGCCACGCGGTCGTCTCCAGCCTGGACAGCGGCATCGGCCGGATCGACCCGTTCAAGGACATGAAGAACCGGCCGTCGGCGGGGCACGGCATGAACGTGCTGCTCGTCGGCACCGACGACCGCTCCGCGATCAGCAAGGCGGAGAAGCGCAAGTACCGGCTCGGCGGCGCGCCCTGCCACTGCACGGACACGATCATGCTGGTGCACCTCGGCGAGGGCGGGCGGCGGGCGAGCGTGGTGAGCCTGCCGCGCGACAGCTACACCCGGCTGCCCGAGCACACCGACAGGACCACGGGCGAGCGGCACGCCACGCACCCGGCGAAGCTCAACGCGGCCTACGCGGAGGGCGGTCCCCACCTCACGGTGCGCACCGTCGAGTCGATGACAGGCGTGAAGATCGACCACTACCTGGAGGTCGACTTCACCAGCTTCATGAAGACGGTGGACGCGCTCGGCGGCGTGCAGATCTGCACGCCGCGTCGGCTCAAGGACTCCAACACCGGCCTCGACCTGGCGCCCGGCACCCACACGCTGAACGGCGGGCAGGCCCTCCAGTACGTGCGCTCGCGGCACATCGAGGGCGACGGCAGCGCCGACCTGGGGCGGATGCAGCGCCAGCAGCGGTTCGTGGCGGCGATGATCGCGCGGGCCACCGACAGCGGGGTGCTGCTGAACCCGGTGAAGTTCAAGGGCGTCGTCTCCGCCGCCCTCGACTCGGTGCGGGCCGACGCCGGGTTCGGGCCCGAGCAGCTGCTCTCGCTCGGCGAGGCGATGCGCGGCTTCTCCGTGTCGTCGTCGGAGTTCGCCTCCGTGCCGCTCGCCGCGCACGGGGTGACGATCAAGGGCGTGGGCTCCGCGGTGAAGTGGGACCCGGTGAAGGCGAAGGCGATGTTCCGCGCCGTGCGCGACGACAAGCCGCTCGCTCTCCCGCACAAGGCCGCGCCGAAGCGGCAGGCCACAGTGGTGGACGTCGCGCCGCGCCAGATCAGGGTGCAGGTCTACAACGGCACCGGCACGGACGGCCTCGGCAAGAAGGTCGACGACGCGCTGAAGGCGACCGGCTTCGACACCACGCGGGAGCCGGTGACCGAGCCCGCGCTGCACGCGAGGGAGACCGTCGTCGCCTACGACCCGCGCTGGGACCGCTCGGCCCGCTCGCTTGCGGCCGCGCTGCCGGGCAGCCGGCTGAAGGCGGTGAAGGGGCAGGGCGCGACGCTGAAGGTGGTCGCGGGCAGCGGCTTCACCGAGGTGGCGCAGGTCAGGGCGGAGGAGGCGCCGTCGGGCGCGTTCTCCACGGTCACCGGCGACGAGGTGGTCTGCTCGTAGCGGCGCCCGTCCTTGCGGGACGCGCTGTGGGCCCGCGGACACGCCCCGTACCGGTGGCACGGGTGGGACATCTGTGGTGAGCGGTCTCACAGATGTGCGGATCCCGGTGGCATTGCATCAGGTTGGCAACAGGGCCGGTGCGATTTAATCCATGATCTGTCTGGGCCGCCCGGATCACCTGCACACTGGTCCGCATGAGCGAGTGGCCCGAAGGATGGACAGGCGACCGCGGCGGGCGCCCCGAGCGCTACGGGCGCGGCAGCTCCGGCGCGGAGCCCGAGCAGGCGCGCGTCATGCCGCACGTCCAGCGCGGCAACGTCCCGCCCCGCCAGCGCGGCGGCTACGGCGTCCCGCCGCAGCAGGCCCCCGGCTACGACGACCCGTACGCCGGGTCCCCCGCGGGCCCCGGCTACGACAGCGGCTACAACACAGGCCAGGTGTACGGGCGCCCCGGCGGCCCCGGGGAGGGACCGGGCGGTGGCGGCCCTTACGGACCCGGCGGCGCGCCGCCGCGGCCCCGGCGCCCCGCCCACTGGGGCCGGCGCATCAAGTACGGCGTGCTCGCGCTCGTCGTCGTGGTGCTCGGCGTCTCCGTCGGCACGTACTTCTGGGCGGACTCCAAGCTCCACAAGGACGTCGACCTGTCGAAGGTCATCGACCGGCCGTCGGGCGGCGCGGGCACGAACTACCTGATCGTCGGCTCCGACAGCCGCAAGGGCATGACCAAGGAGCAGGAGAAGGAGCTGCACACCGGCGGCGCCGAGGGCCAGCGCACGGACTCGATGATGATCCTGCACGAGGGCGCGGGCGGCCCCGCGCTGATCTCGCTGCCGCGCGACTCCGACATAACGCTGCCGTCCTTCAAGGGCGCCGAGTCGGGCAAGCTGTACCCGGCCCAGCCCAACGTGCACATGAAGCTGAACGCCGCGTACGCGACGGACGGCCCGACGCTGCTGGTGCGCACCGTCGAGGCGGAGACCGGCCTGCGCATCGACCACTACGTGGAGATCGGCTTCTCCGGCTTCGCCAACGTGGTCGACGCGATCGGCGGCGTCGACATGAACCTCCCGCAGGGCTTCAAGGACTCCTACTCGGGCGCCGACTTCAAGGCGGGCGAGCAGACGCTCAACGGCAAGCAGGCCCTGGCGTACGTCAGGACCCGGCACGCCTTCGCCGCCAGCGACCTCCAGCGCGAGAAGAACCAGCAGAAGTTCCTCTCGGCGCTGGCCTCGCAGACGGCGACGCCCAGCACGATCCTCAACCCGTTCAAGCTCTACCCGGCACTCGGCGCGGGCCTGGACACGCTGTCGGTGGACAAGGACATGTCGCCGTACGCGCTGGCCAGGATGTTCTTCGCGATGAAGGACGTGACCGGCGGCGACGGGGTGTCGATGACGATGCCGGTCTCCGGCAGCAGCGGCGGGAACCTGGTCTGGGACCAGGCGAAGGTCAAGCAGCTGGTCGGCGAGTTGAACGACGGCGAGAAGGTCACCGTCTCGGACGGCGGCTGACCGGACCGGTCGGCAGGCCGTACGCCGTACGGAAGGGCCGCAGGACCCCTCGGGGATCCGGCGGCCCTTCCGCGTGCGTGCCGCTCCCCCGCGCCCAGGCCGCGGTCCGGGTCAGGCGGGCGGGGCCCCGGCGCGGCCGCCGGTGAGGTGGTGCGCGGCGACGGCCTCGTTGTAGCGCGCGAACATCTCGCCGAGGGTGCGCAGGTCGTCCTCGCTCCACCCGGCCAGCAGCCGCGCGAAGCCGTCCGTGCGCTCGCGCCGTACGCTCTCCGCGCGCGCCAGGCCCTCCTCGGTGGGGGTGATCAGGGCGCGGCGGCGGTCCGGCGGCTCGCAGCGGCGCTCGACGAGCCCGGCGCGCTCCATGGCGGCGATCTGCCGCCCTGCGGTGGACGGGTCGAGGCCCAGGCGGTCGGCGAGGGTCCTGATGTCCATGCGGCCGTCGTCGGCGAGGGTGCGCAGCAGGAGGTAGCCGGCGCGGTCGAGGCGGTCATGGATCGCGGTGCGGCGGTAGAGCAGCTCGAAGTTCCTGTTCAGGACGGCGGTCTGGCGCTCGATGCGCCGGATCGGGTCCTGCGGCGCCGCGGCAGCGCCGCCGCCGACCGCCGGGCCCTCGGCCGGGGCGGGCGGCTGTGCGCCCGCGCGCTCGGGATGCGCCCGCATGGTCCTCGCCCACCCTCCTGTGCGCGGTGTCCGCCGCGGGGACGCGCCGTGCGCCCTGTCACCCCGCGCGGGATACCGGTACCATACATGTTATTGTGTGTACGATACATGAATAGGTGCGGTGACCCCTTCGGGGAAAGGTGCTGAATGGCCTGGCGCATACGGAGCGGTGCCTCCGGGACCCGTGACACGATCCTCTCCTCCGACCCGGGCCTGAGCAGGCTCCACCAGGCCGTGAGCGCGGCCGTCGCCATGACCGGCGCGATGGCCGTCGAATACGGCTTCGGCACCGCGCTCGGCGAGGACGCCCAGGGCGTGCTCGTCACGATCATGCTCGGCACGGTGACCGCGATGATGGGCTCGATGGCCCTCGGCGGCATCCCGGCGGCGACACAGGTGTGGACGGCCGCGGGCTTCCCCGTCGCGCTCGGCACCGGCCTCGTCCTCGGCATCCTGGCAGGCGGCAGCACCTCGCTGATGCTCGCGGTGTTCGTCGCCGTGATGTTCGCGGCCGTCTACATCCGGCGCTTCGGCCCCGCCTTCTTCTTCTACGGCTTCATGGTGTGGATGGGGTACTTCTTCGCCGCCTTCCTCCACCCCACACTCGCCCAGCTGCCGCTCCAGCTTGCCGCCGTCGCCGTCTCCACGGCCTGGGTGCTGCTGCTCTCCCTGACCGCCCTGCGCACCAACACCCGGCGCACCCTGCGCCGCGTGCGGGGCGCCTTCGACGCCCGCGCCCGCGCGGTCGCGCGGGCCGCGGCGGACCTGCTCGTGCTCGACGCACCCGACCCGGCGCGGCTCGCACGGGCGCGCAGGGCGCTGCACGGGCGGCAGCTGCGGCTCGCGGAGACCGCGCTGATGATCGAGGGCTGGTCGGGCAGGCCGGGCGCACTGCCAGGCGGCTGGACCGGGCCCGCGCTGCGCCGCCGGGTGCTCGACCTCCAGCTCGCCGTGGAGGCGCTGGCCACGGCGGCCGACTCGCTCGCCGTCGCCGACGGGCCGCTGCGCGCAGAGGCGGTCCGCATCGCCCGCGCCGTCGCCGCGGGCGACCTCGCCACCGTCGAGCGCCTCGCCGTGCCGCTGCTCGACCCGTCCGCGCTGGTGCCCCGCCCGGTGGGGACGCGCGGCCCCGCAGCGCACGGCGCCGACGGGCAGTGGGCGGCGCACCAGCTGGCCGCCGCAGCGCTGGAGTACGCGGACCTCTTCCGCCAGGGCGAGGCGCCGCCCGCGACCGACCGGCACCCGCGGGAGTACACCCCTGCGGTGCAGCTCGCGATGGGCAACCTGCCGGGCTCGGCTGCCATAGCGGGCGGCGTCGCGGCACGCGGCCACCGCTGGAACGCCCTCGCCAGGATGAGGCTCACCACCCGCCAGGCGATCCAGGTCGCCGTGGCGGGCGGGCTCGCGATCCTCGTCGGCCGGGAGATCAACGAGCAGCGGTACTACTGGGCGGTGATCGCCACCTTCGTCGCCTTCACCGGCACCGCCACCCGCTCGGAGACCACCCTGAAGGCGGTCAACCGCGTCGCGGGCACCCTGGTGGGCCTCGGCGCCGGCATCGGCCTGGTCCACCTGACGGCCGGGCACACCTACACCGCGCTCGCCGTGATCATCCTGGCGATGTCGTGCGGCTTCTACCTGGTGCGCATCTCGTACGCCCTGATGATCTTCTTCGTCACGATCATGGTGTCGCAGCTCTACAGCATCCTCGACGAATTCTCCCCCGGGCTGCTCGTGCTGCGCCTCGAAGAGACCGCGGCGGGGGCCGCCATCGGCATCCTGGTCGGGCTGCTCGTCCTGCCCACCAGCACCCGCGACACCGTGCACAGCGCGCGTACGACGTTCTTCTCCGCGGTCTCCGCGCTGCTCGACGGGGCCGCGGGCCGCCTCGACGGCTCGGCGCCCGCCGCCGACCTGGACGCCATGGCCCGCGCCATCGACCACCAGGTGCGCGGCCTCGCGCTGGTCGCGGGCCCGCTGACCCGGCCGCTGATCTGGGGCAACGACCCCCGGCTCACCCGGCACCGGCTCACCCTGTACGCGGCGGTCTCCCGGCGCTGCCGTGCCCTCGCGCTCGCGCCACGGCGCACCGCCGACCCGCAGGCGATGGCCGGGTTCGCGGGCGCCGCCCGCTCCCTCGCAGCGGCCGCAGCCCACCTGGCCGACCGTCCCGCGCTCACCGCCGCACCGCACCGCGAGGTGGAGCAGCACCTCAGGGACGCCGAGTACGCGCTGCTCGCGCGCCGCCCCGAGCGGCCCGCGCCGCTCCCGCTGCCCCCGGTGAGCCTGCCGCTGCTCCAGCTCACCCAGCTGCTGCGCGAGCTCGCCGCCGTACGCCCGCTGTCCGGCGCCAAGCACCGCAGGACGCCGGAGCCGAAGCTGCGCCTGCTCGCCGGCTCGGCCGACGTCCCGGCCGCCGCAGAACGCACCGCGGACGCGGCCCCCGCCGGCGCCCCCGCCCCCTCGGGCGCCCGCGTGCGAGCACACGCCGCCGACCCCGCCGCGCCACAGGACCGCACCGACCGGGTCCCGCGCTGACCCGACCGCCCCCGCGGTCGGGCCGCCGACCGGATGCGCCTGGTGCCCCAGGGCGCCCCACGAAGGCTCGGCAGGCCCCCACGTCGTGTGCAAGCATCGAGGGATGCTGGACGACGACGAGACCGTGGGCCGAAGGGTGCGGCGTCAACGCCTTCGACTGGGCATGGCGCAGGCCGATCTCGCCGCAGCGATGAGGCGCACGCAGGGCTGGGTCTCCAAGGTGGAGAACAACAGGGTCGAGCTCGACCGGACAAGCATCATCAACGAGCTGGCCACTGCGTTGCACTGCCACCCCAACGACCTGCTCGGGCGCCCCTACCCTGTCAGGGGGACGGAGAGCGCCTGGCGCGCGGCCGCGGCGGCGATCGTACGCGAGTTGCGCCGCTACGATCTGGCGCCCGTCTTCGACGGCGTCCCCCGGTCCTCGGGTGTCCTCTGGGGCGAACTCACGGCACTGCACGCGAGACGGGACTCGGCCGACTACACCGGCATCATGGAGCGGCTTCCCGACCTCTTCCGCGAGAGCCGGGCGTTGGCGGAGAACTCGACGGGGCACGAGCGTGAAGAAGCCTTCGCCATCTACGCGATCTGCTGCAAGACCGCCCACAACGCGGCACATTCGCTGGGCCATCCAGAGCTGATCGCCATGGCGTGCGAGCGTGCGGCATGGTCGGCAGCAGCCTCGGGCGACCCGATGATGCCGGCCGTGGCGAACAGCCTCAGGGCCTGGGACATGTGGGCCTCGGCGGACTGGGGCGACGCGACCGCACTGCTGGACACGTCGTTGCACGCCATCCAGCGCGAGCATGCCCGAGGGGACCAACTGGCGCTCCGCGCCTGGGGTTCCCTTCAGCTGCGCGCAGCGGTAAGCGCGGCTCGGGCGGGGAACGCCGGCGAGGCACGGCACCGGATCTCCCTCGCACGCGAGACCGCCCTCCGCATCGACACGTACGCGGGCCCGCCGGTGCACGACCGCCACTCACTGACCTTCTCGACGGGCAACGTACTGGTCCACTCAGTGTCCGTGGCCGTGGAGATGGGCCACCACGCGGCGGCGCTCAAGGAGGACGCACGCATCAGCCGGGACAAGGCGGCGATGCTGCTGTCCCTCCAGAAGTCCCGGCGCGGCCACCACCACATGGATCTCGCGCGGGCCTGGCTCTGGGACGGGAACCGCGACAGAGCGGTGGACGAGCTGGAGAAGGCGGAACGGATCGCGCCCCAGCTGGTCCGCAACCACCCCGTGGCCAGGGCGACTCTGCGCCGCATCGTCCACGCGGAACGAGTCGCCACGCGGGAGCGTCTGCGGCGCATGTCCCACCGGTTCCGCCTCGATCCCGAGCGGGTATTCCCCTGATTCATGTCCGCCTGTGATCACGCCCCTACGCTGAGGCGCACAGCAGGACCCTTTGGCAGAGGAGACCTCATGCGCATCCACGGACCGTGCCCAGCCCAGAGCAACGAAGGCGACGACGACAAGCTTCCCGGCAAGCCCTGGACGCCCCCTGAGCCGAGCCCCGACGGCGGCAGCCCCGAGGGCGACGGGAAACACCGCAAGTGACCAGCGGCTCCATCGAGCGGGATGAGCGGTCCGGCCGCGAGGACCTGGGCCGCTTCCTCCTCGGCGAGGGCTTCATGACCCCGGACTGGGCACCCGCGTTCGCAGCCGTGCCCCGCTCGGCCTTCCTGCCCCCGCTGATGTGGCCGCACGACGCCGCGGGAGGCCGGGCGGTCGCCGTGGACAGGACCGCAGACGCGAGCGACTGGCATGCCCGGGCCGATTCCAATGTACCGATCGTGACCCAGTGGGACGACGGGGACCACGAGGGCTCGGCTCCCGGGCGGAGGTTCACCTCCTCGTCGTCCATGCCGAGCGTGGTCTTCTCGATGCTCGCGGACCTGGATGTGCGGCCAGGACAGCACGTGCTGGAGATCGGCACGGGCACCGGCTGGAACGCAGCTCTGCTGGCTCATCGGGTGGGCGCAGGGAACGTGGTGTCGGTCGAGGTGGACCCGGCCGTCGCGGAGCAGGCGCGTGGAGCACTGCGGCGGGCCGGCTGCGGGGCGGTGACCGTCGTCACCGGAGACGGACTCCTCGGATGTCCGCAGGCCGCTCCGTACGACCGCGTCGTGGCCACCTGTGGTCTGCGGTCCGGCGTGTACGGCTGGGTGCGGCAGACCGTACCGGGCGGCGTCATCGTCGTCCCCTGGGGGACCCACCACTGCCCCACCGAGGCCGTCGCCCGCCTGGTGGTGGCGGATGACGGAAGAAGCGCTTCCGGCTGCTTCACCCGCCCCGTCACGTTCATGCGCATGCGCTCCCAGCGCCTTGCCCTGCCCGAGCACGACGCCTACGTGCCGACGAACGGCGCGGGGGAAGCCGAGAAGTCCAGCACGGCCGTGACCGAGGCGGAGTTCCTCACCGGCGGCCTCGGCGTGGAGGGCTTCGCGGTCGGTCTGCGGGTCCCGGATTGCGTTCGGGTGGCCGACCGCAAGCAGAACGGCAGGCGCTCCGTGTGGTTCTACGGCCTCACGGACAGATCGTGGGCCGTGGTCACCTTCCGCGACGACCGCGACGAGTCGGTCGTCCACCAGTCGGGACCCCGGCGGCTCTGGCAGGAAGTGGAGGCCGCCTTGCACTGGTGGCGGCGGCAGGGGCGGCCGGGCTTCGAGCGCTTCGGCCTCACCGTGACGGCGGACGGCCAGACGCCCTGGCTCGACCACCCCTCCAACCCACTGAGCACGGCACCCACGGGCCGGTGAGCCGCGGCGGTGCGGCCGGCCCGCGTCGGGCGCGGCCGCCCGACGCTCCGCGCTTCTTGCCTCCGTACGGGCGCGGTTACGGGATGTTGCGGGCCATGACGATGCGCTGGACCTGGTTGGTGCCCTCGTAGATCTGGGTGATCTTGGCGTCGCGCATCATGCGCTCCAGCGGGTAGTCCCGGGTGTAGCCGTAGCCGCCGAGGAGCTGGACCGCGTCGGTGGTGATCTCCATCGCGGCGTCGGACGCGTAGCACTTGGCGGCGGCGCCGAAGAAGGTCAGGTCCTCCTTGGCCGCGCCGCGGTGCACGCGCTCGGAGCGTGCGGCGGCCGCGTAGGTGAGCTGGCGGGCCGCCTCCAGCTTCATCGCCATGTCGGCCAGCATGAACTGGACGCCCTGGAAGTCGCCGATCGGCTTGCCGAACTGCTTGCGCTCCGTGACGTACCCCTTCGCGTAGTCGAGCGCGCCCTGGGCGATGCCGAGGGCCTGGGCGGCGATGGTGATGCGGGTGTGGTCGAGGGTCTTCATCGCGGTGGCGAAGCCCGTGCCCTCCTCGCCGATGATCCGGTCGGCGGGGATGCGGACGTTGTCGAGGTAGACCTCGCGGGTCGGCGAGCCCTTGATGCCGAGCTTCTTCTCCGGCGCGCCGAAGGAGACGCCCTCGTCGGACTTCTCCACGACGAACGCGCTGATCCCCTTGGTCCGCTTGTCCGGGTCGGTGACGGCCATCACCGTGTAGTAGTCGGAGACGCCCGCGTTGGTGATCCACCGCTTCACGCCGTTGAGGACGTACGCGTCGCCGTCGCGCACCGCGCGGGTCTTCATGCCGCCGGCGTCGGAGCCCGCGTCGGGCTCGGAGAGGCAGTACGAGAACATCGCGTCGCCCGCGGCCAGCGGCGGCAGGTACCTGCGCTTGAGCTCCTCGCTGCCGGAGAGGATCACGGGCAGCGAGCCGAGCTTGTTGACCGCGGGAATCAGCGAGGAGGACGCGCACACCCGGGCGACCTCCTCGATCACGACCACCGTCGCGAGGGCGTCGCCGCCGGCGCCCCCGTACTCCTCCGGCACGTGGATGGCGTGGAAGTCGTTCGAGACGAGGGCGTCGAGCGCCTCCTGCGGGAAGCGGGCCTCCTCGTCGACGGCCGCGGCGAACGGCGCGATCTTCGCCTCCGCGAGGCCGCGCACGGCCTCCCGGAGCGCGTCGTGCTCCTCGGCGGGGCGGTACAGGTCAAACGACGACGACCCAGTCGATCCGGCCACGGTCTCTCACTCCCAGGGAAGCTGCTCGCTGTGACGACGGCCCGGGCGGCGGCCCGGGCGATGCTAACTACCGTTAAGTAACCCGATACTAGAGCGCCTGCCGCCCGATGGCATAGGTGAGCCGGGGCACAGGGAGGGCCGCGGCTATGCTCAGGCGGCGTCCCGACCGTCGTATGCATATGGAGCAGCGCATGGCCCTCAAGATCACCGTGATCGGCACCGGCTACCTCGGCGCCACGCACGCCGCGGCCATGGCCGACCTGGGGTTCGAGGTGCTCGCGCTCGATGTCGTCGAGTCGAAGATCGACGCGCTGCGCGCCGGGCGCGTCCCGCTGTACGAGCCCGGGCTCGAAGACCTGCTCCGCAGGCATGTCGCGGGCATCGAGGGCTCCTCGGGGCGGCTGCGCTTCACGATGGACTGGGCCGAGGTCGCCGCCTTCGGCGACGTGCACTTCGTGTGCGTGAACACCCCGCAGAAGCAGGGCGAGTACGCCTGCGACATGTCGTACGTCGACAGTGCGGTCGACGCGCTCGCCGCGCACCTGACGGGACCCGCGCTCGTCGTCGGCAAGTCGACCGTGCCGGTCGGCAGCGCCGAGCGGCTCGCGGCGCGTATCGCCCGGCTGGCGCCCGCCGGCGACCAGGTCGAGCTGGCCTGGAACCCCGAGTTCCTGCGGGAGGGCTTCGCCGTCGACGACACCCTGCACCCGGACCGCATCGTGGTGGGCGTGCGCAGCGAGCGCGCCGAGAAGCTGCTGCGGGAGGTGTACGCGAAGCCGGTCGCCGAGGGCACGCCTTTCGTGGTCGCCGACTACGCGACGGCCGAGCTGGTGAAGGCGGCGGCGAACTCCTTCCTCGCCACGAAGATCTCCTTCATCAACGCGATGGCCGAGGTGTGCGAGGCGGCGGGCGGCGACGTCGCGACGCTCGCCGCCGCGATCGGCCACGACGACCGCATCGGCAGGAAGTTCCTGCGCGCGGGCATCGGCTTCGGGGGCGGCTGCCTGCCGAAGGACATCCGCGCGTTCATGGCCCGGGCGGGCGAGCTCGGCGCCGACCAGGCGCTGACGTTCCTGCGCGAGGTCGACTCGGTCAACATGCGCCGCCGCGGCCACATGGTCGACATGGCGCGCGAGGCCGTCGGCGGCGACTCGTTCCTCGGCAAGCGGGTCGCGGTGCTCGGGGCCGCGTTCAAGCCGGACAGCGACGACGTGCGCGACTCCCCCGCGCTCAACGTGGCCGGGCAGATCCACCTCCAGGGCGGCCAGGTCACCGTGTACGACCCGAAGGGCATGGACAACGCGCGCCGCGTCTTCCCCACCCTCGGCTACGCGGACACCGCTCACGAAGCGGTGCGCGGCGCGGACGTGGTCCTGCACCTCACGGAGTGGCAGGAGTTCCGCGAGCTCGACCCGGCGGAGCTGGGCAAGGTCGCGGCCGCCCGCGTCGTCCTCGACGGCCGCAACGTCCTGGACGCGGGGCGCTGGCGCGCGGCGGGCTGGACGTACCGCGCGATGGGGCGGCCGAACGCGTAGCCCGCAGGGGGCGGTGCGGCTGCGGCGGGGGCCTCAGGCGCGGCGGGCCGTCTCGGGCGCTCAGGCATGGCGGGCCGTCTCGGGCGCTCAGGCATGGCGGGCCCGGTAGTTCCGCATCTTGTTGCGGGCGCCGCAGACCGACATCGAGCACCAGCGGCGCCGCCCGGCCGGGCTCCTGTCGTAGTACGCCCACTGGCAGGTCTCGGCCTCACACGCCTTGAGCCGCAGCCAGGTGCCGTCGAGCGAGGCCCGTGCGACCGACTCCGCGACGCGCGCCCGCAGGTCGCCGCCGCGCGCCGCGACCGAGGCCGCGCCGTCGGCGCCCACGCTCACGCGCAGCGCCACGTCCGCGAGCAGCACGTCGAGCGCGTGCGCCGAGCCGTGCCCGGCGTGCGCGAGGCACGCCGCGCGCAGCGCCTCCCGCAGCGCCTTCGCCGCGGGCACGTCGGCGGCCGCGAGCCCGAAGGCGCGTCGCCCCGCCGCTGAGTCGAGGGTGTCGGTGCCGTCCTCGATGTCCCGGGTGTTCACCAGGTCCTGGATCAGCAGCAGCCCCTCGGGCGCGGAGGGTCGGTCATTCATGGTTGCGACGGTATCGCGTTACCTGTTCAATGGTGATTACCGGTAACACCTCTCCAAGGGGTAACGGCAGCCCAGACGAACCCGCCCCGGCGCACGCTCGCGCCAGCGCACCCACCCACACCTACCGGAGGTACCCGCCATGCCCATCGCCACACAGCGCGCCATCGTCCTCGACGCGCCCGACCCCGTGGCCCTCGCGGGCTTCTACGCCGGGATCATCGGCGGCGAGGTGAAGGACGAAGGCGACGGCTGGGTCGACCTGGAGGGCGCGGCGGGCACCCGCCTCTCGTTCCAGTCCGCGCCGGGGCTCGTACCGCCCGAGTGGCCCTCCGAGGACAGGTCACAGCAGTTCCACCTGGACTTCACCGTCCCCGACCTGGACACCGCCGAACACGAGGTACTCGCCCTCGGCGCGACCCCCCTCGACACCGACGCCCCGGGCCGCGACTTCCGCGTCTACCGCGACCCGGCCGGCCACCCGTTCTGCCTCTGCGTCGACTGACGCCTGCGTCGCCCCACCTCTCCCCCCGGGGGGCTAAGGTCTCAGTGCGACACGAGGCCCGGATGCTCGAAAGGGGAAGAATGCCGAGAGTTGGCAAAGTGGCCGAGATCCAGGCCGGCGTCGTCTAACACCCCAGGTCACGAAGAGTGCTCCCCGCGCGTGCGGGGGTGGTCCCGATCGCGGCGCCCTCGTCGGCGGTCTGGATCAGTGCTCCCCGCGCGTGCGGGGGTGGTCCCGCCGTCCAGTCCGAGACCGAACTCAGGTCCTTGTGCTCCCCGCGCGTGCGGGGGTGGCCCCCATCTGCGGATACACGACCAGGCCGTGACGCTGTGCTCCCCGCGCGTGCGGGGGTGGTCCCTGGCGACCGCCCTGGACCCGCACCTCGTGCAGGTGCTCCCCGCGCGTGCGGGGGTGGTCCCTACGCGGCCCGCGAACTCCTCGACGACAACCAGCCGCCAGTCTCGGCCTAGAGCGCCCCGCGCCGTACGGCCTCCACGAACTCACGCCACGCGTCGGCCTCGAAGACCATTGCGCCGGCGCCCCGGTCCTTGGTGTCTCGCACGGCCTGACGCCCGGACCCGAGCACGCCGCGTTCGACACAGCCGCTATTGCTGCCGCTGTACGTGCTCTTGTGCCACAGAGCACCGTCGAACTCGTCACGCCTCGGGTCCACGTTCAACTGTCCTTGATCAGATCACGGATGTACTTCCGGGACACAGACGGAGACAGCGCAACAGCGGTGAACTCGTCCCAGGCTCGCACATACGGCTCCACGTCAGAGCGCTGCTCCAGCAACGTACCACTGGTCAAATACTCAAGCCATGTGACATCGATCGACGGCTCACCACGCAGCGAGAACAGCGTGAACGGCGTGTACTGCTCGGGGCTGATCACCGCGTCGAGCGGCAGCACCTGGATGTGGACGTTGCTCCGCGTCCCCACATCGACCAGATGTGCCAACTGCTCCCGCGCGACCTCGCGCGGACCGTCGATGCGGTGCAGAGCCGTCACGTCGATGATCGCGCGAACCCGGAAGTCCAGGTGGGCATCGAGGAGTTCCTGACGCCTCAACCGCGTCGCCACGTACGGCTCGACCTTCTCGGCCGGCAGCCGCGCCTCGAAGATGCGCCGCATGTACGCCTCCGTCTGGAGGATTCCCGGAACGACGGCCTGGCTGTACTCGCGGACCAGCTCCGAGTCCGCTTCGAGCGTCAGGTAGTCCCGAAGGTCGTCGTGCAGCAGCGGCCCTTGGCTGCTCCACCAGTCCACCTTGTGGATGTCCTTGGCGAGCCGCTTCAGGCTCGCCACGTACGCCTCGTCCTCAATGCCGTAGAAGTCCAGCAGGACAGTGAGGTCCAACGGCCTGATGCCGCGTTTGCCGTTCTCGATCTGCGAGACCTTCGGCTGGCCGCACTGCAACTTGTCAGCGATGTCCTGCACTTTGAAGCCGCGTTCGACGCGCAGCCTCCGCAGCTCGTTGCCGAGCCGCCTGCTGCGCATCGTGGGCATGTCCTCCTGAGCCATGGCGCCACGATGGCACAGCTTCACCAGGATTGAACATTCACAAGCGGTCCGCTCACCCTAAGAGATGAAGCACGAGTGGAATAACTTGCCTAGTGGCCGACATGTGGGCCACTATCAACACCCTCACGCGACGCGGCGCCCCACGCCCGCAGCGCGACAACTGCGCTGCGACTCGCAGCGGTTACGGAGGTGGCATGTTGAGCCCCGACCCGCACGACACCGGACACGAGACACGCAGGAGCTATGCGCTCTCCCCGGAGCAACTCCGCGGCATCCGCGGCGAGATCGCGGAGACACTGTTCGCCTGGGGGTACGGATTCGTCTCCGACGACGTCGTCCTCGTGGTGTCCGAGTTACTCACCAACGTCTACGACTACACGCGGGGCGCCTGCGACTTGATCCTGCGCGCACAGGAGGGCCGGATCTTCATCACCGTGACGGACACGGAGATGAAGGTCCCCACGCGCATCAAGGACCCCTGGCGAGAGGGCCAGGGCTGGGGCCTCGCCATCGTGGACGCGCTCACCGACCAGCGCCTGACGGTGATCACCCGAAAGGGCAAGAACGTCTGCTGCTCGATCGAGGCCCCACGGGACCACCTCCCCCTGTCGGCGACCTCCTCCCGGTCACAGCCCACGCACCCCGCCCGAACGGGCTAGGGTCCGAGGAGGAGGCGAGGCACGGGTGCCCGAAAGGCGAGGAATGCCGAAACTCGGCAAAGTGGTGAGAAACCACGTCGGCGTCCCACAACACCCCAGGTCAGGAAGAGTGCTCCCCGCGCGTGCGGGGGTGGTCCCTACCTGGTGCTGCACCGCACCCTGATGCAGTCCGTGCTCCCCGCGCGTGCGGGGGTGGTCCCGTGATCAGCTGGCGCGGTTTGAGGCAGGTGAAGTGCTCCCCGCGCGTGCGGGGTGGGCCCCCGCTCACGACGCCCGCGGCGGTCTTGGCGTCGTGCTCCCCGCGCGTGCGGGGGTGGTCCCGTTCCGTCAGATGCGTCGGATGCTGCGGTCATGTGCTCCCCGCGCGTGCGGGGGTGGTCCCGACGCAGACGTGACGCTGACCGTGCAGCCCGCGTGCTCCCCGCGCGCGCGGGGCCGGCGCACCCCCGGGGCCGGCGCACTCCCCGCAGCGGGGCGCCCCCGCCGTGCGGGCGCCCCCGCGCGCCCGGCGCCAGGTGCGTGCGCCGAGTAACGCCCTCTGCCCGGGGTGGCGTTGGGGGGCTATCGTCCAAGCGAGGCTCCTGGTAGGGGAGTTGCGTGACTTCGGAGGGGTTGTGGACGTGGGCGGGAATCTGACGTGGCGGCTGGGTGAGCAGGTCGACGGGCTGGGGTGGGGCGACCGTACGGCCTTCCTCGTGGAGGACGACGCGTGGACGTTCCGGGGGGTGTTCGAGGGGGCGGCCCGGGTCGCCCGGGGGTACCGAGGGGCCGGGTTACGGCCCGGCGACCGGGTCCTGCTCGCGCTGCCCGACAGCATCGAGATGGTGTGGTGCCTGCTCGGCGCCTGGCAGGCCGGCCTCGTCGCGGTGCCGGTCAACGTCCAGATGAGCCGCGAGGACCTGACGCGCGACATCGGCACCGCCGAGCCCGCGCTGATCGTGGCCGACCCCGAGACCGCGGGGTGGCTCGACGGCGCGTCATCCGTGCCGACCACCGAGGCGCGCGCGCTCATCGCGGACGAGCCCGACACCGAGTTCACCGGCGGCGGCGAGGACGCCGCGCTCGCCCTCTTCACCTCGGGCACCACCGGCGCCCCCAAGCTCTGCTTCTACCTCCACCGCGACCTCGGCCGTCCCCGCGGCCCTCAACAGGCCATCCGCGCAGGCGCGGTAGGGCTCTCCGTGTCGCGGATGTACTTCCTCGGCGGCCTCAGCGCCTCGCTGTTCACCGCCGTCGAAACCGGCCAGGTCGCCGTGTTGTCCCGGCCCCGCGCCACCCCCGCCGCCGCGCTCGAACTCATCAAGCGCCACCGGGTGACCAATCTGTTCGCGCAGCCGAGCTTCCTCGCGCGGCTGCTGCTCGAACCCGGCCACGCCGAGGTGTTGGGGCAGCTCCAGCAGGTGGTGTGCGCGGGCGAGGTGCTCTCGGCGCGGCTGCGGGAGAGGCTGGTGCCGCTGCTGGGCAAGCGGCTGGTCAACGCGTACGGCGCGACCGAGATCGGCGGCATCGCCGTGGGCCCGCCCGCCGTGTACGACGCGCCGTCGGCGGTCGGGCAGCCGTTCGCCGACCGGCAGGTACGCATCGTCGACGGCGACGGCCGCCCTCTCCCCCTCGGCGCCCGGGGCGAGTTGCACATCCGCGTGCCCCTCGCCACCCGCGGTGTCGCCCGCGGCAGCCTCGGCCCGCGCCAGGAGGCCGACGTGTGGTGGCCCACCGGCGACCTCGCCTCGCTCGACGAGGACGGCGTCGTCCACGCGCACGGACGGCTCGACGACGTCGAGGTCATCGGCGGGCAGAACGTCGTACCCGGCGAGGTGGAGCGCCTCCTCGAATCGCACCCGCAGGTGCTCGAAGCGGCCGTGAGCGCGGTGCGGCGCACGGCGGGTGACACCAGCCTGCGCGCGTACGTGGTGGCGTCCCCCGCGAACGGAGAAGGCGAAGGCCCCGACACCGACGCTCTCGCCGACGAGTTGGTCGGCCTCGCCCGTGCCCGGCTGTCCTGGTACAAGGTCCCCGCCGACGTCGTCTGGCTGGACGCGCTGCCCCGCAACGGCAACGGGAAGGTCCTGCGCAGGAAACTCCGCGCCGAGGGCAACCAGTTCGCCTGAGGCGGGAGGGGCCGGCCCCGTCAATTGCCGCGCGGCCGGCCCCACCGCTCCCCTACGTTCCACCGCATGGCTGACGAGATCTTCACGCACCCCCGACTCACCGCGCTCTACGACCCGTTCGACCCCGACCGCAGCGACCTCGTCCCGTATCTCGACCTCGCACGGCAGCTGGGGGTCCGGCGCGTGCTCGACATCGGCTGCGGTACGGGCGTGTTCGCGCTCCTGCTCGCGGAAGCCGGCATCGGCGTCGTCGGCGTCGACCCCGGCCGGGCCTCGCTCGACGTGGCCCGCGCCAAGCCGGGCGCGGAGCAAGTGCGTTGGCTCTGCGGGGACGCGACGCAGCTGCCGCCCCTTGCCGTGGACCTCGCCGCGATGACGGCGAACGTGGCGCAGGCCATCGTCGCCCGCGACGCCTGGGAGGGCACGCTCGGCGGCGCTCACGACGCGCTGCGGCCCGGCGGGCATCTGGTGTTCGAGACGCGTGTCCCGGCGCGCCGCGCCTGGGAGGAGTGGAACCGCGAGGCGTCCCTCGACGAGAGGGATGTCCCGGGCCTCGGCCGGGTCCGCGCCTGGGTCGAACTCACCGAGGTCAAAGGCCCGTTGGTGAGCTTCCGCTGGACCTACGCGTTCGCGTCCGACGGCCTGACCCTGACCTCCGACTCGACGCTGCGCTTCCGCGGACGCGAGGAGGTCGAGGCGGACCTCACCGCCCACGGCTTCGTCCTCCAGGAGGTCCGCGACGCCCCGGACCGCCCGGGCCGCGAGTACGTCTTCCTGGCCCGGCGGCCGTGACTCCGGCGGACCGAGGGGCGGCTACGCGCGGGCGGCGAGCGCCCGCAGCCTGGCCTCGGACTCGGACCCGGGCTCGGCGGTCCAGCTGAACAGCTGCTGGCTGGGGACGGCGGTGCTGACCAGGGCCGCCCAGTCGAGGGTCAGTTCGCCGACGCGCGGGTGGCGGACCGTATGGGTGCCCGCGCCGCGGACGGCCACGTGGTGCGCCGCCCACCAGCAGCGGAAGTCGGGGTCGCCGGAAGAGAGGTCGTCTACCAGGGCCGCCAGTTCGGGATCGTCCGGGTGGTGCGCGGCCTCGCGCCGCAGCTGTGCGACACCGGCCGCGGCGACCCGCTCCCACTGGGGGTAGAGCGACCGCACGCCCGGGTCGAGGAAGACCAGCCTGAGGAAGTTGCGCTCGGCCCGCGGCAGTCGGGCGAAGTCGGTGAACAGCGCGGCTGCCGGCGGGTTCCACGCGAGGATGTCGGTGCGCAGGCCGATGACCACCGCGGGGACTGCCGCCAGGCCGTCGAGGATGCGCCGCAGGTGCGGCAGGACCTGCTGCGGCGGGCGCGGTCGCCTGGCGGGGCCGAGGCCGGCCAGCTCGAAGGCGTAGTCGCGTTCCTCCTCGCTGAGCCCGAGCACCCGCGCGAGCGTGTCGAGCACCTGCTCGGAGGGCTGGCGGCGGCCCTGTTCGAGGCGGGTGTAGAAGTCCGGGCTGATCGAGGCGAGCGCGGCGACCTCCTCACGGCGCAGGCCGACGACCCGCCGTCGGTGCCCGGTCTCCGCGAGTCCGAGGTCTGCGGGGCGCAGCTCGCCGCGACGGGCCCTGAGGAAGTCGCCCAGCTCGTTGCCGTGAGCACCGCCGCCCATGGGCGGAGCCTAGCAGCGCCCCGAAGGCGCCCGCCGCGCCCCGAAGGCGCCCGCCGGACCTGCGGACACGGTCCTTGCGGCCCTGCCTGGGACAGCCGCGTCCCAGGACAGGACCGGCCTCTGCCCGGCCCTGCGGAGCCGTGCGACGGTGGCCGCGAGGGGCCCGCCCCCCGGAGCGCACGTGCTCCGGGCTGAGCGCAGGCGCTCCCCGGAGCGCACGTGCTCCGCTCCCCCGCCACGTCCAGGAGGTCGCGCCATGCCGTACGACGATCTGCGGCACTTCGTCGAGAAGCTCGAAGAGAGCGGGCAGTTGCTGCGGGTACGCGACGAGGTGGCGCTCGAACCCGACCTGGGCGCCGCAGGCAACGCGCTGGGCCGCTTCGGCGAACGCGCCCCCGCGCTCTGGTTCGACAACCTCAGGGGCTTCCCCGGCGCCCGGGTCGTGATGAACGTGCACGGCTCCTGGACGAACCACGCCCTCGCGCTCGGCCTGCCGCCGGGCACCGCGGTGCGCGAGCAGGTCGAGGAGTTCGGCAGGCGGTGGGACGCGTTCCCGGTCCCCGTCGAGCGCCGGGCGGACGCGCCGTTCCTCGAGAACGGCGTCGGGGGCGAGGACGTCGACATCTTCGGGATCCTGCCGCTGTTCCGGCTCAACGACGCCGACGGCGGCTTCTATCTCGACAAGGCGGCCGTCGTGAGCCGGCACCCGGACCGACCTGACGACTTCGGAGAGCAGAACGTCGGTACGTACCGGCTCCAGGTGATCGGCAAGCGGCGGCTGACCGTTATCCCGGTGGCCGTCCACGACCTGGGGCGGCACATCGCCGCCGCGGAGTCGCGCGGGGAGGACCTGCCGATCGCGATCGCGCTCGGCAACGAGCCGACCCTCCCGATCGTGGCGGGCATGCCGATCGCCGCCGGCGACTCGGAGTTCGAGATGTCGGGGGCGCTGCGCGGCACACCGGCTCCGATCACCGCGGCGCCCGCCACCGGGCTCGACGTGCCCTGGGGCGCCGAGGTCGTCATCGAGGGCGTGGTGGAGGCGCGTCAGCGGGTGCACGAGGGCCCGTTCGGCGAGTTCACCGGTCAGTACTCGGGCGGGCGCAGGGTGCCGGTCGTGCGCGTCGACCGGATCTCGTACCGCACCCGGCCCATCTTCGAAGTGCTCTATCTCGGCACGCCCTGGACCGAGATCGACTACCTGATGGGGCCGAGCACCTGCCTGCCGGTGCTCAAGGAGCTGCGGGCGTCGTTCCCCGAGGTACGGGCGGTCAACGCGATGTACACCCACGGCCTGCTCACGATCGTCTCGACGGGGACGCCCTACGGCGGTTTCGCCCATGCCGTCGGCGTACGGACGGCCACCACCCGCCACGGTCTCGGGTACTGCAAGGTCGTCGTCGTGGTCGACGACTTCGTCGACCCGTTCGACCTGCCGCGGGTGATGTGGGCGATCTCGACCAAGGCCGATCCGGGGCGCGACGTGATCCGGCTGCCTTCGATGTCGATCACGCCGGCGGATCCCGGCTCCTCGCCGCAGGGCATCAGCGACAAGCTGGTCATCGACGCGACCACGCCGGTCTTCCCCGACGAACGCGGGGAGTACGCGACGCCGGTACGGGATCTCGCCGACGCGGACGCGTGGTTCGAGCGGCTCACGGAGCTGCGCGGCGCGCCGGCGGCCGGGGCGCCTGACGAGGGGAGCCGGCGATGACCGCGCAGGAGAGCACGGTGCCCGAGATGTGCCCGCGGTGCGCCCACGAGACGGTCGAGCACCTGGCGAGCTCGCCCCTGGCGGGGGTGTGGGAGGTGTACCGGTGCGACCTGTGCAACTACACGTGGCGCGACACCGAGCCCGAGAGCAGGACCCGCCGGTCCCGCTTCCCCGACGCATACCGACTGACCCGGCGGGACGTCGAGCAGGCGCCCCCCTACCCCGGAGTCCCCCCACTGCGCGACGGCACCTGAACGGCCCCTGCCCGGCCACGAGTACGCCCTCCCCGCCCGGCACCGCCCGCGGGGGTGGTCCCGGTCGCGCTGCGGTCGTGTGCGGTCCGTGGTGGGGCGTGTACAACCTTCCGGCCTGTGCGGCGGTCTCACTGGCACCTTCAACGCACGGCGCCCCCACGCCGGGTCGTTCAGTCGCTCAGTGGAGGAGCCTGTCGTGACCCAGGAACCGAACGTGCCGCAGCAGCCGCAGTGGGGGGCCGCCTTCGCGGCCGAGCCGCCGAAGGACCCGGGGAGGCGGCCGGGTTGGAGCAGGAAGCGGGTCATCCTGCCGGTGACGGCCGGGGTGTTCGTCGTCGGGATCGTCATCGGTGCAGCCGCCGGGGGTGGTGGCGGCAGCACGGACGTGAAGGCGGCCGCGGACGCCAAGCCCCTTGCCGCGCCGACCGTCACGGTGACCGCCACGGCTGCGCCCGAGGCGAAGGCCGCCGCGAAGGCCGAGGCCGCTCCGACCGTCACCGTCACCGCGACGGCGACGAGGACCGTGAAGGCGAAGGCGCCGGCCGCACCCGCGCCCGCGAAGAAGAAGGCGGAGAGCGCCCCGAAGGGCAAGGTGCTGTTCAAGGTGTGGGGGTCGGCGCCCTCGGGGGCCGACATCACCTACGGGTCCGACAGCGAGAACATCGAGGGGCACGGCCTGCCCATGAGCAAGACGCTCGCGCTCTCGGACGACGCCATGTACTACGACGTCACGGCGCAGTTGTCCGGCGGCGGTGACATCCACTGCTCGGTCACCGTCGAAGGGAAGACGAAGACCGGGCACGCCTCCGGTGGGTACAACATCTGCTCGGCCCAGCTCTCCGAAGGCATCTTCGGGGGCTGGGAGTAGGAAGCGCTCACGCCGCACCCTGCGGGCCCGCCCGCAGGGTGCGGGCCACGCCGGGGGCGGCCGCCGCGCCCACCAGGGTGACCCCCGCCAGGACCGCGACGCCCGCGCCCGTGATGCCGAGAGCGGGCATGAGGGCCGCCGCGCCGCCCAGGGTGACCAGGCACATCGCGGCCTGGAACACCGCGAGCAGGGCCGTGCGGCCCTGGACCCTGAGGACGCCCAGGTAGAGCTCGACCACGACGCGGGGCAGGGTGGCGAGCGCGAGGACGCGCAGGACGGTGGTGCCGTGCGAGGCGTACGCCGTGCCGAAGGGCGCGAGGACCACCGGGGCGAACCCCACGATCACCGCGACCGCAGGCACCAGCAGGACGGCCATCCTGCGCAGCGCCCCGCGCACGCCTGCGGCGAGTGCGCCGGGGTCGTAGGAGGCGTGCGCGGTGAGTGAGGAGGCCATGTTGATGGCCATGAATTCCATGGTGCCGCCCACGGTGTACGCCGCGTAGAAGAACGCGTTGTGCGCCGCGTCGAACCGTACGGCCACCATCACCGGCAGCAGGTTGATCATGGCGAGGCTGAACAGCGAGCCCGCCGAGTCGCCCGCCATGAAGCGCCCGACGTCCGCGTAGCGCAGGGGCGGGCGTTCGCGCTGCTGCGCGGCCTGGCGCGGGATCAGCCTGCGGAAGACCAGCCAGCAGAGGGGCAGCAGGGAGAGCGCGATCGCCGCCGCCCAGGAGACGAACACACCGAGGACCGGCAGGGCCGCCGCGAACACGGCGAGCAGCACCAGCTTCGCGAGGGAGAAGACCGTGTTGCCGACGGGCACCCAGAACGCTCTGCGCAGCCCCGTCAACACCCCTTCCTGCAGGGTGAGTACGGCCCAGGCGACGCAGGCGGCGGTGAAGACGAGGCCGGGGAGCGGGCCGCCGAGCGGCGCGTACGAGTCGCCCCAGCGGTCCAGTGTCGCGAGGAACACCAGCGACGCGGCGCACACCACCACCGAGCTGAGCCCGTACACCCGCCACACCAGCGCCGCGGTGCCGCGTCCCGCGCGGGGCACGTAGCGGACCACGGCGCCGATCATGGTGGTCGCGGTGATCGACGCGAGCAGCCGCATCGCGGCGATGGCGGCGGAGCCCTGGCCGACCGCCTCCTCGGTGTAGTGGCGTGCGGCGACCACCCAGAAGCCCAGGCCGAGCGCGGCCGAGACGCCGGTGGAGAGCATCAGCGCATAGGCGTTGCGGAACATCGGGCGGGCGTCGGCAACTTGCGGGGCGCCGCCCGCTGCGGGGGTCGTGGGCAGGCCCGCCGTGTCAGCCACCGTCGCGGCCCTCGCGGGCGGTGGCCCGGTGGGGCGGCCGTACAGGGGTGACGGGCAGCGCCGCGAGGGCCGGGGCGATCTCGGCCGCCCTGCACGGGTCGACGGGGAGCGCGTGCCGGGCGAACCAGGCGGCGGGGCCCGGTTCGGGCGACGGGTCCGTGAACTCCTCGCCCGCGTAGGCGTCGAGCGGCGGGTCGTAGAGGTATCCGACGGTGATGCGGCGGCGGGCGAGCGCGGCGATCGCCGCGTCCCGGTCCGCGACCAGCAGCGGTACGCGGAAGAGGGGTTGGGGGCGCCCGGCGCTCTTGCCCGGCGAGAGGGGCGCGGGGAGGGCGCCCAGGAGCGCCGCCGTGCCGGCGGCGTGGCGGGCCAGGCGGTCGTCGAGCCGTTCCAGGAGGCGGGTGGTGCGGCGCAGGCGCAGGGCGCCGGGGGCGATGCGGTAGGGGTGCATGTCGACGCGGACCCAGGGGTCGAGCCGGTCGAGCCCGGGCGCAGGCGCGGGTTCGAGTGCGCGCGCCAACGCGGCCGCGCGCAGCGGCATCCGGATCTCCGCGCGCTCCTCTGCGCCGAGGACGCGCAGCGCGGTGCGGGCCGCGCGGACCAGCCGCAGGCCGCGCACACCGGCCTCCGCGTACGGGCGCAGCGCGTAGAGCGCCTCGGAGGCGAACCGGGACGGGCGCAGCAACTCGTCCCGTGACGACTCAAGTCGAGGCCGCAGCGCGGGGTCGGCGAAGGACAGGAAGCCTCCGGTCCCCGCGCCCGCGTGCTTCGAGAGGCTGAACACGGACGCGTCCCCCACGGCCCCGACCGGGCGCCCGTCGGTGTGGACGCTGCCGATCGCGTGCGCCGCGTCCTCGATGAGCGGGATGCCCGACGCGTCGCAGCGGGCGCGGAGTGCGGGGGCCGGGTCGGGGTTCCCGTAGAGGTTGGTGGTGAGGACGGCGGACAGGCCGCGCCAGGTCGCCTCAGGTACGGCCGCGAGGTCGATCGTCCCGTCGCGCGGGTCCAACGGCGCCTGCACGGGCCGCAGTCCGGCCGCGAGGACCACGAAGAAGATCACGTCGTCGTTGACCGGCGACATCAGGATCCGCCCGCCGGGCGGGCACCAGTGCCGCAGCGCCACGTACAGGCCGAGCCTGCACGACGGTGTGTACAGGCACTCCCTGCCGAGGCGCCGCCGCATCAGCGTTTCGAGCGCCGCGCGGCCCCCCGGACGGCCGTCCCCACGAGCCATGCCGACTCCCCCCTGCCCCGGCGCCCAATGTGGCCCGTACCGGACGGCCCGTCAATACGGCCCCGCCGGCGCCTGCCAGGGCAGGCGGGCCCGGCCGGACGCGCGGACGCCCCCGCGGGAAAACTCCCCGCGGGGGCGTCCGTGGCGGGCGCGGTGCGCCACGCCGTACTCCTACTCGTCCAGCGTCAGGCCCTTGCGGAGCTTGGCGAGCGTCCGCGACAGCAGCCGCGAGACGTGCATCTGCGAGATGCCGAGCTCCTCGCCGATCTCGGACTGCGTCATGTTGGCCACGAAGCGCAGCGAGAGGATCGTTCTGTCCCGGTGCGGGAGCCTCGCGATCAGCGGCTTGAGCGACTCGATGTACTCGATGCCCTCGATGCCGTGGTCCTCGTAGCCGATGCGGTCGGCGAGGGTCGCCTCGCCGCCGTCCTCCTCCTCGGGCTGGGCGTCGAGCGAGCTCGCGGTGTACGCGTTGCTCGCCGTCATGCCCTCGACGACCTCTTCGCGGGTGATGCCGAGCGCCTCGGCCAGCTCGCCGACGCTCGGCGCGCGGTCCAGCCGCTGCGCCAGCTCGTCGCTGGTCTTGGCGAGGTCGAGTCGCAGCTCCTGGAGCCTGCGCGGGACCCGCACCGACCACGACGTGTCGCGGAAGAAACGCTTGATCTCGCCGATGATCGTCGGCATGGCGAACGTGGGGAACTCGACGCCGCGGCTCAGCTCGAACCGGTCGATCGACTTGATCAGGCCGATCGTGCCGACCTGGACGATGTCCTCCATCGGCTCGCTGCGCGTGCGGAAGCGCGACGCGGCGAACTTCACCAGGGCGAGGTTCAACTCGACCAGTGTGTTGCGTACGTACGCGTACTCGTGGGTGCCCTCCTCAAGGGCTTCGAGCCGCGCGAACAGTGTCTTGGACAGGACGCGCGCGTCGACCGCGCCCATGTCGGCGAGGGCTTCCTGCGACGGGATGTCGGGCAGCGGAAGCAGTCCCGCGTCCGCGGAAGGAGCCGTGGCCGGCGCGAGGGTGCGCGCCTCGAAGGCGGGGGCCGCTGCGGTCTCCGCGCCAGGACCGTACATCCAGGATGTGACGTCGGTCACAGAAGGTTCGTGCGTTGATGCCGACGGCGCGATCGGGGTACGCGGTTCGTCGAGCCGGGGTGACATGGTCTCCTCCATCGTTCTCGGCAATATGGCTGCCGATACCGGTGCGCATTGACTGCGGCGTGCGGCGCCTCCCAGGCCGTGCCGTGTGCGGATGTGTCTTCTTCTAGCCCTACCCGGTAGGCGCAGACCGTTGCAAGTCCCAATTGTCCGCTTTGATAGGCAATGTTGGCTACTTCGGCTACCCCGCGGCCAGTGAAAGGCGTAATGTTCTGCCGGTGTCCGCGGTCGGCCGGGTTCCGCCGCGTACACCGATCCCCACAGGCCACCGGGCCCGCCGTCGCACGGCGCGGCCTGCGCGCAAGGGGCGATCACGGCAGGAAACACCAGACGGCAATCACGGCGAAAAGGGGCGGAATGGACCGCCAGACGGTCGGCAGTACGAACCAGGGCCGACTCAGGGTCGAGGTTCGCACCGAGGGCCGCAGCGAGGTCGTTACGGCGGCGGGTGAACTCGATCACCACACGGCCGAACTGCTGCGGGTCCCGCTGGACGAGGCGCTTGATCAGGGACGGTCACGGCTGGTGATCGACTGCTCGCAGCTGGAGTTCTGCGACTCGACCGGACTCAATGTGCTGCTCGGCGCCCGCCTCAGGGCGGACGCGGCCGGCGGCGGCGTCCACCTGGCCGGGATGCGGCCCGTGGTCGCCCGGGTCTTCGAGATCACCGGTGCCGACGCGGTCTTCGGCGTGCACGCTTCGCTGCACGACGCGCTGGCGGAGTGAGCGTGTGACTCCGGTTCCGGCGGGGTGCTGTGACGGCACCGGGTGTTGTGCCGCGGCGTCGGGTGTTGTCCCGACGCGTTCGGGCAGAAGACTCCCGCAGGCAGCACACTCCCCTGTTATCACTCTCTGTGCAGCAACCATGGCAACTCGGCGAATCGGTGAGGTGAAGCGCTGATGAGCACCACCCGGCAGCCACCGCCGGGCGACCTCGGCCCCGAGCCGGACGCCGGCCAGGTGTCCGTCTCCGAGGGCACGAACCGCACGCTCATGCTGGACAGCGCCAGCGGCGTCGTCCCGCTGGCCCGCGACTTCACCCGCCAGGCGCTCTACGACTGGGGCTGGCTGCCCGCGGCGACCCCGGACGCGCGTGCGGCGGCAGAGGACGTCCTGCTGGTCGTCTCGGAACTGGTCACGAACGCGTGCCTGCACGCCGAGGGCCCCGAGCGGCTCCGGGTGTCGACCGCGGCGAAGGTCCTGCGTCTTGAGGTCACCGACCGCGGCGAGGGCAGGCCAGAGCCGCGCACCCCGCACCGGGCGGGGCGGCCGGGCGGCCACGGCATGTTCATCGTCCAGCGCCTCTGCCTCGACTGGGGCGTGCAGCACGACCCCGACGTCCCCGGCAAGACGGTGTGGGCGGAACTGGCGGCTCCGGCGTAGGGCCGTAGGGCGCGCCTTCTCGCGGGGCCGCGAGGCTGACGGCCGCCAGGACCGCCGGTGGGCCCGCAGGACCCCGTACCGCTCCCCTAACGACGCACGACGGCCCCGTCGGCACAGACGCCGGCCGGGGCCGTTCGCGTGGACCCGCCCCCGGAAGGCGGGCCCGCGGCCTCAGTGGATCTCCCCCATCAGCGCCCGTACGCGGCGCCGGTACATCACCACGGCCACGCCGGCGAGCGTCGCGAGGGTGGCTTCGAGCGCCACGATGCCCGGGCCGCTCAGGTCCACCTTCGCGAGGGAGAGCAGGCCCGTCACCGAGTCGCCCGCGGTCACGGCGAGGAACCACACGCCCATCATCTGGCTCGCGTACTTCTCCGGCGCCATCTTCGTCGTCACCGAGAGGCCCACCGGCGAGAGGCACAGCTCGCCGACCGTCTGGATCAGATAGATCCCGACCAGCCAGACCGGGCTGACCAGCGTCCCGCCGACCGCCATGCCCAGTGGTATCAGGAAGAAGAAGAACGAGACGCCGACGAAGACCAGCCCGACCGCGAACTTGACGACCGTGCTCGGCTCCTTGCCGCGCCGGTTCATCCAGAGCCAGAACCAGGCGAGCACGGGCGCGAGCGCCATGATGAAGACCGGGTTGAGCGACTGGTACCAGGACGTCGGGAACGACAGGCCGAGCACCGAGTCGGACGCCTTGTCCGTGCCGAACGCCTGGACCGTGGAGCCGCCCTGGTCGTAGATCATCCAGAAGACCGCGGCGGCCACGAAGAACCAGATGTACCCGGACATCTTCGTCTGCTCGCCCGTGGACAGCGACCGGTCGCGCTTGATCCGCCAGAGCACACCCGCCGGGATGACCAGGCCGGCGACGGTCAGCGGGACCATCGCCCAGTTCATCGTGAAGTGGCCGCTCAGCCCGATGATCCCGTACGCGACGACCGCGACGATCAGCCACAGCAGGCCCTTGCGCAGCCACGAGGCGCGCTCCTCGCGGGTCAGCGGCTGGGGCACCCGGCTGCTCTCGGGGCTCAGGTGGCGCGTGCCGATGAGGAACTGCGCGAGGCCGAGCGCCATGCCGACGGCGGCGAGCGCGAAGCCCAGGTGCCAGCTGTACTTCTCGCCCACGGTGCCGATCGTCAGGGGCGCGAAGAAGGCGCCGACGTTGATCCCCATGTAGAAGATCGTGAAGCCGCCGTCCCTGCGCGGGTCGTTCGGGCCGTCGTAGAGGTGGCCGACCATCGTCGAGATGTTGGCCTTGAGCAGGCCGGAACCGAGCGCCACGAGGGCGAGCCCGACGAAGAACGTGCCCGAGCCGGGCAGCGCGAGCGTCAGGTGCCCCACCATGATCGTTCCGGCGGCCACGGCCACCGTCCTGCGCGGGCTCCACACCCGGTCGCCGAGCCAGCCGCCCGGCATCGCGAGCAGGTAGACCAGCGAGTTGTAGATCGAGTAGATCGCGGTGGTGGCGGCGAGGTCCATGCCGAGGCCGCCCCCGTGCAGACCCTTGGACGCGTCCGGGCCGCCGGACAGCAGGTAGATGGTGAGCAGCGCCCGCATGCCGTAGAAGCTGAACCGCTCCCACATCTCGGTCATGAAGAGGGTGGCCAGACCGCGCGGGTGGCCGAAGAAGGTCCTGCCGCTGCCGGGTGGGCTCGGCGCGTCCTTCGTCAGTGTGGTCGCCATGGTGTTCCTAGCTCGTGGGGGCGTGCCGGCCGTGGGGGCCGCACGTCATGGGGGCGTGGGGCCCGGGGGCCGCACGCCGTGGGGGCCCGCGGGGGTCCGATGGGTGACGGGGCGCCCCGCGGGAGGCCCCGCCCGCACAGGGGGCGGGGAGGCCGCCCGCACACGAAAAAGACCTTTGGCAGCGTCATCGCCAAAGGTCCTCTAGTCGTACTACAGGCTCTGTCTCACCATACGGCACACCATGGAGCCATTTAGAAGGACTTGAGACATCAATCACAGGTTATGGGTGAGGGAAACACCCGATTCGAAGGCCGAACGATACGTCACAGCCTGTACCGCAGGCGCGCCCGAGGGTTGCCCTACCGCCGTCGCCCGCGGACTACCATCACCACATGACCCGTGTACTGCTCGCCGAGGACGATGCATCCATCTCAGAACCCCTGGCCCGCGCCCTGCGCCGGGAGGGGTACGAGGTCGAGGTCCGCGAGGACGGGCCCTCCGCTCTCGACGCGGGCCTTCAGGGTGGTATCGACCTGGTCGTCCTCGACCTCGGCCTGCCCGGCATGGACGGGCTCGAAGTCGCCCGCAGGCTGCGGGCCGAGGGGCACACGGTGCCGATCCTCGTCCTCACGGCGCGCGCCGACGAGGTCGACACGGTCGTCGGGCTCGACGCGGGCGCCGACGACTATGTGACCAAGCCGTTCCGCCTCGCCGAGCTGCTCGCCCGCGTCCGGGCGCTGCTGCGGCGCGGGGCCAGCGAGCCCCAGCCCGCCCCGGCGACGCACGGCGTGCGCATCGACGTCGAGTCGCACCGGGCGTGGATGGGCGACGACGAGCTGCAGCTCACCGCCAAGGAGTTCGACCTGCTGCGGGTCCTGGTACGGGACGCGGGCCGGGTCGTCACCCGCGACCAGCTGATGCGCGAGGTCTGGGACACGACCTGGTGGTCCTCCACCAAGACGCTCGACATGCACATCTCCTGGCTGCGGAAGAAGCTCGGCGACGACGCGGCGAACCCGCGGTACATCGCCACGGTGCGGGGCGTCGGCTTCCGCTTCGAGAAGAGCTGAGCCCGCCGCCCGGCAGGGAAGTTGCTCACGCCCGGGGGTGGCGCTCACGCCCCGGTGTGCGCGGGCCTGCGCCGCCTGCGGGGTGCGCCGGCGCCGGCGGCGGTGTGCGCGGGCCCGGCGGCCACGGGACCTGGTGCGGGCCGGCGGCACCGGCGGCGGGTGGCTGTGGAGCTGGTGGCCGCGGGCCCGGTGGCCGGGGCGTCCGGCGAGGCGCTGGTTGTCGGGTGCGGCCCGGGACCGGGCGCCGCCTTGCGGCCGGGTGCCGCGCTCGGGGGCGGGTGGCCCTGGCAGGCTGGACGCGACCGAGGGCACGGCCCCGTGCCGCGCCCACCCCCACACGGAGGGCCCATTGCGCCGTCGACTGATCAACTCCACGCTGGCCGTGGTGCTCGTCGTCATCGCCGTCTTCGGCGTGTCGCTCGTCATCGTCGAGACGCGGACGATCACGAGCAGTGCCCAGGAGAGCGTGGACTCCGAGGCCCTGCGAGTGGTCAGCATCGTCGACGGACGGCTGCTCGGCGGCGAGTCCATCAGCGCGAGCGTCCTCAAGCAGCAGATCACCGCCAACCGGTACGCACGCGTCGACGTGCCCGGCCACCGGGACGTGCAGGTCGGCAGCGAGCCGAAGGGCTCCGTCATCCGGGGCGAGGCGCGGGGCGCACAGGGCGAGATCGTCACCGTCGAGGAGCTGAGCTCCTCCGTGACGCGCGAGGTCGGCAGGACGCTGCTGATCATCGGCGCGGTGGCGCTGCTCGCGATCATCGCCGCCGTCCTGCTCGCCGTGCGGCAGGCCAACATGCTCGCGTCCCCGCTGGTCGACCTGGCCGAGACGGCGGAGAAGCTGGGCTCGGGCGACCCGCGGCCCCGGCACAAGCGGTACGCGGTGCCCGAGCTCGACCGGGTCGCCGACGTCCTCGACTCCAGCGCCGAGCGCATCGCCCGCATGCTGACCGCTGAGCGCAGGCTCGCGGCCGACGCGTCGCACCAGCTCCGCACGCCCCTGACGGCGCTGTCGATGCGGCTCGAGGAGATCACCGTCACCGAGGACCTGGACACGGCGCGTGACGAGGCGTCCATCGCGCTCAACCAGGTGGAGCGCCTCACCGACGTGGTGGAACGGCTGCTCACCAACGCGCGGGACCCGCGTACCGGATCGGCGATCCCCCTCGACCTCGACCGGATCATCAAGCAGCAGATAGAGGAGTGGAAGCCCGTCTACCGCAGCGCGGGCCGCGCCATCGTGCGGTCGGGGCGGCAGGGCGTGTGGGTGATGGCGACGCCCGGCGCGATCGCGCAGGTACTCGCCGCGCTGATCGAGAACTCGCTCATGCACGGCGGCGGCACCGTCGCGCTGCGCACCCGCGTCACGGGCAACCAGGCGGTCATCGAGGTCACCGACGAGGGCGCGGGCGTCTCCCCCGACCTCGGGGCGCGGATCTTCGAGCGGGCCATCAGCGGCCACAACTCCACGGGCATCGGCCTCGCCGTCGCACGCGACCTGGCGGAGGCCGACGGGGGGCGCCTCGAACTGCTCCAGCCGCATCCGCCGGTGTTCGCGCTGTTCCTCAGCCGCGAGACCCAGGAGCCCGAGGAGCGGGAGCGCCCGGTGCGCTGAGCCGCGCGATCCCGGCGGCCCGGCGGTCCCGCCCTCAGCCGAGGCGCCCTCAGCCGAGGCGGCGGGGCGCCGCCTCCAGGGGCTCGGCGGGCTGCCCGTGCCCCTGCGGCCCGGCCGCCCCGGCCCCTGGCCGGTCGAGGAACGGCGCGCCGCCCGGCGGCAGCGCCTTGAACACCCACGACCGGTACGACCAGAACCGGAACAGCGTGGCCACACCGATCCCGACGAACTTGAACACGTTGCTCTGGAGCGGCGAGTCCCACCCGAAGCCGTAGGTGGCCGTGTAGAGGATGCCGTTCTCGATGACCAGGCCGATGACGCTGAAGAAGAGGAACAGCGTCAGCTCGCGGGTCCGCCCGCTCTTGTCGCGGTCCCGGTACGCGAAGTAGCGGAAGCCGATGTAGTTGAAGACGATCGACACGATCGTCGCGAGCACCGACGCCCGCACGACCGGCAGGCTCGTCGCATGCCTGACCAGGTTGAACACCAGCAGGTTCACCAGCAGGCCGGCCCCGCCGACGGCGCCGAACTTGACGACTTCCTTGAGCACCCGGTGCAGCCGCGCCTCAGGCGCCGCGCCCGCTTCCCGTACGCCCATGTGGTCAAGCCCCGTCCGTTCGGTGTCGTGGCGACCCATGCTAACCAGCGGGCCGTGCGCGGGCCCGCTCCCGGCGCCGTACGGCCCAGGGGGAGGCCGTGCGGCCGGGGTGGGCGCGAGCGGCCCGCCGTGGTGGGAAACGCGCCGGATACCCTGGTCCGGTGACGTTTCCCGTAGTCGGCATGGTCGGTGGCGGTCAGCTCGCCCGTATGACCCACGAGGCGGGCATCCCCCTCGGCCTGAAGTTCAAGCTCCTCAGTGACACAGCGCAGGACTCGGCGGCGCAGGTGGTGTCCGACGTCGTCGTCGGCGACTACCGCGACCTGGAGACCCTGCGCGCCTTCGCGCGCGACTGCGACGTGATCACCTTCGACCACGAGCACGTGCCGCTCGCGCACCTGCGGGCGCTGGAGGCGGACGGCGTGGCCGTGCGCCCGGGACCCGACGCGCTCGCGCACGCCCAGGACAAGGGCGTGATGCGGGAGCGGCTGACGGCGCTCGGCGTGCCGTGCCCCCGCCACCGCGTGGTCGGCGACCCGGCGGACGTGACCGCCTTCGCCGCCGAGGGCGCGGCCGCCGACGGCGGCGACGGCTACCCGGTGGTCCTCAAGACCGTGCGCGGCGGCTACGACGGCAAGGGCGTGTGGGTCGTACGCACCGAGACCGAGGCGGCCGAGCCCTTCAAGGCGGGCGTCCCGGTGCTCGCCGAGGAGAAGGTCGACTTCGCGCGCGAGCTCGCCGCCAATGTCGTACGGTCCCCGCACGGCCAGGCCGTCGCCTACCCGGTGGTGGAGTCGCAGCAGGTGAACGGGGTCTGCGACACGGTCATCGCCCCCGCGCCCGGCCTGTCGGACGAGCTGTCGGGCGAGGCGCAGGAGCTGGCGCTGCGCATCGCGAAGGAGCTCGGCGTGGTCGGCCATCTCGCGGTCGAGCTGTTCGAGACGCGCGACGGCCGCATCCTCGTGAACGAGCTGGCGATGCGCCCCCACAACTCCGGCCACTGGACCCAGGACGGCGCGATCACCTCCCAGTTCGCCAACCATGTGCGCGCCGTGCTCGACCTCCCGCTCGGCGACCCGCGCCCCCGCGCGCGGTGGACGGTGATGGGCAACGTCCTCGGCGGCGACTACCCCGACATGTACGCGGCGTACCTGCACTGCATGGCACGCGACCCGCAGTTGAAGATCCACATGTACGGCAAGGACGTGAAGCCGGGCCGCAAGGTCGGGCACGTCAACACCTACGGCGACGACCTGGACGACGTGCTGGAGCGCGCCCGCCACGCCGCCGGCTACCTGCGAGGAACGATCACCGAATGACCTCCGACAACGCGCCGCTCGTCGGCATCGTGATGGGCTCCGACTCCGACTGGCCCGTGATGGAGGCCGCCGCCAAGGCCCTCGACGAGTTCGGCATCCCTTACGAGGTCGACGTCGTCTCGGCGCACCGCATGCCGCGCGAGATGATCGCGTACGGCGAGGGCGCGGCGGACCGCGGCCTGAAGGCGGTCGTCGCGGGCGCGGGCGGCGCCGCGCACCTGCCGGGCATGCTGGCGTCGGTGACCCCGCTGCCGGTGATCGGCGTGCCGGTGCCGCTGAAGTACCTGGACGGCATGGACTCCCTCCTGTCGATCGTGCAGATGCCCGCGGGCGTGCCCGTCGCGACGGTGTCGGTGGGCGGCGCCCGCAACGCGGGCCTCCTGGCCGCCCGCATCCTCGCCACGAGCGATCCGGCGCTGCTGTCCCACATGAAGGACTTCCAGCAGGAGCTGAACGACCAGGCGACGGAGAAGGGCAAGCGGCTGCGGGCGAAGGCCCAGGGCGAGGCGTCCTTCGGCTTCGGAAAGTGAGGCGGGACGTGGCGCAGGAGAGCGGCAGCGCGGCGCAGGACCATCTCGACGAGGTGCGCGAACTCCTCGCGGAGTTCCCGGTGGTGGACGGACACAACGACCTCCCGTGGGCGATGCGTGAACACGCGGGCTACGACCTCGATGCGCTGGACGTGGCGGGCGACCGCACCGGGCAGCTCCACACCGACCTCCCCCGC
This sequence comes from Streptomyces sp. NPDC047002, assembly GCF_040704505.1. Lineage (NCBI taxonomy): Bacteria > Bacillati > Actinomycetota > Actinomycetes > Kitasatosporales > Streptomycetaceae > Streptomyces > Streptomyces sp. NPDC047002. The sequence continues at coordinate 35,196 of NZ_JBEYWC010000035.1, forward strand.
CTGCGCCGCGGCGGAGTCGGCGGCCAGTTCTGGTCGGTGTACGTGCCGTCCGACATGGGCCCAGGCGAGAACCCGGTCGCGGCGACCCTGGAGCAGGTCGACTTCGTGCGCCGGCTCCTGGCCCGCTTCCCCGAGTCCCTCGCACCGGCCCGCACGGCCGACGAGATGGAGGCCGCGCGCGCCGAGGGCCGCATCGCGTCGCTGATGGGGGCGGAGGGCGGCCAGTCCATCGCCGAGTCGATGGGCACCCTGCGCGCCCTGTACGAGCTGGGCGTGCGGTACATGACGCTCACCCACAACCACAATCTGCGCTGGGCGGACTCGGCGACGGACGAGCCGCGGGCGGGCGGCCTCACCGCCTTCGGCCGCGAGGTCGTGCGGGAGATGAACCGGCTCGGCATGCTGGTCGACCTTTCCCATGTGGCGGCGACGACGATGCGGGACGCGCTCGCGGTGACCGAGGCACCGGTGATCTTCTCCCACTCGTCGTCCCGGGCGGTCTGCGACCACCCGAGGAACATCCCTGACGACGTGCTCGCGCAGCTGCCCGCCAACGGCGGTGTCGCGATGGCGACCTTCGTGCCGAAGTTCGTCCTGCCGGAGGCCGTCGCCTGGACCCAGGCCGCCGACGAGAACCTGCGCGCCCACGGGCTGCACCACCTCGACACCACTCCGCGGGCGATGCGCCTGCACGAGGAGTTCGAGGCGGCCAACCCGCGCCCGGTCGCGACCGCGGCCACGGTGGCCGACCACCTGGACCACATGCGCGAGGTGGCGGGCGTGGACCACGTCGGCATCGGCGGCGACTTCGACGGCACGGCCTTCACCCCGGCCGACCTCTCCGACGTGGCCGGCTACCCGAACCTGCTGGCCGAGCTGCGCGCCCGCGGCTGGTCCCGCGCGGACCTGGCCAAGCTGACCTGGCAGAACGCCGTGCGCACCCTGCGCGGGGCCGAGGAAGCGGCACGAGCCCTGAGCGCGGGGCGCGGCCCTTCGCTGGCCACGATCGACCAGCTGGACGGCCCGGCGGCGACCGCAGGCGGCGCACCCGCCGCGTAGCTCCCGCCGCACGCGGCCGCCCGGCCCGGCGGGTCCGCCTCGGCCCCGCCGGGCCGGGCGGCCGGGGCGTGGCGGCGGGCCAGGGTTCGGCAGCGGGAAGTGCCCGCGGGCGTGTCAGCGGTCGGCGGTCGGCAGGGGCTGGTGGAAGTAGGGCGACGTGCCCGCCTTCCGGTAGCCCCGGAGCGCGGGGCCGTGGTCCGCCCGCAGGTCGCAGTCGGGTCCCGGCACGGGGCTGTCCCACTGGACCATCGCCTTCACCGCCGGGAGGTGGGGCGCCGCGTCGGGTATGTGCTCGTACCAGTCCTGCTGCCGGTCGGGGTCGGCCGGGTCGGGTGCCGTGCTGAACTCCGCCAGCATCAGGGGCTTGGACGCCGAGATGTTCTTCCGCAGCCAGTCGTAGGAGGGCTGCTGGCTCCGGCGGAAGTCCAGCCAGTCCTGCGACGTGTGGCAGAGGTAGTAGTTGTACTGGTCCATGCCGATCCAGTCGACGTAGGCGTCCCCCGGATACAGCTGCCGCATCAGTTCCTTGTGGCCGAGGTAGCCGGAGACCGTCCACACCCAGACCGCGTTGTCCACGCCCAACTGCCTGAACCGGTCGTGCACATGACGGTAGGCGGCGACGAACTCGGCGGGTGTTCCGGCGTCGGGGGTGCGGAAGTCCGCCTCCTGGTCGAAGGTGAGGAAGACCGTCTTCCCGTACTCCTTGATGCGCTCGGCCTGCGGGTCGATGATCGTGCGGTCGAAGTCCCCGGCCGCGACCCGCTCCCAACCGAGCTGTGTCTCCGTGTAGTTCCTGTGGTGCGGCTCCTTCCACACCGTCGATTCCCAGGCGAGCATCAGCATCCGCTCCTCTCCCAGCCCGCGCTCGTCGGGCGTCAGCAGCACGCCGTCCCGCTGCGTGCCGGACATGTCGTGGTACGTGTAGACGAGGTCGAGCCTGCGGCCGATCTTCGCCTCGAAGCCGTGCACCGCCTCGGCGAGCGACCCGTCCCGCGCGTACGGCACATACGCTCCCCACCAGGCCCCGCACGGCGGCTCAAGCAGCTCCGTGGGCGCACAGTCCGAGGAGGCGTCCGAGGCGCGGACGAACCACCAGGTGCCGATGCCGGCGAGCAGGGCGCCCACGGTCGCCAGCGCGAGCAGCAGCCGCGTGCGGGCCGGGCGGTGCGCCGGGACCCCTGCGGAGGGCCGTGCTCTGAGGTGTCTCATGGTCAGGGCTCTCCCCCCGCGCCGGACTCTGCGGCACCGGCGGCCTCCTCACGCCCGCCGCGTACCGCCGCCGGGAGGGGCAGGCCCGGCAGCATTGCGGCCACGGTGCAGAACACCGCGAGCGAGATCAGGAAGACCGGCGCGGAGAAGCCCCGCACGAGAAAGAGCGCGGTCGCGTCGAGCGTGGCGAGCGACCAGCTCAGCGGTGCCGCGAGGGCCAGGGCCTCCAGGCGGGCCGCCGGGCGCGGCGTCCCCCGCTGGGGGTGGAGGACGGCGAGGCCGGGCCCGAAGGTGACGAACAGCAGGACGGGGGCCCAGCGCAGGAAGTCGCCGCCGGGCAGCAGGGTCGCGGCGAGCGCCACCCATCCGGAGAGCACGAGGACGGCTCTGAGCTGTGCCTGAGTGCGGTTCATGGTGTGACGGGCCTCCTGGCCGCTGGGGCGGTGGATCGACGGGGCAGTGGATCGGCGGGCAGTGGGGCGGTGGATCGACGGGCAGTGGATCGACGGGCGGTGGGGCGGTGGATCGACCGGGGCGGCAGGGCGGTGGGGTGTGCCTGTCGGGAGGGGCCGGGTCAGGGCTCGACATCGGGTGGGAGTGCCTCGGGGGTGGTCGGCACCGGCAGGTGCTGGAGGAGCAGTCCGTGGCTGGTGTCCTCGACGACCTTGAAGTGCGGGGACGCCCTGAGCGCCGCGACCAGCCGGTCGTAGCCGCCGGGCGGCAGGTAGCCCTCGCCCTGGACGGCGTCGCGCTGCGTCGGGGTGAGGAGGACGAAGGCCGGGCAGCCCGCGGGTATCCCCTCGGCGAGGTAGTCGCCCGGGTCCTTCAGCAGCTGCCGGTTCGCGCTGGCGTCCTGCTCGGTGAAGAACCAGTGGTCGTAGTGGTTGTAGTGGTAGTACGCGCCGGGGAACGAGCCCGTGGCCGCCATCACCAGCGACCCGGTCGGCGCCCGGTCGTAGGCGCGCTCCACGAAGGACACCTCCTGCGGCGGCGCGTACTGCATGGCCTCCTTGCCGTAGTAGGACGGGAGGAAGCCCGCGAGCAGGACGAGGACTCCGGCGGGCAGCGCGACGACCATCACGCGCTGGGCGACCCTGCGTGCCCTTCCCGCGTAGGCCGCGGAGGGCACCAGCGCGGCGGCGGCGAAGAACGCCGAGCCGGGCAGCCCGAACAGGTAGACCCGGAAGACCATTTCGCCGCCGTAGTTGTTCACCGCGAGCAGCGGCGCGGGGGCGAGCGCGGCGAGCAGCAGCGGCAGGGCGGACCGGGCGAGCCGGCGGCGCAGCAGGACCGCCGCCACGGCGAGCACCCCGAGCGACACCACCATCACGACGTTGACCAGGCCGACCAGTTCGGCGCCCGCGCCGGTCGGATTGCCGCCGATGCCCGGCTTGGCGTTGCTCAGCAGGTCGCCGAGCTGCCCGCTGAGGGTCTTCATCGTGTCGACGAACAACGGTCGGCCCATCGTGAGGTCCCAGACCCCCATGACGGCGACGGCGGTCACGAACAGCCCGATGTTGCGGTAGCGCCGGGTGAGGCAGAACGCGAACAGGGTCACGCACAGCATCACCGGCGTCAGCTGGTGCGCGGAGTTGATCGCGGCGATCAGCGGCGCAAGCAGCACGACGCCGACCGCGCGCTGCCGCCAGGTCGTCGACGGCGGCACGGGGGCGGCCGCCGGGTCGAGTACCTCCCGGTCGCGCAGCGGGCCCGCCGTGCCCGGCCGCACGAAGTGCCGCAGCACCACCGCGAAGACCGCGAGGAACAGCACATAGGCGAACCCCTGCGGCGACAGGTAGTCCTGGCCCACCCAGTTGGCGAGCTGGAAGATCCACACCGCCGTCCACACGAGACGCCAGTCGTCGGTGAACGTGCGGTAGAGGAGCACGAGGACCGGCAGCGTCAGGGCGCCGTAGATGACGGGGGCCCAGTTGGTGTAGACGGCGGCGCCGTGCACCCCGAAGGCGCGGATGAGGGCGGCGTTGAGGGAGAAGAAACCGGGCCACTGGTCGTAGGCGGACATGCCGCCGTTCAGCTGGTGGTGCGGGTGGACCGTGCCCTCGGTGAGCAGCCGCGCGATGACCGCGTCGTGCTTCGACGCCCACGCGTAGCGCACCGTGTCGTACAGCAGCGCCGTGGGGGCCTTCAGCGCGAACAGCATCCCGAGGCTGTAGGCGCACGGCCACCAGGGGGCCGTGCCCGCCCGGCGCAGCGAGGCGACGAATCCGACGGTGAGGACGGCCAGCGCCGCGTAGAACGCGACGGGGAAGCGGTCGAGCAGCCCGAAGTCGCCCATGTCGTGGAAGCGGATCCTCGGCAGCGACCAGGCCCACAGCGCCGCGCCCGCGGGTAACGGCAGCCAGGTCAGCAGCCGGACGGGGCCGACGGGCAGGCGTCTCGCGCCCTCCCGGGCGACCGGCGCGCCGTGCGCGCCGCCCGGCGCGGTCATCTCGTGCTGTGCCACCGTCCTGATCCCCCTGTCGTGCTGTCGTGCTTGTCGGTCACGCCTTCGGTGTCGCGCCGCCGGTCCGCCGTGCCTCTCTGCCGCCTCCCTGCCCCGGTGATGCGGAGCGCCGCCTCCCTGCCCCGGTGATGCGGAGCGCCGCCTCCCGGCCCCGGTGGTGCGGAGCATCGGCGCCGTCCGGCCTCCGGCGTGCGGGCCCGGCGCCGGCTACCCCGCGAACTCCGGGCCGAAAACCCGCGCCCTGGCCCGGCGGTAGAGCCGCCAGCCGACCGTCCTCGCGGCGTCGGGGAACGGCGCCACCCGGGCGCCCTCCCCCGCCATCCACGCGGCCACGTCCGCCGCGGTGTGGGAGCGGCGCAGGATGAGCCGCGCCATCCGGAACGGTTCGTCGGCCGTCGAGCTGAGGGCGTGTCGCACGGCGGCGGCCGACGCGTATCCGGCGGTGCGCGCCGCGGTGCGCACGGCGCGGCTGCTGTAGCCGTGGGGGTAGGCGAGGTGGTCCACGGCGTGCCCGAGGGCGTCCTCCAACACGTCCTTGGACTCGCGCAGTTCGCGACGGAGCGCGGCAGCGGGCAGCGTGTCGAGCTGGGCGTGCGTCACGGTGTGCGCTCCGATCTCGATGCCGCGCTCCTCCAGCGATACCAGCCGGGTGAGCGACATCATCGGCGCAGGCGGCAGCAGGCTGCCGCGTCCCGGGATGCCGGCCCCTCGGGTGAGGGCGCCGGTCGTGAGGTAGGCGGTGGCGGGCAGGGAGCGGGCCGCGAGCGCGTCGGCCGTCGGGCCCTGCAGGTCGGCGAATCCGTCGTCGAAGGTCAACACCACTGGCCGAGCGGGGAGTTGCCCCTGGCCGGTGAGCGCCGCCGCGAACGCGCCCGCGGTGACCGGTGTGCGGCCGGAGGCGGCCACGGCGTCCAGTTGGGCCGCGAACTCCCGGGGCCCGACCGTGAACTCCGCGATCCAGGCGGGCGGCTCGTCCGTCACCGCGTGGTACAGCAGCACGGGGACCGGGGTCACGACCATCGCCGCCTCCCCCGCCAGGCGGCACGGGCCCGCAGATAGCCGAGGGGCCCGTACAGCATGCCCCGGCGTTCGAGCCGGGAGAGCGAGCGGGGCCAGGGGTGGCTCTGCGCCCCGTGCGTCCACGGCGCCGGTGCCTGCCCCTGTCCGCCGGAGCGGGGCGCGGTGAGGGCCCTGGCGTGCGCCAGGCCGCGCGGGAGCCGGGCGAGCAGCGCGGGCAGCAGGGCGGGCCGGCGCGCGAGGACCGCGGTGAGATAGGCCGTGAGCCCCGCCCCGTAGCCGAACGCCTGGTTCCTGAGGTCCTGCCAGGTCTCGCGGTGGTGGTGCCAGACCAGTGCGTCCGGGGTGTACCTCAGGTGGTGGCCCCCGGCGAGGATTCTGACGAAGCCGTACAGGTCGTCACCGCCCCTGGCGGGGGTGCCTGTGCCCGTGGCCGGGTCGAAGCCGCCCACGGCCCGCAGGGCGGACACACGGAACGCCATGTTGGCCCCGGAGCCGAAGCTGCCCGCGGCGAACGGGAACAGCGGCTCGTCGGCGGGCGGCAGCGCCGGGTCGTACAACCGGGGCACGAAGCCCTTGGCGAAGCCGCCGTGGCTCTCCAGGAGTATCTGGGCCGGTGTGCCGAGGCGGGCGGGAAGGATGAGGCCCGTGGTGCAGCCGAGACGCGGATCGTCGGCGAAGGGCGTGGTGAGCGCGGTCAGCCAGTGCGGGTCGGCGACGACGTCGTCGTCCGTGAACGCGACGGCCGCCACATCGGGTGGCAGCGACGCGAGGCCCCTGTTGTGCGCCGCGGCGAGGCCGGGCACGGGCTCCCGCACATAGCCGACACGGCCGGCGAAGGGCCCCGTGACGAGATCGCGGGTGGCCCGGGTCTCCGGGGCGTTGTCCACCACGAGGACCGCGAAGTCCGGGTGGTCCTGGGCCAGCAGGGAGGTGAGGGCGCGGCCGAGGCGACCGGCGCGCTCGCGGGTGGCGACCACGACGGTCGTACGCGGCGGCGCGGCTGCCGGGTCGACCCCTGCGGGGGCCGGTGCGGGAGCCCCGGCACCCGCAGAAGGTCCGGCCCGGTAGGCGGCGGCGATCGCCTCGGCGGGCTCCGCGCCGGGCGGGACACGGGTCAGCACCGCGCCCACCGGTCTTCCGCGCAGGCGGACCAGTGCGTACACAACGCTTCCCGGCCCGGGGTCCTGGCCGCCGGGCGCGGGCACGCAGGACAGCACCGGCCCGTCCGGCCCGGCGAGATCGAGGTCGGCGACGGCGACCGCGGCGGAGCGCGGGGGTGCGGCCGCCGCGCCTCCGGGCGCGGGTCGGTGGGCGCGCGGCGATGGCTGCGGTGGCGGATTCCCGTACGGCATGGTCCCCCCTCGGTGCGGTGCCGCCTTCGGGAACGGCAAGGTCAACGTCCTGGGCCCGGCGCGGTGTTCGGCGTGCTCAATCGGGCCGTCCGGCCCGTGGGGCGGCGCGACGGCGGGCGTTCGCGGCGGCGCTGCGGGATGCGCCCGCGGCGGCGCGGCACCCTGGCTTGACGGCGGTGGCGGCGCGGTGCGGCCGCCTCGCAGGCGGCTGATGAGAAGCGTGCGGCTCTGCTCGGTGCTTTCCATACCCACTTGGACACGTGCCGTCGCCATTCGTCACGCACGGTTTCGACGATTCGTCGGCGGCGTTTCCCGCCGCGGCGTCCTGCGGGCCGTCGCCGCACGTGGTCCGCCTCATCGCGCGCGCACCCGCCCGACCTGGTTGAGCGTCCGCCGCGCGAGCGAGGCAAGCCCCGGCCTGTCCCTGACGAAGCCGTGGACGCGCCTGCCGGGCTCTCTGCTCAGCCGGTAGAGCGCGGCTCGTGGCCCCGGCCGCACCACCGCCCCCTCGTACACCGTCAGGCCGCCCGTCTTCAGCGAGTCCTTGTACTCCGCCGCCCCGCGCCCGAGGTCCAGCGTCCCGATGCCCTCGGCGGCCGCCGCCCGCGCCATCCGCAGATGGAGCACGAGTCCGGGCGAGTACTTCGCGAACGCGGTGTCGTAGGCGGGGAACCAGCAGGACAGCACCGTCCGGGAGCGCAGCCCGAAGTGCGCGGCGATCGGCCGGTCCGCCGCGTACAGCACGCTCAGGACGCCGGAACAGCCCGCGCTCCGGGTGCCGGCGAGCAGCCGCACGAGGTCGCGTATCCACTCCTTGGCGAACCGGTCGCGGCGGCCCGTCCTGCGGTACTGCGCGGACTTCCACGCCATGAGCTGCGCCAGCGCGGCCGGATCGCGCTCGTCGAAGACGAAGCGGACCTCGCCGACCTGGCGGCCGAGTCGGCGGTCCTTGGCGGTGGTCGTGCGATGGAATTTCGGCGACCGCTCGCGCAGCGCCGCCTCGTACGCCGCGAAGCCGTCCCCTATGTCCACGACAGGCGACTCGAACTCGCCGACTGCGCCCGCCATGAGGGACGTCTGGCCCTCTTCGAGGTTGTCGAACTCCCAGGCCGCGAGCGAGCAGGCGCGCAGCAGTTCGCCGGCGGCCAACCGCAGGCCCGGCCGCAGGACGGCACCCTGGCTGTCGGAGACTCCGAGGCCAAGGGCCCGGCCGCGGCCCAGCGGGCCCGCCTCGAACGGGAAGAACCCGGCGGGCTCCACGGCCGCACCAGGGCCTTCCGTCCAGTCGGCGCCCTCCCGGCCCTCGGTGATCACGGCGACCCGCGCGGCGGGCCGCACCCGGCCCACCGCGCGGGTGAACTCGGGTTCCATGAACGGATTGCCGGGAGCCCCCGACTTCGCGCGCAGCGCACGCCAGGCGTCCGCCTCGCGCTCGCTCAGCCGGCCGGGCGCGACCACCCGTATCCGCACGGCACTGCCCACAACGCTCAACTCGACCCCCCCGATCGCAGCGCACGGTCCCCCCTGCGGGCGGCACCGTCACCGGAAGCCCGCATACGGAACAGGACGTTACCGGCCCAAATCCGCCGCCGACAGGGCTTCCCCTCACGTCTGGGACCGGTGGGACGCAGGGGACGAACGGGCCGACTGCGGCGGCTCTCCGCAGCCGGGAACCGGTGCGGATCCGCGGGCGAGCGACGGAGGCGGAATGGGCGACCACCGGCGGTGCCGCAGCGCCGAGGCCGCCGTCCCACGCCGTCCTGCGCGTCTCCGGTGCGAGCACCCTTGAACCGGAACCCGTGCGCCCGCACCCGCGCCCCCGCGGAGCAGGGGGCGAGGGCCCGGGGCCCGCGGCCCCTGCGCGCTGCTCAGACCTCCCGGTGCCCGGCCCGCCAGACCGCCGAGACCAGGGGGACGCCAGGCCGGTAGGCGAGGTGGACATGGCTCGGCGCGTCGAGCAGCACGAGGTCGGCCCGGGCCCCGGGGCCGATCCGGCCCACGTCGCTGCGGCGCAGGGCGGCCGCGCCGCCGGCCGTCGCCGCCCATACCGCCTCGTCCGGGGTCATGCCCATGTCGCGCACGGCGAGCGCCACGCAGAAGGGGACGGACGAGGTGAACGACGAGCCGGGGTTGCAGTCCGAGGCGAGCGCGACCGTGGCGCCCGCGTCGAGGAGGCGGCGGGCGTCGGGCCACTCGGCGCGGGTGGAGAACTCGGCGCCCGGCAGCAGCGTGGCGACCGTGTCGCCCTGGGCGAGCGCGTCCACGTCCGCGTCGCTGAGGTGGGTGCAGTGGTCGGCCGAGGCGGCGCCGAGCTCCACCGCGAGCTGCACGCCGGGGCCGTACGTCAGCTGGTTGGCGTGGACGCGCGGCAGCAGCCCCTTCGCCATCCCCGCGGTCAGCACGGCGCGTGCCTGGTCGCCGTCGAAGGCGCCGCGCTCGCAGAAGACGTCGACCCAGCGGGCGTGCGGGGCGCAGGCGTCGAGGATGGGACCGGTGACCAGGTCGACGTACGCGCCGGGGTCGTCCGCGTACTCGGGGGCGACGATATGGGCGCCGAGGTAGGTGACTTCGTCCGTGCGGGCGGCCGCCACGCGCAGCGCGCGGGACTCGTCGGCCGCCGTGAGGCCGTAGCCGGACTTGGTCTCCATCGTCGTGGTGCCCTGGCGCAGGGCCTCGGCGAGGTAGCGGTCGAGGGTGGCGGCCAGCTCGGCGTCGGTGGCCGCGCGGGTCGCTGCCACGGTGGTGCGGATGCCGCCTGCGGAGTACGGGCGGCCGGACATCCGGGCGTTGAACTCGGCGGTGCGGTCGCCGGCGAAGACCAGGTGGGAGTGGGAGTCGACGAAGCCGGGGAGGCCCGCGCGGCCCTGCGCGTCGACCCGGTTGTCAGTGGCGGGTGCTTTGCTTGTCTCACCGACCCAGGCGATGTGGTCGCCGTCGATGACGACGGCCGCGTCCTGGATCAGGCCGAGGGGGGTTCCGTCACCGAGGGAGGGATCGTTGGTGACCAGGCGTGCGATGTTGGTGACGAGTGTCGTCATCGCGATGCTGTGTTCCTTCCGGGGACGAGCGGTGGGTGGCGGCCGGTGGCCCCGGCTGTGGCCGTGGGCCGCAGGGCCCGGCGGCCGTGGCGGCGCGGAGGACGCGGGCCGCGGCCTGCCGCGGGTCAGGGGCGCAGCGCGGCGACGGCTTCGGCGAGCGCGGTGGGCACATCGGATACGAGGGCGTGGGCCCCGTCCCGTACGACATGGCGGCCGCCGACCACGGTATGGCGCACATCGGCCGCTGACGCGGCGAATACGGCGGTCTCCGCGCCCAGTGCGGCCCGCGGCCCCGCGGTTCTGACGGAGTCGAGGGCGACGGTCGTCAGGTCCGCGAGCATGCCCTGCTCGATGCGGCCGGCGTCGGGCCGGCCGAGCGCGGCGTGACCGGTCCCCGAGGCGGCCCGCAGCAGCGCCGCCGCCGTCCAGTGGCCCCGCTTGCGGGTGCGCAGGCGCTCGTCGAGCTCCATGGCGCGGGCCTCTTCGAGCAGGTCGATGACGGCGTGGCTGTCGCTGCCGAGGGAGAGGGGGGAGCCGGCGGCCTCCAGGGCGACGGCGGGCCCGATGCCGTCGGCGAGGTCGCGCTCGGTGGTGGGGCACATGCAGGTGCCGGTGCGCGAGGCGCCGAGGAGGGCGATGTCCTCTTCGGTGAGGTGCGTGGCGTGCACGGCGGTGGTGCGCGGGCCGAGCACGCCGTGGTCGGCGAGGAGCCTGGTCGGGGTGCGGCCGTGCGCGGCGAGGCAGGCGTCGTTCTCCGCGGTCTGCTCGGAGAGGTGGACGTGCAGGGGCGCGGAGCGGGCCTCGGCCCAGGCGGCGACGGCGCCCAACTGGCCCGGGGGCACGGCGCGCACGGAGTGCACGGCGGCGCCGACGAGCGCCTGGTCGGGGTCGGGTGTCCGCAGCGCGGAGACGCGTTCGGCCCAGGCGTCCGCGGTGCCGTCGGAGAAGCGGAGCTGCTCGGGAGTGGGCGGCTCGCCCGCCGGGTCCGTGGCGGACAGTCCGGAGGAGAGGTAGAGCGTGTCGAGGAGGGTGATGCGGATGCCCGCTTCCGCGGCGGCGGCCATGAGGGCCTCGCCCATGGCGTTGGGGTCGGAGTAGGGGGTGCCGCCGGGCGCGTGGTGCAGGTAGTGGAATTCGCCGACGGCGGTGATGCCCGCGAGGGCCATCTCCGCGTAGGCGGCCCTGGCGAGGGCGTGGTAGGTGTCGGGGGTGAGGCGGCCCGCCGTCCGGTACATGACGTCGCGCCAGGTCCAGAAGGTGCCGCTGCCGACCTGGACCTCGGAGCGCAGGGCGCGGTGGAAGGCGTGGCTGTGGGCGTTGGCGAGGCCCGGCAGGGTGAGGCCGCGCAGCGCGGTCGCGCCGGGTGGCGTGGCCGGTGTCCCGGTGCGCACGCCGGCGATGCGTCCTGCCGCGGTCTCGACCGTGACGCCCGGCTCGACGCGGTCGCCGAGCCAGGCGTGTTCGAGCCAGTAGGTGGCGGCGCCTGCGGTGCTCATGCGCACGCGAGTCCTTCCAGTACGTCGGCGAGGGCGCGCACACCGGCCACGCAGTCGTCCTCGGCCGCGGTCTCGGCCGGGGCGTGCGAGACGCCGGTGGGGTTGCGTACGAACAGCATGGCGGTGGGGACGGACGCGGACAGGATGCCCGCGTCGTGTCCGGCACCCGAGTCGATCACGGGAAGCGAGGTGGTGGAGCGGGCTTCGAGGATCCGGGCGAGTTCGTCGCGCAGCGCGTGGCCGAACTCGACGCTCGGGGTGAAGGACTCGCGTACGACGGCGAGTTCGACGCCGGAGCGGGTGGCGGCTTCGCGGGCCGCCGCCTCGACGGCGGCGACGACGGTGTCGAGGGACGCCGGGTCGGCGGCGCGTGAGTCGAGCCAGGCACTGACGAGGGAGGGGATGGCGTTGACGCCGTTCGGCTGGATGAGGACCTTGCCGAAGGTGGCGAGGGCCCCGGCGAGTTCCGCCTCGCGGCGGGCCGCGAGGACGGTCTCCGCGTAGGGGAGCGTGGGGTCCCTGCGGTCCGCGAGGCGGGTGGTGCCCGCATGGTTGCCCTCGCCGCGGAAGTCGAAGCGCCAGCGGCCGTGCGGCCAGATGGCGGAGGCGAGTCCGACAGGGGCGCCGGTGAGGTCGAGGGCGCGGCCCTGCTCGACGTGGAGCTCCACCAGGGCGCCGATGCGGCCGAGCCGCTCGGGGTCTGCGCCTATGGCGTCGGGGTCCTGTCCCGCGGCCTCCATGGCCTGCGGCAGCGTGGTGCCGTCGGCGGCGCGCAGGGCGTGGGCCTGGGCGCGGGTGAGCTGTCCCGCGGACAGCCGGGAGCCGACGCAGGCGACGCCGAAGCGGGCGCCCTCCTCGTCGCCGAAGGCGGTGATGGCGAGGGGCTTGACGGGCCGGGCGCCGCGGGCGCGCAGTTCGTCGAGGGCCGCGAAGGCGGAGACCACGCCGAGGGGGCCGTCGAAGGCGCCGCCGTCCGGGACGGAGTCGAGGTGGGAGCCGGTGACGACGGCGTCGCCCGCGTCCGGGTCGCCGAGCCAGGCCCAGAGGTTGCCGTTGCGGTCGGTCTCGTGGCGCAGGCCGCGTGCCTCGGCCTGGTCGCGGAACCAGGCGCGGCAGTCGAGGTCGGCGCCGGTCCACGCGTAGCGGCGGTAGCCGCCTGTGCCGGGGTCCTTGCCGATGCGGGCGAGCTCCGCCCACATCGTCTGGAAGGAGGGGACGCTCACTTGGTCTCCTCCGCGGCCTGCTCGCGCATGGGGACGCGGACGCCCTTGGCCTCGGCGACGGTCTCGGCCTCCTCGTAGCCGGCGTCGACATGGCGGATGACGCCCATGCCGGGGTCGTTGGTGAGGACGCGGCGGATCTTCTCGCCCGCGAGCTGGGTGCCGTCGGCGACGGTGACCTGGCCCGCGTGCAGGGAGCGGCCCATGCCGACGCCGCCGCCGTGGTGGATGGAGACCCAGGAGGCACCGGAGGAGACATTGACCATGGCGTTGAGCAACGGCCAGTCGGCGATGGCGTCGGAGCCGTCGCGCATGGCCTCGGTCTCGCGGTACGGGGAGGCGACGGAGCCCGTGTCGAGGTGGTCGCGGCCGATGGCGAGCGGGGCGGCGAGTTCGCCGGAGGCCACCATGTCGTTGAAGCGCTCGCCGGCGCGGTCGCGTTCGCCGTAGCCGAGCCAGCAGATGCGGGCGGGCAGGCCCTGGAAGTGGACGCGTTCCTGAGCCATGGTGATCCAGCGGTGGAGGGACTCGTTCTCCGGGAAGAGGTCGAGGATCGCCTTGTCCGTCTTGTGGATGTCGGAGGCCTCGCCGGACAGGGCGGCCCAGCGGAAGGGGCCCTTGCCCTCGCAGAACAGCGGGCGGATGTAGGCGGGGACGAAGCCCGGGTAGTCGAAGGCGCGCTCGTAGCCGGCGAGCTTGGCCTCGCCGCGCAGGGAGTTGCCGTAGTCGAAGACCTCGGCGCCGGCGTCCTGGAAGCCGACCATGGCCTCGACGTGGCGCGCCATGGACTCGCGGGCCCTGGCGGTGAAGTCTGCGGGCTTCTCGGCCGCGTAGGCGGCCATGTCGTCGAAGTCGACGCCGACGGGCAGGTAGGAGAGGGGGTCGTGGGCGGAGGTCTGGTCGGTGACGATGTCGACGGGCGCGCCCTCGGCGAGCATCCTCGGCAGCACCTCGGCCGCGTTGCCGAGCAGGCCGATGGAGAGCGGGCGGCGGGCGTCGCGGGCCTCGACGGCGAGCTGGAGGGCGTGTTCGACGCTGTCGGCGCGCACGTCGAGGTAGCGGTGCTCGATGCGGCGCTCGATGGCGCGCGGGTCGACGTCGACGCAGAGGGCGACGCCGTCGTTCATGGTGACGGCGAGGGGCTGGGCGCCGCCCATGCCCCCGAGTCCCGCGGTGAGGGTGATCGTCCCGGCGAGCGTGCCGCCGAAGCGCTTGGCGGCGACGGCCGCGAAGGTCTCGTAGGTGCCCTGGAGGATGCCCTGGGTACCGATGTAGATCCAGGAGCCTGCGGTCATCTGCCCGTACATGGTCAGGCCGAGGGCTTCGAGGCGGCGGAACTCCTCCCAGTTCGCCCAGTCGCCGACGAGGTTGGAGTTGGCGATGAGGACGCGCGGGGCCCACTCGTGGGTCTGCATCACGCCGACGGGGCGGCCGGACTGGACGAGCATCGTCTCGTCCTGCTTCAGGGTGCGCAGCGTGCGGACCATGGCGTCGAAGGAGCGCCAGTCGCGGGCGGCCTTGCCGGTGCCGCCGTAGACGACGAGCTTCTCGGGGTGCTCGGCCACCTCGGGGTCGAGGTTGTTCTGGAGCATGCGCAGGGCGGCCTCCTGCTGCCATCCCAGGGCGCTGAGCTGGGGGCCGCGCGGGGCCCTGACGATGCGGGGCTCTGACATGGCGGGTGACTCCTCCGCGAGCGATCCGGCGGCGTGGTGGACCGGGTGTCCACGTCCGGTTATTCACATCCTGACTGGATGAATATTCTTAGTCAACAGGGTCGGTCGGGCCAACCGGGCCATCGAGCATGATGGGCACATGCACAAGGGCGAGACAGAGACCGACATGACCGACATACGGGACTCCGCGTCCGGCCGGGGCGCGGCGGCGGCAGCACGGCGGCACCGCGCGGTGCGCGCCGCCGTGGCCGAGGGCCTGATCAGCGACGGGCAGCCGGTCGTCGGGCTGCTCGACGTGGCGGGCATCAGGGAGTCCGTCGCCGCGCTGCGCACGGCGTTCGACGAGGCGCTGCCGCCGGGGACGCCCGTGCTGCACGCGTTCGCGGTGAAGGCGTCGCCGCTGGTGCCCGTGGTGCGGCTGCTGCGCGAGCTGGGGGTCGGCGCGGAGGTCGCGAGCCCCGGCGAGCTGGCGCTCGCCCGGGCCGCCGGGGTGCCGGTGGCGGCGACCGTGCTCGACTCGCCGGCGAAGACCACCGCCGAGCTGCGGGAGGCGCTGTCGCTCGGCATCGCGGTCAACGCCGACAACGCGCAGGAGCTGGCCAGGCTCGACGCGCTCGTGGCCGAGCTCGGCACCCGCTCGCCGCTGGGCGTCCGGGTCAACCCGCAGACCGGCACGGGGTCCATCGGCGCGCTGTCCACGGCGACGTCCACGTCGAAGTTCGGCGTGGCGCTGCGGGACCCGGGGGTGCGGGAGTGGGTCGTCGAGGCGTACGTGCGGCGGCCGTGGCTGACCCGGCTGCACGCGCACTCCGGCTCGCAGGGCGTGCCGCTGAAGCTGATCGCCGAGGGCATAGCGGCGCTGTACGGGCTCGCCGAGGAGATCAACGAGGCGGCGGGCCGCCGGCAGGTCGACACGCTCGACATCGGCGGCGGCCTCCCGGTGAACTTCGCCTCCGACGAGCACACCCCGGGCTTCGCCGCGTACGTGGGCGCGCTGCGGGAGGCGGTCCCCGGCCTGTTCGACGGGCGGTACGGGCTGGTGACGGAGTTCGGCAGGTCGCTGCTCGCCAAGCACGGCACGGTCCTCGCGAAGGTCGAGTACACCAAGTCGGCGGGCGCCCGGCCGATCGCCGTGACGCACGCGGGCGTGCAGGTCGCCACACGCACGGTGTACGCGCCGGAGTCGTGGCCGCTGCGCATCGCCGCGTACGACGCCGAGGGCGCGCCGCGCACCGGCGAGCCGGTCGCGCAGGACGTGGCGGGCCCCGCCTGCTTCGCGGGCGACCTGCTGGCGACGGACCGGCCGCTGCCGCGGATCCGGCAGGGTGACGTGGTGGCCGCGCTCGACACCGGCGCGTACTACTTCGCCCACCACTACGCGTACAACAGCCTGCCGAGGCCGGGGGTGTACGGCTTCACGGAGGGCCCCGCGGGCACGCCGGGCGTGCGCTTCGCCACGGTGCGCACGCCCCAGACGGTCGACGAGATCGTCGCCGAGTCCGGCGCGGCCCACACGGACGCGCTGCTGCGCTAGCCCCGCGGCGCCGGCGCTCCCGCGGCGCCGAGCACCCGCGCGACGCCCGACGCCCCACCGTCTCCCGCCGCGACGCCCGCCGCCCGTCCCCCGACGCCCGTCCCCCCGTCGCCCTCGTCGCGATGCCCGGCGAAACGGGCAGTTGCGGTCGGGGGCGGTCGGGATCGGACAGGTTTTTGCATATGCCAGGTTCATAACTGGATTCCTGTGAAGGAAAAGGCCGGACTTCCCTCCCACGGCGTGCGCTGTGCGTAGTGTCGCCGTCACGGATTCCGCACGACTGTGCGTCAGGACATCCGTCTGGGGGAGGGAGTGCGCGTGTCCGGAATCGACGCATGCCTGGACGAGGCCATGGCCCTGCCGGGGGCGCGCGGCGCGGCGGTCGTCGACTGGACGAGCGGGCTCGCGCTCGGCACCGCGGGCGAGCCGCCCGGCGGCGACCCGGAGGCCGCGGCCGCCGAGACGGCGGAACTGGCGCGCGCGGCGGCCGAGTTCCCGACGTTCGCACCGGACGCACGGGAGGGCACGGCATCGGAGCCCCGGTCCGCGGAAGGCGCGGCGCCCGGGCCCCCGCCCGGCGCGGGGAGCGGTGCGGCGGGCGGCAAGGGCCTGCCCGTCGAGGACGTGATCGTCTCCACCCGCGACGGCTACCACGTGCTGTGCTTCGTGGAGACGACGTTCGACAGCAGTGTCTTCCTGCACCTCTGGCTCGACCGGGACACCGGCAACCTCGCGCTGGCCCGCATACGCCTGCGGCAGCTCGCGGAACGGCTGGTGCTCGGATGACCGCCGCGCGCTCCGTCCCCCCGATGCTGCTGCGCCTCGCCGAGGAGCGCGCCACCGGCGCCCTGCTGCGCGACCACGGCACCCTGTATCTCGTCGAGGGGCGGGTCGTGCACGCGGAGAGCCCGGCGGCGCCCGGCGTCGACGTGCTGCTCACCGCGGGCGGGCGGCTCGCGCCCACCGCGTGGCGTGAGGCGGTCGACCGGGCGGGGGCCCGCCGCGAGGTGGCACGCTACCTGGTCGACAGCGGCCGGGTGCGCGGGGGCGAACTCGAACTGTGCCATGTGGGCGCGGTGTTCGACGCGGCGTTCTTCGCGCTTGCGCCGGGGAGCGGGCCGACCAGGTTCAGGTACGGGGCCGCGCACTGGTTCGGCACCGTACGGCCCGTGTCGGCCGCGGCCGTCGAGCGCGAGACGCTCCGCCGCCGCGAACTCCTCGACAGCGTCTGGCCCGACCAGAGCGTCGACACCGCACCGGTCGTCGCCCGCGAGCCCGCACCGGGGCAGGCCGTGCCGCACAGGCAGCGCGCCGTGCTCGCGCTGGCCGACGGCACCAAGTCGCCCGCCGCGATCGCGTGGGCGCTGGGCCGCCCCGCCTTCCACACCCTGCTGGACATCCGCAGGCTCGCCGCCGCGGGACTCCTGGACACGCCCCGGGAGGCCCGCACCCCGCCGCAGGCCGCGGGGGCCGTGCCCGCCTGGGTCGCGACGGTCTCCGACGACCCCGACATCGCGCTGCTGCGCAGGCTGCGCGACGCACTGGAGGCGACCCTGTGACCCCCCGCTCCCCCGCCCCGACGAGCCCGTCATGAGGCGCACGCTGCGGCAGCGCGCCGAGAGGAGACAGCTGATGACGGCAGAGGCCGACGTACTCGGCGAGCTGCGGCGCCTGCGGGCGCGCCTGCCCCAGGTGACCGGCGCGCTCGCGGCGAGCGTCGACGGGCTCGTGCTCGCCCGGGAGGCCGCGGGCGCCGAGGCGGAGAGCGTGGCCGCGCTGACCGCGGCGGCTCTCGGGGTGGCGCAGCGGCTGACCGGCGCCACCGGCCAGGGCGCCTTCCGCGAGCTGCTCGTACGGGGCGAGGACGGCTACGTCGCCACGTACGCGGCGGGCGCGTCGGCGGTCCTGACCCTGGTGGCCGAGCCGAGGACCAACGTGGGCCGCCTGCATCTGGAGGCCCGCAGGTCGAGCGCGCGCATCGGTGAGCTGGTGGACGGCGCCCTCGACCGATTGGAGAACGCCTGAGCGATGACCCCTGCTCGTGCGAAACCCCCCACATCCCCTGTGAGACGCGGCCGCAGAGCGCCGAAGGCGGCGGCCGCACCCGACGGCAAAGGAAGTGCGACACCCATGGCCAACACCGAAGCCTCCCTCAAGGAAGCCCTCACCACCATCGACGGCGCGCTCGGCGCCGCGCTGGTCGACTACACGAGCGGCATGGCGCTCGGCACGGTCGGCGGCGGCAAGGACCTCGACCTGACGGTCGCGGCCGCGGGCAACACCGACGTCGTACGGGCGAAGGTCCGCACGATGGAACTGCTCGGCCTCAAGGACGAGATCGAGGACATCCTGATCACGCTGGGCACCCAGTACCACCTGATCCGGCTGCTCAGAGGGCGGGGCAACAACGGCCTCTTCCTCTATCTGGCGCTCGACAAGGCCCGCTCGAACCTCGCGATGGCCCGCCACCAGCTGATCAAGATCGAGGCGGGCCTGGAGATCTGAGCCGGAGCCGCGGCCCGGCGGACCGCTGCGAGGCCGCCGCGGACCCGCCGCAGGCCCCGCACGCGCCCGATGCGCCCCCGTGGCTCAGCGGCGCCGCGCCCCGCCGGGCGCGGCGTCGCCCGCCGCGAGGCCCGTGGTGCGGTAGCCCTTGACCCGCTTGCCCACGGGGCTGCCGGTGCCCGCCCAGTCGGTGCGTACCCACAGCGCCCTCTCGTCCCTGCGCTCCCTGCGGCCGAGCCACCCGGCCTTGAGTCGGAGCCCGGCGCCCGCGCCCGCGAAGGCGAGGCCGAGCACGGCGGGCGCCGCGAACGAGGAGGCGACGCCGAGCACGAACGCGCCCACGAGCCACCAGCGGTGCGCGCGGCGCCAATGGCGCAGGGTCACGGCACGGTCCTGGAGGAAGTCGAACTTGCCCGCGCGGGAGGCGCGTTCGGCCCAGGCCCGGTAGCGGCCGCGGCGCACGAGCGCGACGAGGGCGGCGCAGACGACGAACAGCGCGGCGCCCGCGTACCCGCCCACGCGCCGGCCGGTGAGCCCCGGCAGGAGCAGGCCGAGCGCGGCGGAGAGCACCCCCAGCCAGAACAGCGGTGCCGAGCCCGCCCGGACGATCACCGCCACCCGTGCGAGCGACTGCTGCCCTCCGCGCGCCACGATCTGCCTCCTCTGTCCGTGCCATCGGTGGCCGCACAGTAATCAGCGCACGTGAGGGAGGTATGAGAAAAGCTGAACGCCCGCTGAGAAAAAACGGACGGAGGCGGGCGCGGCGGGCGGCTGATCGACTACTCGGCTACCCGGCGAAGAGGCCGCGGGCGACGGCGGCCGCGTCGAACTCCTCCAGGCGCGTGGGCGCGTCCGGCAGCTCGTCGCACATGGCTTCGAGCAGGACGCGCCCGAGCAGCATGGGCGCGCAGACCGTGTCGAAGGCGAGCCCGGTGCCGACGGCCGCCGGGATCAGCAGATCGCTGTGGGCGGCGACCGGTGCGAACGCCGAGTCGGCGACCGTGACCACGGTGAGCCCGACCTCGCGGGCGTGGGCCAGGGCCTCCACCACCTCGCGCGGGTGGCGTGGCAGGGCGAAGCAGATGAGCGCGGTGGCGCCGGCGCGACGGGCCGCGTCGAGCCGGTCGACGAGCATCGTGCCGCCCTCGTCGAGCAGCCGCACGTCGGGGTGGACCTTGGCGGCGAAGTAGGCGAAGCCCCGCGCCTGCGAGGAGGCGGCGCGCAGCCCGAGCACCGGCAGCGGCCGCGAAGCGGCGAGCAGCCGCCCGGCCCGCTCGACGGGCGCAGGGTCGGCGAGGAGCGCGGCGAGCTCGCGCAGGTTGTCGATCTCGCCGAGGACGGCCTGCTGGTACGCGTTGCACTCGGCGGCCTCGTCCGCCTCATCGGGCGCCGCGGCGGGCGCGACCTCGCGCAGGTGGCGGCGGAGCGCCGGATAGCCGTCGAAGCCGAGGGCGACCGCGAACCTGGTGACGGACGGCTGGCTGACCCCGGCCAGTTCCGCGAGCTCCACGCTGGAGAGGAACGGGGCGTCTCCCGCGCGGCGCACCATGCTGTGCGCGATGCGCCGCTGCGCGGGCGTCAGGCGGTGCCCCTCGAAGAGGCGCTGCAACCGCTCTGCGGGGGTGTCGCTCATGCGGGCAAGGTATCAGTGATCCATTCACGACCGCACCCGTATGCATACGTCCATACAGAACACCGGGACCGCCCCACAGAACACCGGGGGCCGCCGGACGGCCGGGCCGTTCGCCGGGGCCGCCCTACTCCTCCCAGCGCGACGACTGCTCGGCAGCCGCGCGCGCCTTGCGCCACGGCCGGAAGCGGGCGGACTGGACGACGTTCACGGCGACGAGCCCGAGCCAGGCGACCGTGAGCCCGGGCAGCCCCGTGTTCAGCGCCGCGATCGCGGACAGGGGGATGGCGAGGACGAGCGAGACGATCCCGAAGCCGTAGCGCTCGCCGAAGCCGTCCTGCGTACGGGGATGGGAGGCGCCGCGCGCCACGACGAGCTGCTGCTCGGCCAGTTCACGGCGCACGCGCCGGTCCACCGTGGTGTCGAGGCGCTCCTCGACCTTCTCAAGGAACGAGTCCACGAGCGCGGAGTCGTACTCCTCGCCGAGCTCTCGGCGGGCCTGAAGGGTGGCGTTGAGCTCCTTCTTGAGCTCCGGGTCGCGAGGGTCCATACCCCACGACGGTAGGCGGCGCGGCCCCGCGGCACACGGGGGCCAACCCCCCTCTTGCGGCTCGTGCGGGCCCCCGGCGGACCGTACGCGGCCCCTCCCCACGGTGCACGGACAGACGGGGCGGCTCAGCTATACACCCCGCGTATACACACCATGTATAGTCATCGACCAGGTGGCGGACACGGCTGCGGCACACCGGTCGGAGGAACCGGTCCCGCTCGGCCCCTCCTCCGGCCATCTGCCCTGTCATGCCCATGCCTGTCCGCTGCGCGGCATGCGGCCCACGCCCCGGCCCCGCCCCTTCGCGCGGCGGAGGTCACGGACCCACGGAAGTGACGCCATGCCCCGACGCAACTCCCTGCCCGCACGCCCCGCGGCGCTCCGGCTGCTCGCCGCCGCCCTGGCCGCCGGCTGCCTCGTGCCCGCGCTCGGCGCCTGCGGCGCCTCGTACCCGGTGACCAGTCCGAAGGCGGCCAGGGGCGCGGCCGGCAGCGCACCGGCCGGGGCCACGGCGCCCGGGCCCACGGCGCCGGGGCGCGCGGCCACCGCCGCGGTCGCCGCGGGCCTGCCGGGCGCCGTGGACTGCCGGAGGGCCAGGTGCGTCGCGCTCAGCTTCGACGCGGGCCCGAGCCGCTACACGCCGGCGGTCCTGAAGGCGCTGGCGAAGTACCACGCGCACGCCACCTTCATGACGCTCGGCAAGAACCACGTGCTCAAGCACCCTGATCTGGTGCGGCAGGAGGCCGCGGCGGGCATGGAGATCGGCAATCACACGTGGACGCACCGGATCCTCACCAGGATCAAGCCCGCCGAGGCCCGCGAGGAGCTCGAACGGGACCAGGACGCCGTCAAGAAGATCACCGGCAGGGCGCCCACCCTGATGCGGCCGCCGCAGGGCCGCACGGACGAGGACGTCACCCGGGTCTGCCGCGAACTCGGCCTGTCCCAGGTGCTGTGGAGCGTCACGGCGAAGGACTACAAGACGAGGGACTCCGCCCTCATCACACGGCGCGTACTCCAGCAGACGCGGCGCGACGGGATCATCCTGCTGCACGACATCTATCCGGGGACGGCGCCCGCGCTGCCCGGCATCCTCTCTGCGCTCGACGCCAAGGGCTACACCGTCGTGACGGTCTCGCAGCTGCTCTGGCCCGCCACGCCGAAGCCGGGCGAGGTCTACCGGCCCGATAGGCCGTGACGGACGCCCGAGCCCCGCGCCGATGAGGCCCCGAGGACGGGGGCCCAAGAGACCCCCGAAGGGGAGAAGGGGGGAAGGGGGGAAGAAGGGGAGAGAAGGACCCGGAGGGCCCGGAGAGGCGCGGGGACCGCCGCACCCCCGTGCAACAGGGGGCGGGACGACGGCAGGTCCCCGCGCGGGGACACGGTTCGGGTCAGGGCCGACCCGCGTGCCCGGGGCGCCGATGGGAGGTCCGGGAGCCGCTCCTTCGTTCCCAGGCGCGAGTCCTACAGTGCCGGTGCCGTGTTAAGCGCGTGCTGCACGGACGTGTCGGCCTCGTACCACTTGCGCGAATCCGCGCCCCGGGGCGCACGGCCGGACCTCCGCACGCCCCCCCCGGATAGCCCGCGGCGACCGGCCGTCGCCTCAGCGTCCGCCGGTCGACAGGAAGGCCAGCAGGTCCTGCCTGCTGACGACGCCGGTCGGCTTGCCCTCGACCAGGACGATCGCCGCGTCGGCGCCCTGCTCGCCGGTGCCGCCGAGCACCGCCATCAGGTCGGCGACCGGCTCGCCCGAGCCGACCTGTGGCAGCGGCGCGGACATGTGCTTCTCCAGCGGGTCCGCCAGAGTGGCGCGTTCGGCGAACAGCGCGTCGAGGAGTTCGCGCTCCACGACGGAGCCGACGACCTCGGCCGCCATCACGTCGGGGTGCCCGGCGCCCGGCTTCACGATCGGCATCTGCGAGACGCCGTACTCCCGCAGCACCTCGATGGCCTGGCCGACCGTCTCGTCCGGGTGCATGTGGACGAGCGTGGGGATGGCGCCCTCCTTGTGGCGCAGGACGTCGCCGACGGTGGCGGCGCCGCCGGTGTGCTCGAGGAAGCCGTAGTCGTTCATCCACTCGTCGTTGAAGATCTTGCTGAGGTAGCCGCGGCCACTGTCGGGCAGCAGCACGACCACCACGCCGTCGGGGCCGAGCCCCTCCGCGACCTTCAGCGCCGCGACGACCGCCATGCCGCAGGAGCCGCCCACGAGCAGCCCCTCCTCCTTGGCGAGGCGGCGCGTCATCTGGAAGGAGTCCTTGTCGGAGACGGCGACGATCTCGTCCGTCACCGTGCGGTCGTACGCGGTGGGCCAGAAGTCCTCGCCGACGCCCTCGACCAGGTAGGGGCGGCCGGAGCCGCCGGAGTAGACGGAGCCCTCGGGGTCGGCGCCGACGATCCGCACGGGGCCCGAGGCCCGGTCGGTGCTGACCTCCTTCAGGTAGCGGCCGGTGCCCGAGACCGTGCCGCCGGTGCCGATGCCCGCCACGAAGTGGGTGATGCGCCCTTCGGTCTGCTCCCACAGCTCGGGCCCGGTGGTCTCGTAGTGGGAGAGCGGGTTGTTCGGGTTGCTGTACTGGTCGGGCTTCCAGGCGTCGGGGATCTCCCGCACCAGCCGGTCGGACACGTTGTAGTACGAGTCGGGGTGGTCGGGGTCGACGGCGGTCGGGCAGACCACCACCTCGGCGCCGTAGGCCCGCAGGACGTTGATCTTGTCCGTGGAGACCTTGTCAGGGCAGACGAAGACGCACTTGTAGCCCTTCTGCTGGGCCACGATGGCGAGGCCGACACCGGTGTTGCCGCTCGTCGGCTCCACGATCGTGCCGCCGGGGCGCAGTTCGCCGCTGCGCTCGGCCGCCTCGATCATGCGCAGGGCGATGCGGTCCTTGACCGAGCCGCCGGGGTTGAAGTACTCGACCTTGGCCAGGACCGTCGCCTGGATGCCCGAGGTCACGCTGCGCAGCTTCACCAGCGGGGTATTGCCGACGAGACTGATCATCGAATCGTGGAATTGCACCGTATGTCTCCGGTTGTGTCCAGGGCCGCCATCGGGATCTCCGTGTGGGCCCCGACAGCCTAGGCACCGCCTGCTCACGGGCCCAGCCACGGCAGCGTAGGCGGGCGGGCCGACCGGGTCAGGCATACGGGCCGCGATCAGTCCGTTGATGTCGTTGGTGCCGGTGGCTCCGGCGGGCAGATATGCCTTGTACATGGGTGCGTGCGGGAGGAAGGGGCTCGGACAGTGTCGAGAGCGAGGGTGGCGCGGCGGATCGCGGCGGGTGCGGCTTTCGGTGGCGGAGGCATCGGCCTGATCGGCGCGGCGGGGATGGGCGTGCTGCTTGCGGAGGTCCAGCTCGCGAAGCGGCGGGTGGGCATCCCGGACGCGCCGGTCCCGGCCAACGGGAACGGCTGGTACGGGCTCGCCTACGGCGAGGCGGACGCGCTGCGCCTCGGCGTGATCGGCGACTCGCTCGCCGCGGGGCAGGGGGTGCGGCGGGTCGGCCAGACGCCGGGTGCGCTGCTCGCCTCGGGGCTCGCCGCGGTGGCCGAGCGGCCCGTGGACCTGGTGAACGTGGCGCTGCCCGGCGCCCGCTCCAACGACCTGGACCGCCAGGTCACGCTGATGCTGTCCGATCCTTCGCGGCTGCCCGACGTGTGCGTGGTCATGATCGGGGCGAACGACGTGACGCACCGGATGGCGCCGACCCATTCGGTGCGGTACCTGAAGGACGCGGTGCGCAGGCTGCGCACGGCGGGCTCGGAGGTGGTCGTCGCGACCTGCCCCGACCTCGGCACGGTCGAGCCGGTGTACCAGCCGCTGCGCTGGCTCGCGCGCCGCACGAGCCGCCAGCTGGCCGCCGCGCAGACCATCGTCACGGTCGAGCAGGGCGGCCGCACGGTGTCGCTCGGCGACCTGCTGGGGCCCGAGTTCGAGGCGCACCCGAGCGAGATGTTCGGGCCCGACCACTACCACCCGTCGGTAGACGGGTACGCGACGGCGTCGATGGCGGTGCTGCCGACGGTGTGCGCGGCGCTCGGCCTGTGGCCCGAGACGGACCGGCTCGACGTGCTGCGCGACGAGGACATGCTGCCGGTCGCGAAGGCCGCGTCCGAGGCCGCGGCGCGCGGCGGCACCGAGGTCACCGGGGCGCGGGCGCCGTGGGCGCTGCTCAAGCACCGCCGCAGGCGCCATGTCGTCACCCAGCAGGAACCCGTGCCGCGCGAGGCCCACCAGGACACCACCTGACCGAGGGCCCCGGAGCCCCGGCGTGCTACACGGGCATCCCGCGCGGGGACGGCGGCGTGGGGCATCTCACGCCGCCCGCGTGCGGGGCCGCGGTTTCGGGGGCCCGGGGCACGGGGACCAGACCTCCATCCGCCTGAGCGACCGCTTAGGATGAAGGTGGACAGAGCCGTCGACCATCCCGCCCCCAGGAGCGCCCGATGCCAGAAGCCGTGATCGTCTCAGCCGCCCGCTCCCCCATCGGGCGGGCCTTCAAGGGGTCGCTGAAGGACCTGCGGCCCGACGACCTGACCGCCACGGTCATCAGGACCGCGCTCGACAAGGTCCCCGGGCTCGACCCGCGCGAGATCGACGACCTGATGCTCGGCTGCGGGCTCCCCGGCGGCGAGCAGGGCCACAACCTGGCGCGCATCGTGGCCGTGCAGATGGGCATGGACCACCTCCCGGGCTGTACGGTCACCCGCTACTGCTCGTCCTCGCTCCAGACCTCGCGAATGGCGCTGCACGCCATCAAGGCGGGCGAGGGCGACGTCTTCGTCTCGGCGGGCGTCGAGATGGTGTCGCGCTCGGTGAAGGGCACGAGCGACGGGATGCCGGACACCCACAACCCCCTCTTCGCGAGCGCGGAGGCGCGCACGGCCGAGGTCGCCCAGTCCACC
Source organism: Streptomyces sp. NPDC047002 (assembly GCF_040704505.1). Taxonomy (NCBI): domain Bacteria; kingdom Bacillati; phylum Actinomycetota; class Actinomycetes; order Kitasatosporales; family Streptomycetaceae; genus Streptomyces; species Streptomyces sp. NPDC047002. The sequence goes on from NZ_JBEYWC010000035.1 coordinate 60,848, forward strand.
GGAGCCGACTGGCACGACCCGCGCGAGGACGAGCTGCTGCCCGACCCGTACATCGCGATGGGGCAGACCGCGGAGAACCTCGCGCGGCTGAAGGGCGTGACGCGTGAGGAGATGGACGAGTTCGGCGTCAGGTCGCAGAACCTCGCGGAGGAGGCCATCAAGAACGGCTTCTGGGAGCGCGAGATCACGCCCGTCACGCTGCCCGACGGCACGGTCGTCGCCAAGGACGACGGGCCGCGCGCGGGCGTCACGCTGGAGGGCGTCGCCGGCCTCAAGCCGGTGTTTAGGCCGGACGGCCGGGTCACGGCGGGCAACTGCTGCCCGCTCAACGACGGCGCCGCCGCGCTGGTGATCATGTCGGACACGAAGGCGCGCGCGCTGGGCCTCACTCCGCTCGCCCGGATCGTCTCCACCGGGGTGACAGGCCTCTCGCCCGAGATCATGGGCCTCGGGCCGGTCGAGGCGTCCCGGCAGGCGCTGCGGCGCGCGGGACTCACCATGGACGACATCGACCTCGTCGAGATCAACGAGGCGTTCGCGGCGCAGGTGATTCCCTCGTACCGGGAGCTGGAGATCCCGCTGGAGAAGCTGAACGTGAACGGCGGCGCGATCGCGGTCGGCCACCCCTTCGGCATGACCGGCGCGCGCATCACGGGCACGCTGATCAACAGCCTCCAGTTCCACGACAAGCAGTTCGGCCTGGAGACGATGTGCGTCGGGGGCGGCCAGGGCATGGCGATGGTCATCGAGCGGCTGAGCTGAGCCGTAGCGAAGCGGTGGCGAAGTTCAGCGCGACCACGAACACGCGAGGCTGAGCTGAGCCGGACCTCGCTCCCCGCGCTCGCCTTGTAATGGAATCTCCCCCCGGATTGTGACCAAGTCCGGGGGGAGATTCGTCTGTGCAGGTCAGCGGCGAGCTGTCGGTTTTCTGTGGGCCCAAAGACCCGCCCATTTCGTGACGTAACGCACTGACGCTCCCCCCGCCGCCACGACAAGCTGAGATAGGAAGACCGGGGGAATCGATGAGTTTGGGGAGTAGTAAGTGAGCGCCATGTCTCTTGCCTTGCTGCTGACCACGGCCGCCGCGACCGCCGTGGGCGCGGCAGCACTCCGCGCGGCCCACGGGCTGCGCAAGGAGGTCACCGCCCTGCGCGGCGACCTGGCCGAGGTGCGCGGCGGCGGGTTCGGCGCCTCCGTACCGCAGGCCAGGACGGCCGCGGCCGAGGCCTGCGACCTGTCGGCCCGCCCGGTGAGCACCACGGCGGACACCGCAGAGGCGATACGCACGGCCGTGGCCGACGCCCTCGCCGAGGAGCGGGAGCGCGAGCTGGCCGAGGCGCGTGCCTTCTGGGCCGCCCAGGAGGCACGCGACGCGGCGGACACGCCCTCCGTGCTCGGCGGCCTCATCGGCCCCGGGGTGGACCCCTCCTTCGAGGACGCGGCGTTCTTCATGCCCCGCCAGGCCGACTTCTCCGGCCTTGAGGCGCTCGGGCACGACCTGCCCGACCCTGCGTCCCTGCACGGGCCCGCGCACCCCGCGGACGAGCCGTACGGCGGCGCCTACGACCCCGCCGCCTACGACCAGGTCGCCGACGCGTTCGACGACTTCGCCGGGGTGCACGCCGCAGCGCACGAGGGTCCCGCGGAGGACGCGGTGGAGACCGCGGAGCCGGTGGCCCCCGGGGGCCCCGACGAGTTCCCCGAGGACTCGCCCGAGCTGGCCGCGGCCCGCCGCAGGCACCCCTCGCACCCGGACTTCACGCCGACCAGGACGCCCGTCGTCACCGACCACGAGCGCACGGTCGCCAGGCTCGAACGGCTGGCAGGCGCGCGCACGCCGCTCTCGGACGTGCGCCCGGGGCCGCTGGGCACGCTGGACGTGTACATGTTCGCCGACGGCACCACGCTGTGCATGACCCCCGGCCACCGGGAGACGGCGGAGCGTCTCGCCCGCGCGCTGCGCCAGGGCGGCAGCCCGTTCCTGCTGGGCGGCTCCGGCGTCTCGGGCGCGTACAGCCTGACGTTCTCCTGCGGCACCGCGCCTGCCGACGCGGCCGACGGCTCCGCCGACGCCGCCGAGGAGCACGTCTACATCCTCGCCGACCGCGTAATCGCGTCGCTGTAGGGGCCCCGCCACGCCCCCAGGAGGGCGTGCGCCGACGCCTAGAGCTTTGCCCCCGCAACGGTGCGCGCGACCGATCTGACGGCCTCGTCCAGCTCCTGCTGGGACGGGGCCGTCCGCAGTGCCTCCACCAGGTCGCCCGCCGCGACGGCGAGCTGGTCGGCGACCACGAAGACGCCGGCGTCCGGCATGATCCGCGGCTGGGCCGCGGGGTCCTCAAGGCGCTGCGCGCGCACGGACAGCTCCCTGGCCAGCGCGAGCGCCGCGCCCGCAGGACCGCGTCTGAGCCTGCTCTGCGGGGCGGCGCGCAGCCGGTCGGTGAACCGGTCGACGGCCGTCGTCAGCGGTGTCGTATCGAGCACGGGCCCGACCCTACGCGCCCCCGCCACGAACGGTGGGAAAGGGTTCTGGACTGTTGCCAACGGGCGAACCCTCAGGCACGGTGTCGTTAACGGCTGCTTCTTCTGCAGCCGCCGCTGCACCAGTACGCGCGACGCGTCCGGAGGCGCCGATGTCCCTTGTCTTCTCCGAAGAGACCCATCGCAATCTGCTCTCCCACATCCCGCAGTGCACCGGCAGGCCGGTGTCGGACTGGCTCCGCACGCTCGACGAGGGACCCGCCCTCGTCCGCTTCGAGGAGAAGGTCAGCTGGCTGAGGGGCGAGCACGAGCTCTCGTACGGCCACGCGAAGGCGATCGTCCACGAGCACGAGCTGCGGCGGGCGGCGCGCCGCCTCCTCTGACCGCGGCCGCGCGGCATCCGTGGCGCTCCACGGCACCGCGCGAAGGGGTCCGCGGGCGAGCTGCCCGCGGACCCCTTCGTGTGCCGCGCGGCCCCGGCGGCGCACCGGGGGCCGCGCGCCGTGCGTCAGTTGTTGTTCTGGAGGATCGAAAGGACCCGCAGGATCTCCAGGTAGATCCAGACGAGGGTCATCGTCAGGCCGAACGCTGCGAGCCAGGACTCCTCGCGCGGCGCGCCGTAGGCGACGCCGTCCTCGACCTGCTTGAAGTCGAGGGCGAGGAAGCACGCGCCGAGCAGGATGCCGACGATGCCGAACGCGATGCCGAGGCCGCCGCTGCGGAAGCCGAGGCCGTCCCCGTGGGTGAAGACGGAGAACAGCAGGTTGACGGCCATGAGGATCAGGAAGCCCATCGCCGCGGCCATCACGAACCGGTAGAAGCGGCGGGTGACCCGGATCCACCGCATCCGGTAGGCGATGAGGGTGCCGGCGAAGACGGCCATCGTGCCGAGCACGGCCTGGATGACGACGCCCGAGGCGATGTAGGTGCTCACGACGCTGCTGAGCACGCCGAGGAAGACGCCCTCGAACGCCGCGTACGCCAGGATCAGCGCGGGCGTCGGCTTGCGCTTGAACGACTGGACGAGGCCGAGCACCAGCGCGACGAGCGCGGCGCCGACGCCGATGCCGTAGGACCTGCCGAGGTTGGCCTCGTCCACCGGCAGCAGCAGCCACGACAGGACGGCCGTGACGACGACCGTGCCGAGCGTGAGTGCCGTGCGGGAGACGACGTCGTCCATCGTCATGGCGCCGGACCGGCCGGCGGCCTGCCCGTAGGGGTCCGCCGCGTACGGGTTCGTCGCGTACGGGTTGGTGCCCACGGCGGCGCCCCCGGCCTGGGGCGCCGTGTTGAATCCCGCGTACCCGGCGCGCGCGCCGGCGTCACGGGTGAAGCCCCGTCGTGAGAAGACCGGGTTGCTGCTCCTCATCTCACTCCTCCATGACCGCCCTGCGCGGTCTCGCGTCAAGGGTAATGCGAAGGCAAAGAGAAACGTCTCGTCCCCACGGAGGATCATGCACGATCGTGACATCGTCGTACCGCGGTAGCCGCGGTGCGGCGGCCCGGGCCCGACGGCCCTCGCCCCTGCCCGTTCGGCTGACTTTCTCGCGTGTCTCCTTGCCGGGGCCAGTCTGCCGTGCTCCGGCCCCTTTCGCGATGATCTCCGATCCGACGCGCGACGGCGCCCGTACGGGGCTGACGAAACGGTGACGTCCCGGCGCCGCCCCCGCGCCCTCACAGCGCGCGGGGGCGTGCGTGCGGCACGCGTAACGGAGCGGGCGCCCTCTCCTTCACGGGCGCGCAACCGGCGCTTCCTACCGTGATCGCCTGCGCGGGCCCTCCAGGGTGCCGGGACCGCGCGCAAGGCCGGGAGGGGGCAGGCGGTGGAGTCGGTTGCGGCGGCCGAGCGGGTCCGCACGGTGTGCTCGTACTGCGGGGTGGGCTGCGGCATCGTCCTCGACGTGGCCCGCGACGCAGAAGGCAGGCGGCGCGCCCTCAAGGTGGCGGGCGACAAGGAGCACCCGGCGAACGGCGGGCGCCTGTGCACGAAGGGCGCGACAGGCGCCGAGCTGCTGGCCGCGCCCGGCCGGCTCGCGACCGCCCTGGTGCGCCCCGGGCGGTCGGCGGAGCCGGTGGCGACGGGCGTCGACGCCGCGGTCGCCGAGACCGCGCGCAGGCTGCGCGCGGTGCTCGACGAGCACGGGCCCGACGCGCTCGCCTTCTACGTGTCGGGCCAGATGTCGCTCGAGGCGCAGTACCTCGCGAACAAGCTCGCCAAGGGGTTCGTGCGCACCAGCCGCATCGAGTCCAACTCGCGGCTGTGCATGGCGAGCGCGGGCAGCGGCTACAAGCTGTCGCTCGGCGCCGACGGGCCGCCGGGCTCGTACGAGGACTTCGACCGCGCCGACGTGTTCCTCGTCATCGGCTCCAACATGGCCGACTGCCACCCGATCCTGTTCCTGCGGATGATGGAGCGCGTCAAGGCGGGCGCGAAGCTGATCGTGGTGGACCCGCGCAGGACCGCGACCGCCGCGAAGGCGGACCTGTACCTGCGGGTGCGTGCGGGCACGGACCTGGCGCTGCTCAACGGCCTGCTGCACCTGCTCGCGGAGAACGGCCACGTCGACACCGCGTTCGTCGCCGAGCACACCGAGGGCTGGGACGCGATGCCGGAGTTCCTCGCCGACTACCCGCCGACGGCCGTCGCCGAGACCACCGGCATACCCGAGGCCGACCTGCGCACCGCGGCCGAGTGGATCGGCACCGCCGGGGAGTGGATGAGCTGCTGGACCATGGGGCTCAACCAGTCGACCCACGGCACCTGGAACACCAACGCGCTGGTCAACCTGCACCTGGCGACGGGCGCGATCTGCCGGCCAGGATCGGGCCCGTTCTCGCTGACCGGGCAGCCCAACGCGATGGGCGGCCGGGAGATGGGCTACATGGGCCCGGGACTGCCCGGCCAGCGCAGCGCGCTCGACGCGGCGGACCGCGCCTTCACCGAGGAGCTGTGGGGCATACCTTCGGGCAGCCTGCGCGCCGAGGCGGGGCAGGGAACGGTCGAGATGTTCGAGCGGATGGCCGCGGGCGAGATCAAGGCGTGCTGGATCATCTGCACCAACCCGGTCGCCTCGGTCGCAGGCCGCCGCACGGTCATCGAGGGCCTGGAGCGCGCGGACCTCGTCATCACGCAGGACGTGTTCGCCGAGACCGAGACCAACGCGTACGCGGACATCACGCTGCCCGCGACGCTGTGGGCCGAGTCGGACGGCGTGGCGGTCAACTCCGAGCGCGGCCTCGCCCTGGTGCGCGGCGCGGTCGACCCGCCGGGCGAGGCGCTGCCCGACTGGCTGCTGATCGCGCGGGTCGCGTGCGCGATGGGGTTCGCCGAGTCGTTCGCGTACACCTCGTCCGAGGAGGTCTTCGAGGAGCTGAGGCGCGCCTGGAACCCGGCGACGGGCTGGGACCTGCGCGGCGTCACGTACGAGCGGCTGCGGGCCACGCCCGTGCAGTGGCCTGCGGCGCCCGGCGGGCCCGCGCGCAACCCGGTGCGCTACGTCAACGACGGGGTGAGCGCGCGGCCGCTGGTGCGGGCGGACGGCACCCGGCCGCGGCTCGCCTTCCCCACGGCGGGCGGCCGGGCCGCCTTCTTCGCGCGCCCGCACCTGCCGCCGGCCGAACTCCCGGACGAGGACTACCCGTTCCTGCTCAACACCGGCCGCGTCCAGCACCAGTGGCACACCCTCACCAAGACCGGGAAGATCGACAAGCTGAACCGGCTCGACCCCGGGCCGTTCGTGGAGATCCACCCGGACGACGCGCGGGCGCTCGGCGTCGCGGAGGGCGACGGGGTGGAGATCGCCTCGCGGCGGGGGCGCGCGGTGCTGCCTGCGCGGGTGAGCGACCGGGTCGCCCCCGGCGACTGCTTCGCGCCGTTCCACTGGAACGACCTGTTCGGCGAGTACGTCAGCGTGAACGCGGTGACCAGCGACGCGGTGGACCCGGTCTCGTTCCAGCCCGAGCTGAAGGTGTGCGCGGTGACGCTGACGAAGGTGCGGTCGGCGGCGGGCACGGCCCCCGAGGCGGAAGCGGAGTCGCCGGTGCCGGCGGCCGGGGACGAGAGTGCGGGCGCGGGCCCCTTCGCCGCGCTCGCCGGGGCGCTCGGACTCGGCGGCGCGCGGGCGCCACAGCTCGCGGGGCACGAGCGCGGCTACCTCGCAGGGCTGCTGGCCGGGCTCGCCGCCGCGCCGCCGGCCGCGGGGGACGTACCGGTGCTGCCCGAGCGCGCGCCGCTGGCCCCGGCGACGGCGCGGTGGGTGGACGGGCTGCTTGCGGGCGTGTTCTCCCGGACGCGGCACTCCGGCGCGCCGGGCGAAGGGGAGGGCGGCGGGGACGGCGCCGGGCCGCCGCAGGCCGCGGCCCGGCGGGTCCTGGTGCTCTGGGCTTCGCAGACCGGCACAGCTCAGGAGGCCGCCCGCGCGGTGGCCGAGCGCCTTGCGCCAGGCCGCCGGGTCGAGCTGCTCGACATGGCAGGGTGCACGCGGGACACGCCGGGCCCCGGCACCGACCTGCTCGTCGTCACCAGCACCTTCGGCGACGGCGAGCCGCCCGACAACGGCGCCGGGCTGTGGCGCGCGCTCGCCGCGCAGGACGCGCCGCGCCTGTCCGGCGTGCGCTTCGCGGTGCTCGCGCTCGGCGACTCCTCGTACGACGACTTCTGCGGCCACGGCCGCCGCGTCGACGAGCGCCTCGCGGAGCTGGGCGGCGAGCGCCTGGTGCCCAGGGCGGAGTGCGAACCGGAGTACGAGGAGACGGCGGACCGCTGGCTCGAAGCGGTACGCGAGGCCCTGGACCGCCCGGCCCCCGGCCAACAGGCCCCCGCGCCGCACACGCCCGAGCGACCGGGCACCCCGTCACGCCCGGCGGCCCCGGGCGCACCGGACACGGCCGCCCCTGGCGCCCCTTGCTCGGGCCCTGCGGGCGCCGCGACCGGGGGCGCGGCACCCGCGACCGCGGCGGCGCCGCACGTCGCGGCGCTCGTGGAGAACCGGCTGCTGAGCCTGGACGGGGCGGCCAAGGAGGTGCGCAGGTTCTCCCTCGCGGTGGACCCGGAAGCCGTGCCGTACGAGCCGGGCGACGCGCTCGGCGTGGTGCCGCGCAACGCGGAGAAGCTGGTCGCGGAGTGGCTCGACGCCACCGGTCTCGACGGGGACACCGGGGTCGTGCTCCCCGGCACCGGGCCGCTGCCGCTCGCCGAGGCCCTCACCCGCCACCTGGACATCACCCGCCTCACCCCGGGGCTGCTGCGGCTCGCCGCGGGGCAGACCGGCAGCCAGACCCTGCGGCGGCTGCTGCGCTCCGGCGGCCGCGGCCGCGCCGACGGGCTCGCCCGCTGGTCCTGGGGCCGCCAGGCCGTCGACCTGCTCGCCGAGTACCCGGTGCGGCTGGGCGCGCAGGAGTGGGCGGACACGCTGAAGCCGCTGCGGCCCCGGCTGTACTCGATCTCGTCGAGCCCGCTCACCGACCCCGCGCGGGTCGACGTGACGGTGTCCGTGCTGCGGTACGAGGGCCCGCGCGGCCACCGGCGCCAGGGCGTGGCGTCGGCGTACCTCGCGGACGCGGACCCCGGCGCGCGGGTGCCGGTCTTCCTGCGGCGCTCCCCGCACTTCCGGCCGCCTGCCGACCCCGCGGCCCCCGCGGTCATGGTGGGGCCCGGCACCGGGATCGCGCCGTTCCTCGGCTTCCTCGACCACCGCAGGGCGCTCGGCCACCCCGGCCGCAACTGGCTGTTCTTCGGCGAACAGCGCAGGGCCACCGACTTCTACTACGCCGACGAGCTGGCGCGGCTGCGCGAGCAGGGCGTCCTCACCCGCCTCGACCTGGCGTTCTCCCGCGACCAGCGGGCCAAGGTCTACGTGCAGGACCTGATGCGGGAGCACGGCGCGGCGCTGTGGGCGTGGCTCCAGGAGGGCGCGCACCTCTACGTCTGCGGGGACGCAGGCCGGATGGCGAAGGACGTGGACCTGGCGCTGCGCGCGGCGGCCGTGGCCCACGGCGGGCTCACCGAGGAGGAGGCGGCCCGCCACCTGACGGACCTCGCCGCCGCGAAGCGCTACGTGCGGGACGTCTACTGAGCCCCGGGCACCCGGCTACCGACGGGCCCCGGGCACCCGGCCGACCCCGACGTAGAAGGAGCTGTCGGCCGGCTCGGGCGCAGGCCCCTTCCTGTACCACTCGGTCGCCCGCACCAGGCCGGGGGCGACCAGGTCGAGCCCGTCGAAGAAGCGGGCCACCTCGGCGCGGGAGCGCAGCGCGAGGGAGATGCCGCCCGAGCGGTAGGTGCCCGACACCTCGGCCGCCAGGTCGGGGTGGAAGTCGCCGGTGCCCTGCGTCAGCACGAGGAAGCTGCCGGGCGCGAGCGCATCGGTGAGGGTGCGGGTGACCCCGTAAGGGTCCTGGTCGTCCGGCACGAAGTGCATCAGCGCGATCAGCGAGAGGGCGATGGGCCGGTCGAAGTCGAGGAGCTTGCGCGCGTACTCCAGGATGGCCTCCGGCTCCCGCACGTCGGCCTGGAGGTAGTCCGTCGCCCCGCCGGGCGCGGAGACGAGCAGCGCCTTCGCGTGCCGCAGCACGATGGGGTCGTTGTCCGTGTAGACGACGCGGCAGGCGGGGTTCACGCCCTGCGCGACCTGGTGCAGGTTGGGCTCGGTCGGGATGCCCGTACCGATGTCGAGGAACTGGTCGACACCCGCGTCGGCGAGCCAGGCGACGGCCCTGCGCATGAACGCCCGGTTCGTGCGCGCGTCCACCCGCGCGTTCGGCGGCAGCCGCCGCGCCACCTCGCGGTCCACCGGGTAGTTGTCCTTGCCGCCGAGCAGCCAGTCGTAGACCCGCGCAGGATGCGGCTTGCTGGTGTCGATGGTCATCGAGCGGCTCCTGTGGATGCGGCGGGCGCCTGTGGGCCACATCATCCCATCCGCGCCCCCGGCGGTCCCGGGTGCACGGACGGCAGAGCCACGGCGGCCGCCGTGGCCCGCGTGCCGGAGAGGGGGTAATTCCTGCCCCCTTTCGGGCCCTCTCGTGCCCTTTCGCGCGCCTACGCTTCCGGTATGAGCGATCAGCCTTCCCCCGCGGACGGCCCCGCGGAACTCCGCGCCTTCCTGCGCTCCCGCCGCGCCCGTATCACCCCGGAACAGGCCGGCGTCCCCGCAGGGCCGGGGCCGCGGCGGGTGCCGGGACTGCGCAGGGAGGAGGTGGCCGCGCTCGCCGGGGTCAGCACCGACTACTACGTACGGCTGGAGCGCGGGCGGAACCCGCACGTGTCCACGGCGGTGCTCGACGCCGTCGCCCGCGCCCTGCGCCTCGACGAGACGGAGCGCGAGCACCTGGCGGCCCTGGCGAGGCCGCGGCCCGCGCGGACGCGCCCGCTGCCCGTGCAGAAGCTCGCCCCGGGTCTCGGCCAGGTCCTCGACAGCGTGCGCGACCTGCCCGCCATGGTGACGGGCAGACGCCAGGACATCCTGGCGACCAACCACCTGATGCGCGCCCTCTACCTCGACTTCGACGCCCTGCCGAGCCGCGAGCGGAACATGGCGCGCTACGTCTTCCTCAACCCGCACGCCCGCTCCCTCTACGCGGACTGGGAGCACGCGGCGCGCGGCGTCGTCGCCAGCCTGCACCTGTACGCGGGCCGCCACCCCGACGACCCGCGGCTCGCCGAGCTCATCGGCGAACTCTCCCTGCGGAACGAGGACTTCCGCCGCTGGTGGGCCGCGCACGAGGTGCTGCGGCACGCCCACGGCACCAAGCGCTACCACCACCCGGTGGTCGGCGACCTCACCCTCCACTACCAGGCCCTGACCCCCGCAGCCGACGGCGAGCAGGTCCTCGGCCTCTACACCGCCGAGCCCGGCTCGGCCTCCGACGAGGCCCTGCGCCTCCTGGCGAGCTGGGCCGCGCCCTCCCCCGCCACCGACGCGCCCGCGCGCCGCGCAGGGGACTGACGCTCCCCGCACACCACCGACCCGCCGCGCACGGCGCCCCCGGCGGCCGCCCGGTCATCCGGTCGTGCCGCCGTGCCCCGCCGTGCCCGAAACCCCACAACCCGGTCTCCACCGCCCGGGTTTCACTGCCCGCCGTCCACGAACGGAGAAGGAAGAATGAGCGAGAACACCGGCACCCGGCAGCTCGGCCGGGTGCACCTGGCCGGACTCGAGACCTCGCAGCAGGGCCTCGGCTGCATGGGAATGAGCGAGTTGTACGGCCCCACGGACTGGGACGGCGCCCTCGGCACGATCCACCGCGCCATGGAACTCGGCGTGACCCTCCTCGACACCGCGGACGTGTACGGGACGGGGCACAACGAGGTGCTCGTCGGCCGGGCCGTCGCCACCGGGCCGCTGCGGCGCGACGCGGTGCAGATCGCCACCAAGTTCGGGGTCGACCGCACCAGCGGCGACGAGGTGGTGCGCACCCGCGGCGACGCCGCCTATGTGCGCAGCTCCTGCGACGCGTCCCTGCGGCGGCTCGGCGTCGACGTGATCGACGTGTACTACGTGCACAGGCCGCCGACGAACGCGGAGGTCGAGGAGACCGTGGGGGCCATGGCCGAGCTGGTGCGCGCGGGCAAGGTCCGGCACCTCGGCGTCTCCGAGTTCGACGCGGAACTCCTGCGCCGCGCCCATGCCGTGCACCCGATCACCGCGCTGGAGACCGAGTACTCGCTGTGGAGCCGCGACGTGGAGACCCTGGCCCCTGTCCTGTCCGAGCTCGGCGTCGGCCTCGTCGCCTACTCTCCGCTCGGCCGGGGGTTTCTGACCGGCGCGGTCGACACGGCGGCGCTCACGCAGGACGACTACCGCAGCCACCTGCCGCGCTTCAGCGGCGACGCGGCCGCCGCCAACCAGGCGATCGCGCGGGCCGTCCGGCAGGTCGCGGACTCCGTCGGCGCGACGCCCGCGCAGGTCGCGCTCGCCTGGGTCGCCGCGCAGCGCGAGCGCCTCGGCGTCCCGGTCGTGCCGATCCCCGGCACCAGGAACCCGGCCAGGCTCGCGGAGAACACCGCGGCCGCCGGGCTGCGCCTCGACGACGCCGTACTCGCCCGCCTCGACAGCCTTGCGGGGCTGGTCGTCGGCGACCGCTACTGACCCCGCACCGCCCCACCACAAGAACACGAGAGGGAGACCCCATGAGCACCACCCCCGCGCCCGACACCGAGCGCACCGCCGACCGGCTGGCGATCCGCGCCCTGGTCGACGCCTGGGCCCACTGCGCGGACCGCCGCCTGCCGCTGCGCCAGTCCGAGCTGTTCGTGCCCGAGGGCACCGTCGCCGTCCACCCGGGACCGCCAAAGACCACGGAGCCCGTGCAGATCATCCGCGGCCGGGCCGCGCTCGCCGAGTCGTTCGGCGTCCTGGAGACGTACGACCACACCACGCACTTCAACGGGCAGAGCACCCTCGCCTTCGACCCCGCGGACCCGGACCTCGCCACCGGCGAGAGCTACTGCCTCGCGCACCACGTGTGGACCGAGGACGGCACCCGCACGCTGCTGGTGATGTCGATCCGCTATCTCGACACCTTCGTCCGCCAGGAGGGCCGCTGGCTCTTCGCCGACCGGCGCCTCGTCGTCGACTGGACGGACAAGCGGCCCTCACAGGCCGGCTGACGCGGTCGGCCGGGGGCGGTGACGGAGAGGTGGTGCCCGGAGCCGGACTTGAACCGGCACGCCCGCTGAGGGGCAGCGAGGTTTAAGCTCGCCGTGTCTGCTTTCCACCATCCGGGCGTGGCGCGCGGCTCCGCGTTGGCTCACGAGCCTATCGGGATGCGGCAGTTCAACAACGAGCCGCGAACCCGATCTTGTCTTATTTTATTGGCGTCTGAGGGAGCGTCAGCACCGGGGCAAGGCCATGGGCACATGCCGGAGGCGTGCGGCCTGCCCGGGGCGACGGTCGGGGGCGGACGCGGGAATGACGAAAAGTCGCCGCCCGGTCACTCTGAGGATGCGTCACCGTGCGTCACACGACACCGCCGCACGGCCGGTACCTCCCCCGCGGACGTCTCGCGGCGCCGCGTCACGGCGCGGGCGGGACCGGCCGGGTCGGCGGGTTCCGCCGCTGCGCGCGGCGGGTCGGCGCGGCGTTCTCCTTCGGCCGGGACCGCGCCGTCGGGCGGGCGGGGCGCGGGCCGTCGTGCAGGGGGGTGGCGGTCGCGGGCACGGGGGGTCCTTCCGCGGATGTCGGGGTGGTGACGGAACGGTGCGGAGCCTGCACCCAGCGTAGGCAGGTAAGGGTCCGTACGGAAGTTCGTCTCGGCACCCGATCCGGGCGGGATCCGGAGGGAGTCCTACCGGTCCTGGCCCTCAAGGGGCCGCGGGGGCGGGCCGGTCGGCCGGGAAGGCCGTCGGGCGCCCCCGCCTCCGCACCGGCCCTCCCCCGTCTGCGCCGCGGCCGCTCCCCCGCCTCGACAGCGGCCCCGCGTCCTACCGGCCCCGGGCCCGCCGTCATACCGCAGGGGGACACGCGGGGGCGGGCGTCCGACCGGAGTCGGCCCCGGGAACGGACACCCAGGCGGACGATCCGCTGCGGCGGGGACGGAACGATGGAGCCGTTCCCTCCCCTCCCTCACCCCAGGAGCCCGCCATGACCATGTCGCCACCCCTCGGACGCACGGACGTCGCCGCGGCGCGCGCCGTCGGAGTCTCCAAGGTGTACGGGTCGGGCGACACGCGCGTCGTCGCACTCGACCGGGTCTCCGTCGACTTCCGGCAGGGCGAGTTCACCGCGATCATGGGTCCTTCGGGGTCGGGCAAGTCCACGCTGATGCACTGCGTCGCGGGGCTCGACACCTTCAGCGAGGGGTCGGTGCGGATCGGGGACGTCGAGCTCGGCAGCCTCAAGGACAAGCAGCTCACGCGGTTGCGCAGGGACCGGATCGGCTTCGTCTTCCAGGCGTTCAACCTGCTGCCGACGCTCAACGCGATCGAGAACATCACGCTCCCCATGGACATCGCGGGCCGCACGCCAGAACCGCAGTGGCTGGAGCAGGTCATCACGATGACGGGCCTCGCCGGCCGCCTGGGGCACCGGCCGGCGCAGCTCTCCGGCGGCCAGCAGCAGCGCGTCGCCGTGGCGCGCGCCCTTGCCTCGCGGCCCGACATCGTCTTCGGCGACGAGCCGACCGGCAACCTCGACTCCCGCGCGGGCGCCGAGGTCCTCGGCTTCCTGCGCGGCTCGGTGCGCGACTTCGGCCAGACCGTCGTGATGGTCACCCACGACCCGGTGGCCGCCGCCTACGCGGACCGCGTGGTCTTCCTCGCGGACGGCCGCGTCGTGGACGAGATGTACGGGCCGACCGCGGACGGCGTCCTCGACCGCATGAAGGCGTTCGACGGCCGCGGCCGGGCCGCGTAGGCGCCGCAAGGACCGCCCCCGCACCGCCCCCGACCGCCCGACTCTCCCTGGACCCCGCCATGTTCCGTACCTCCCTGCGCAATGTCCTCGCCCACAAGGCGCGGCTGCTGATGACCGTGCTCGCCGTGCTGCTGGGCGTCGCGTTCGTCTCCGGCACGCTGGTGTTCACCGACACCCTCGGGCGCGCCTACGCCCACCAGTCCGCCAAGGACTACGCGGGCGTGGCGGTCGCCGTGTCCGCCGACTCCGAGCACCCGCTGACCGCACACGACCTCGCCCGGCTGCGCGCCGCCGACGGCGTCGCCGGTGTCACCGGGCGCGTCACCGGTTTCGCCGGGGTCGCCGACCGCTCAGGGAAGCTCATCGGCACCGAGTGGTCGCACGAGGGCGGCAACTTCGCGCCCGGCGCGCACGGCGCCGACCCGGCGTACCGGCTGCGGCAGGGGCACGGCCCGCGCACCGCGCACGAGATCGCCCTCGACCGGCACTCGGCGGCCGCCGGGCACTACCGCGTCGGGGACCGCGTGCGGGTCGCCACCGACGGGCCCGTACGCACCTACACGCTGGCCGGGGTGTTCACCACCGACGACGGCGCGGTGGAGGCGGGCGGCAGCCTCGTCCTGTTCGACACGGCCGAGGCCCAGCGCCTCTACCTGCCGGCGCAGGGTGGCGCGGGCCGCGACGCGTACGAGAGCGCCTCGCTGACGGCACGCCCCGGCACCTCGGACGGCGCCGTGCTCGACGCGGTGGTGCCGCTGCTGCCGAAGGGCGCGACCGCGCAGACCGGCAGGGCGCTCGCCGACGAGGACGCCCGGGCGGCGGCCCACGCGCTGTCCTCGCTCAACCAGATGCTGCTCGCCTTCGCGGGCATCGCCCTCTTCGTCGGGATCTTCCTGATCTCCAACACGTTCACGATGCTCGTCGCTCAGCGCACCAGGGAGCTCGCGCTGATGCGCGCGGTCGGCGCGTCGAGGCGGCAGGTGCGCAGGTCGGTCCTGGCGGAGGCCGCCGTCGTCGGCGTCTTCGCGTCGGTGATCGGGTACGCGCTCGGCCTGGGCCTCGCGGTCGCCCTGCGCTCCGTGATGGGCTCCTTCGGCGCGCGGGTCCCGGCGGGCCCGCTGGTGGTGGGCGCCGACTCGGTGGCCGCCGCCTTCGCCGTGGGCGTGCTGGTCACGCTGGTCGCCGCGTGGCTGCCCTCGCGCCGCGCGGCGAAGATCCCGCCGGTCGCCGCGATGGGCAGCGCCCACCTCCCCGCGCGCACCCGCTCCCTCGTCGTGCGCAACAGCTGCGGCGCCGCGCTCTGCGCGCTCGGCGCGGTCGCCGTCGCGGGCGGTGCCTCCTCGGGCGGCAGCGACGGCAGGACACTCATCGGCGGGGGCGCGTTCCTGCTGCTGGTCGGCGTGATCGTGCTGATCCCGCTGCTCTCGCGGCCCTCGGTCGCGCTCGTACGGCCGCTGCTGCGGGGCCTGTTCGGCACGCCGGGCATGCTGGCGAGCCGCAACGCGGTGCGCAACCCGCGCCGCACCGGCGCGACCGCGTCCGCCCTGGCGATCGGCCTGACCCTGGTCACCGGGCTCACCGTGATCGGGGTGACGCTCGGCGGCGCGGTCGACCGGATGACCACCGACAGCATCGGCGCCGACTACCTGGTGACGATGGCGTCGGGCGACAGCCTGAGCCCCTCGGTCGCCGACCGGCTCGCGCACACCCCCGGCGTGACCGCTGTCTCCCCGCAGCAGGCCGCCGACCTGCGGGTCGAGGGCGAGAGCCACGCCGCGTCCGCGGTCGCCCCCGGCGCCGTGCAGCGGGTCCTGACGATGGACGTGGTGGACGGGTCGCTCGACACCCTCGCGCACGGCGGCCTCGCCGTCGCCGAGGACACCGCGAAGTCCAACGGCTGGCACATCGGGCAGGGGCTGCGCGTGACCTACCAGGACGGCGAGAAGGGCACGCTGCGCCTCGGCGCGACCTACCGCGCCAACTCCTTCCTCTCCCCGCTCGTGGTCTCCACGGCCGTCGTCGCGGGGCACGAGGCGGAGCCGTACGTGCCGGACGTGTGGGTGAAAACGGCGGGCGGCGGCAGCGGCGCCCACGAGCGCGCGCTCGTGCACGCGCTCGGCGACAGCCCCGCCTTCAAGGTGCAGGACCGGGCCGATGTGCGCGCCGAGTACGGCGGCTCCGTCAACACGGCGCTCGGCGTCCTCTACGCGCTGCTCTCGATGGCGCTGGTGATCGCGGTGCTCGGGGTGGTCAACACCCTCGCCATGTCGGTCTTCGAGCGGCAGCAGGAGATCGGGATGCTGCGGGCGATCGGCCTCGACAGGCGCCGGGTCAAGCGCATGATCCGGGTGGAGGCGGTGGTGATCTCGCTGTTCGGCGCGGTGCTCGGGATCGTGCTCGGCCTGTTCCTCGGCTGGGCGGTCGGCCAGACGCTGAAGGGCTCGCTGCCCGACTACCGGCTGATCGTGCCATGGGCCAGGATCGCCGTCTTCCTCGGCCTGTCCGCGGTGGTCGGCGTCCTCGCGGCGCTGTGGCCCGCCCGCAGCGCGGCCAGACTCGACATGCTGACGGCCGTCAAGACGGAGATGATCGCCCGCGAGACGGCCGCCGTGGTGGCCACGGGCCGCTCGGACTTCCCGAACCAGATCAACAACGTGCTGGTCTTCCCGGGTGTCTTCCGCG
>NZ_JBEYWC010000036.1:0-74065 GCF_040704505.1 Streptomyces sp. NPDC047002
GCGTTGACTTTTAGCACGCTGTTGAGTTCTCAAGGAACGGACGCTTCCTTCGGACCCCCTCACAGGGCTCCTCCGGGCTTTCCCTTCGGTGTTTCCAAACTCTATCAGGCTTTTCCGTCTTCCCTGACCGCCCTTCCGCAAACATGCGGAATCAGCGCTCTGTTCGAGCGGTGAAGCTTGATGAGTGTTCCGCCGGCCTCCGGCTCACGGTCCGCATTCGCGTCCGTCGTGTCGGTGCCAGGCAGGCTATGACAGTACAGGGGGCCTGTCGGCGCAGGCAAATCGGGTCCCCGCCCCACGCCTCGACCTGCCATGCGGAACCGTCGCTAACCATGACTTAGTCTCTGAGCAGCACGCCGTCTTTGCTACTCACAGTGACGGCGGACTCCACAACACTCCGCCCACTGGGAGGTCCCCATGCCCCTCGTGTCAGCTCCGCTGCCCGGCCGCGCCATCGGCCTCGCCGCCGTGCCCGACCCCGTGTTCGCCGGGGCGATGGTCGGGCCCGGCACCGCCATCGACCCGCTGCGTGGGGCCACCGAGGCCGTGTCCCCCGTCGACGGGATCGTGGTGTCGCTGCACCCGCACGCGTTCGTCGTCGTGGACTCCGACGGTCACGGCGTCCTCACCCACCTGGGGATCGACACCGTGCAGCTCAACGGCGCCGGTTTCGAGCTGCTGGTGAACAAGGGCGACACCGTGGCGCGCGGCCAGGCAGTCGTGCGCTGGAACCCTGCGGACGTCGAGACGGCGGGCAAGTCGCCCATCTGTCCCGTCGTGGCGCTCGAAGCGACCGCGGACTCCCTGTCCGAGCTGCGGGAGAGCGGAGAGGTCGCCACGGGGGAGACTCTGTTCGACTGGCGGTGAGCGGGCTACCCGTTCGCTGCTGTGCCGCACATCAATCGCGATGCAGGGGGCCATCGCACTATCGGAGACGGTGAAATGGAGACAACGCTGCGCGGCGTCGGTGTCAGCCACGGGGTGGCGATCGGCGAGGTCCGGCACATGGGGACGGCCGTTCTTGAGCCGCCCGCCAAGCAGATCCCCGCCGGGGAGGCCGAGCGCGAGCAGGGGCGGGCCCGGCAGGCCGTCGAGGCCGTGGCCGCCGATCTGATCGCCCGGGGGAACCTCGCGGGCGGTGAGGCGCAGGCCGTGCTGGAGGCGCAGGCCATGATGGCGCAGGATCCTGAGCTGATCGCGGATGTGGAGCGCCGGATCGCCGTGGGGAGTTCCGCGGAGCGTGGCGTGTACGACGCGTTCGCCTCGTATCGCGAGCTGCTCGCCGGCGCGGGCGACTACCTGGCCGGGCGGGTCGCGGACCTGGACGACGTGCGGAATCGTATCGTCGCCCGGCTGCTGGGGGTTCCGATGCCGGGCGTGCCGGACAGCGACGAGCCGTACGTGCTGGTCGCGCGCGATCTCGCGCCCGCGGACACCGCGCTGCTCGACCCGTCGCTCGTGCTCGGGTTCGTCACCGAGGAGGGCGGTCCGACGAGTCACAGCGCGATCCTGGCGCGTGCGCTCGGCGTGCCCGCCGTGGTGGCGCTGGCCGGGGCGACCGAGCTGTCGGAGGGCGCTTCGGTCGCGGTGGACGGCAGCACGGGCGAGGTGTTCGTGGAGCCGGGGGCCGAGCGCAGGGCGCAGCTTGAGCAGGTGGCGGCGGAGCGCAGGGCCGTGCTGGGGTCCGCGACGGGTCCCGGTGCGACGTCGGACGGGCACAAGGTGCCGTTGCTCGCCAATGTCGGCGGTCCCGCCGATGTGGCGGCCGCGGTGGAGGCCGGTGCCGAGGGCGTGGGGCTGTTCCGTACGGAGTTCCTGTTCCTCGACGACAGCAAGCAGGCGCCGTCGCGGGAGAAGCAGGTGGAGGCGTACCGGCAGGTGTTCGAGGCGTTTCCCGAGGGGCGTGTCGTGGTGCGGGTGCTGGACGCGGGCGCGGACAAGCCGCTGGACTTCCTGACGCCGGCCGACGAGCCCAACCCGGCGCTCGGTGTGCGGGGGCTGCGCAGTCTGCTCGACCATCCCGAGGTGCTGCGGACGCAGTTGGCCGCGCTGTCGGATGCGGCCGAGGGGCTTCCGGTGTATCTGGAGGTCATGGCGCCGATGGTGGCGGACCGCACGGACGCGAAGGCGTTCGCGGACGCCTGCCGCGAGGCGGGGCTGCGGGCCAAGTTCGGTGCGATGGTGGAGATCCCTTCGGCGGCGCTGCGGGCGCGGTCGATCCTGCAGGAGGTCGAGTTCCTCTCGCTGGGGACGAACGACCTGGCGCAGTACACGTTCGCCGCCGACCGGCAGGTCGGTGCGGTGTCGCGGCTCCAGGATCCGTGGCATCCCGCGCTGCTCGACCTGGTTGCGCTCGCGGCCGAGAGCGCCGGGGCCGAGGGCAAGAGCTGCGGTGTGTGCGGGGAGGCGGCGTCGGATCCGCTGCTCGCGTGCGTGCTGACGGGCCTCGGGGTGACGTCGCTCTCGATGGGCGCCGCGTCGATCCCGTATGTGCGCTCGGCGCTGGCGCAGCACACGCTGGCGCAGTGCGAGCGTGCGGCGGCCGCCGCGCGTGCGACGGATTCCGCGGCGGAGGCCAGGGAGGCCGCGCAGGCGGTGCTGACGGGCGAGGCGCAGCGCTGAGTCCTTCCGCCCGGCGGGCGCGCGTGGTCGCGCGCCCGCCGGGCGGACGTGGTCGTCGGAGCCATCAGGTCTTGGGGCCGTCCGCCGGGTGTGCCGGTGGGCGGCCCTTCGCCGTGGCGGCGGCCGGGGGTGTGATGTCGCCGGGTCAGTGGCCGAACTCCCCCATGTCGGGGCCGAGTTCGAATCCGGCGCGGTAGTCGACTCCGGGCTCGGGGCCGATGGGTTCGCCGGTCTCGGCGTCGGTGCAGTAGGCGTTGAAGACCTCGGCGGCGGAGAGCGGCACGAGGCGTCCCCGGGCGAGGCGCCAGCCGCGGAGGCGGTCGGGTGTGCCCTCGGCGCTGGTGCGCATGACGAGTCCCGCCGGGGTGTCCAGGGCCACGGACACGGCGAGGACCGTGCTGAACTCGGTGGCCCCCCAGTCGGCCGCAGGGGCCGTGGCGGTGGTGCGGTCGGCGGTGAGGGCGGCGGTGAGCGGGTCCTCGCCTGCCGGGGTGCTGCACACCAGGTGGTGGGTGCCGGGTCCCGCGCGTTCGAGGAGGCGGTGCAGGAGCGCGGTGGCGTGGTCGAGGGCTGCCCCGCCGATGTCCTGGTGGCATGCGGCGCAGGTGCCGAGGTCGGCGAGGACGGCTGTGGCGTAGGCATGGGTCGCGCGGCGGACCGCGGTGTCGGCGAGCGCGGGCAGCAGCAGGTCGAGGGGTTGGCCGGTGTAGGTGAGGACGGCGCCGCCTGCGGCGGAGATGGACGCGGTGTACCGGGCGCGGTGGGCGGGCGCGTCGGGGTCGCGGCCGGTGTCGGTGCAGTGCCAGGCGTAGTCGACGGGGTCGAAGAGGGCGATGTCGGTGTGGAGCCCTTCGGTGGCGAGCCGGCCGATGAGGGCTTCCGTGTGCCGCAGGTAGGCGGTGTGGTCGTCGAAGGGGAACGTGCGGTAGGCGCGCATGGCCGTGAAGTCCTCCTCGTCGGCGAGGAGGCCGACGGTGGTGGGGACCTCGCGGCGCAGCGCCCTGCGCAGTGCTCTGGCCGTGGGCCTGCCGGGGTGTTCTGTGCGTGCTGTCATGGCTCCCCCTGGTGTGGTGCGGGCCCGCGCGCCCCCGGCGGGGCGCGCGGACGGTGACGCGCCGTGTGCAGGCGCGCCGCGTTTTCACTCAGCGTAGCGAGGGGGTCTGACAGGCGGTCAGCGGTCGGCGCGGTCGCGGGCGATCCGCTCGTAGAAGCGCAGGACGTCGAGGCTGTCGACGGAGCCGGCGTTGACGGCGCGGTCGAGCGGGGTGCCCTGGAGGAGGCGCTTGACGGGGACCTCGATGCGCTTTCCGGTGAGGGTGTGGGGGATGCCGGGGGCCGCGATGACCTCGTCGGGCACGTGGCGGGGCGAGAGGTCGGTCCTGATGGTCTGCCGGATGCGGGCGACGAGGTCGTCGTCGAGTACGGCGCCCTCGGCAAGGTGGACGAACAGCGGCATCCAGTATCCGCCGTCGGGCTGTTCGATGCCGATGACGAGGGACTCGCGGATCTCCGGGATGCGTTCGACGGCCTCGTAGATGTCGGCCGAGCCCATGCGGACGCCTTGGCGGTTGAGGGTGGAGTCGGAGCGGCCGTGGATGACGACGGAGCCCCTGTCCGTGAGGGTGATCCAGTCGCCGTGGCGCCAGACGCCGGGGTAGGTGTCGAAGTAGCTGTCGTGGTACCGGCTGCCGTCGGGGTCGTTCCAGAAGCGGACGGGCATCGAGGGCATGGGCTCGGTGACGACGAGCTCGCCGACCTCGCCGGTCAGGGGGCGTCCCTCGGGGTCCCACGCCTGGAGGTCGGTGCCGAGGGCGGCGGCCTGGAGCTCGCCGGTGTGGACGGGCAGGGTGGGGACGGCGCCTGCGAAGCAGCTGCACACGTCGGTGCCGCCGCTGACGGAGGCGATCCACACCTCGGGGCCGAGCTCGTCGTGGAGCCAGCGGAAGCCGTCGGGTGGCAGCGGTGAGCCGGTGGTGGCGACGCAGGCGAGGCGGCTGAGGTCGTGGTCGCGTGCCGGGTGGACGCCGGCCTTGCGGCAGGCCATGACGTAGGCGGCCGAGGTGCCGAAGAGGGTGGCGCCCGTGCGTTCCGCGACGTCCCACTGGGCGTCGGCGCCGGGGTGGGCGGGGCTGCCGTCGTACAGCACGAGGGTGGCGCCGACGAGGAGTCCCGAGGCCAGGAAGTTCCACATCATCCAGCCTGTGGAGGTGTACCAGAAGAACCGGTCGTCGGGGCCGAGGTCGCAGTGCAGGCCGAGCTGTTTGACGTGTTCGAGGAGGATGCCGCCCTGGGACTGCACGATGGCCTTGGGCAGTCCCGTGGTGCCTGAGGAGTACAGCACCCAGAGCGGGTGGGCGAACGGCACGTGCGTGAAGACGGGTTCGGTCTCGCCTGCGACGAGGTCCGCCCAGTCGAGTGCGCCCTCGGGCGCGCGGGTGCCGAGGAGCGGTACGTGGACGACGGCGCGCAGGGTGGGCAGTTCGGCCCGCAGTTCGGCGACGACATCGCCGCGGTCGTGGGTCCTGCCGCCGTAGCGGTAGCC
Organism: Streptomyces sp. NPDC047002; assembly: GCF_040704505.1. Taxonomy (NCBI): domain Bacteria; kingdom Bacillati; phylum Actinomycetota; class Actinomycetes; order Kitasatosporales; family Streptomycetaceae; genus Streptomyces; species Streptomyces sp. NPDC047002. The sequence continues at coordinate 5,165 of NZ_JBEYWC010000036.1, forward strand.
GTCGACGGCGAACAGGACGACGGGCTCGACCTGTTGGAACCGGTCGAGGACGCTGCGCGCGCCGAAGTCGGGGGCGCAGGAGGTCCATACGGCGCCGACGGCCGCGGTGGCGAGCAGCGCCACGATCGCCTGGGGGACGTTGGGGAGGTAGCCGCTGACCCGGTCGCCGGGCCGGACGCCGAGGTCGCGCAGGTGCGCGGCGAGCGAGCCGACCTGGTGGCGCAGTTCGCGCCAGGTGGTGAGGGACTGCTGCTGGGTCTCGTCGACGTGGAGGAGTGCGGGGAGGTCGGCGCGTGCCGGGTCCTCGCCTGCGCGCAGGGCGTGTTCCGCGTAGTTGAGGGTGGAGCCGGTGAACCACTGGGCGCCGGGCATGGCCCGGTCGCCGAGCACCTGCTCGTAGGGGGCGGCGAAGCGGATGTCGAACCACTCTGCGACGGCGGCCCAGAAGGCGTCGAGGGACTCGACGGACCAGCGGTGCAGGGCGGGGTAGCCGCCCTCGGCCGGTGCTCCGTGGTGGGTGGCGGCCCACTCCTGGAAGCGCGTGATCTGCGCGGCGGCGATGCGCTCGGGGCTGGGCTGCCAGAGGGGGGCGGGGGTGGGTTCTGCGATCATGGTGCGGCTCTCCCGACCTGGCTCGACGCTGAGTGTGACACGGGTGCGCGGGTCCTTGGCGCGCGGTCCGCGGCTGACAGGGACGATGCCACGTGATCGTCCCGCGCACCAGGTTCCGCCCGCCGGTGCCGTCCTGCGGGCGGCGCGTGGTGTCCGCGTGGGCGGCCGGGGTGCGGAGCCGTCTGCCCGCTGGACGGCCGCTGGGTGAACGGCAGTTGAACGGAGCGTCGGGCGCGCGGAACGGATGGCAGGCTGATCGGCATGGACGGTCGTGAACTGGTGCGTTCGATGAGGGAGGCGGGTTCGGTCAGGGGGCTGATGGGGGCACGCTCGGCGTGGCGGCACCGGCGTACGGACGCGAGGGGGCTGCCGCCTCGGGGCGCCGGGCGTGCCAGGGTGCCCGGCCGGGTCGCCGGTGCTGAGCCGGGGCCTGGCGGCGGGTCGCTGCGTTTCGCCAGGGCGCGGCTGTCCCTACGGGTGGCTCTCGGTGGTGCGGTGTTCTGGGCCTGGGACGGTGCGGGGCCCGAGCCGTCGTACGCGCTGGCGGGGCCCCCGCCCGAGGCCGATCCACGTGCGCTGCTCGAACCGGACACGGACGGCGGCTGGCGGGTGGTGTCGGAGCGGGTGACGGTCGCTGTGGCGCACGACGGCACGATCGAGGTGCGGACGCCGGGGGGTGTGGTGCTGCGGCGTGAGCGGCCGCCGCGCTGGTGGGAGGCGCCGGGCGGGGCGGGGACGCGGTGGTCGCAGCGGTCGGAGGTGGCGGCGGACGCGCGGTTCTTCGGGCTCGGCGGGCGGGCCTCGGGGCTGCGGCTGCGGGACGGCGCGTACCGGCTGTGGAACACCGGCCCGCGGCCTGCGGGGGCCGGTGCGTGCGAGGTGGCGGGGTCGGTGACGATGCCGGTGCAGCTGGTGGTGGCGGACGGCGGCACGCATCTGGCGTTCTACGACAACACGTGGGACGGGCTGGTGACGCTGTACGAGGGCCGGGAGGGCGCGGGCTCGGGGCACGACCGGCCGGGCACGAGCGAGCTGCGGATGGAGGGCGGGCCGCTGCGGTGCTGGGTGATGACGGGGACGCCGACGCGGGTGCTCGGCTGCTGGGCGCGGCTGACGGGCGCGCCGGTGATGCCGCCCGCCTGGGCGCTCGGCCACCGGCACGGGCTCGGCGGGCCGTGCGGGGAGCATGCGGTGCGGCGGGTCGTCGCGGACCATCTGGAGCGCGGTCTGCCGCTGTCGGCGGTCGAGTTGGCGGTGGGGCGCGAAGGCGCCCGGGGCACGTCCCCTGGGGGCGCGGCGGCGCTCGCCGGGGAGCTGCGGGCGCGGGGGACGCGGCTGGTGCCGGTGGTCGATCCCGCCGTGCGCGCGGACCCGGCGGACCCGGTCTACGCGGAGGGCCGCGCACGGGGGGCGTTCCTGTGCGACGCGACGGGCCGCGAGGTGCGCGGCGTGGCGCAGGGGGCCGTGGGGCGTACGGCGCGCGGTGCGACCGGCGGCGGTGGGTGGGTGGTGTATCCGGACTTCACGGCGGCCGGGGTGCGCGGGTGGTGGGCCGAGCTGTACGGGGAGCGGTCGGCGCAGGGGTTCTCGGGGGCGTGGCACACCGGGGACGAACCGGAGTCGTACGCGCCGTTCGGCGACCGGGCGCTGCCGAGGTCGGCGCGGCACGCGCTGGAGGGCGCGGGCGGCGACCACCGCGAGGCGCACAACGTGTACGGGCTCGCGATGGCCCGTGCCGCGTTCGATGGGCTGCGCGCGCTGCGGCCCGACGAGCGGCCGTTCGTGGTGTCGCGCTCGGGCTGGGCAGGGACGCAGCGGTACGGCGGCACCTGGTCGGGCGGGGCCGCGCCGGACTGGGCGGGGCTGCGGGCCTCGCTCGCGCGGGTGCTGGGGCTCGGGCTGTGCGGGGTGCCGTACTCGGGGTCCGACGTGGGCGGGTCCTGCGGGGCCGTGCCGCCCGAGCTGTATCTGCGCTGGTTCCAACTGGCCGCGTATCTGCCGCTGTTCCGTACGTCGGGGGCGGCCGGGGCGCGCAGGGAGCCGTGGGAGTTCGGCGAGGAGGTGTCGGAGTACGCGCGGGCCGCGCTGCGGGAGCGGGAGCGGCTGCTCCCCTACTTCGTGACGCTTGCGGGCCTCGCGGGTCTGACGGGGGCGCCGTACGTGCGCCCGGTGTGGTGGGGGCATCCGGAGGACCGGGCGCTGCGCGAGGTCGAGGACGCGTTCCTGCTGGGGGACGCGCTGCTGGTGGCGCCGGTGCTCGAAGAGGGGGCGCGGCACCGGGTCGTACGGCTGCCGCGCGGCCGGTGGTACGACACCTCGGACGGGCGGCCGTACGAAGGCCCAGGGCCGGTGCGGCTCGCCGCGCCGCTCTCCCGGGTGCCGGTGCTGGCGCGGGCCGGCGCGGTGCTGCCGGTACGGGCGCCGGGCGGCGGGACGGAGCTGGAGGTGTGGGCGCCGGCGCCGGGCCGCACGGGCGGCGGCCTGGTGGTGCGTGACCCCGGTGACGGCTGGAAGGAACCGGAACCCGAGCGCTGTACGGTCCAGCTGCGAGGCGGCGAGGTACGGGTGTCCCGCACGACAGAGGCAGGCGCACAGCCACCGGAGTGGCCGGTCCGGATACGGGGCCTGTGAGGCTGCTCGGCGCCGGCGCCGGGGGCGTGTGGTGCGCCGGGCCGGTACGCGCTCGTGTGGTGCGCCGTGGTTCGTACGCGCTGCGCGGCGCGGCTGCTCGGCAGTCGGTGTTCTGCGCACGGGCGCCCGCGGGACGACGGCGAGGCGTTTGCGGACGGCCGGGGCGGGGTCGCGTGGACGGTCGGGGCGCGTCGGCGTGGTGATCGGCGGTGTCCGCTGCCGTGCGTGCGGTGAAGTGGTGGGCGGGTCCGCCGCTGTCGTACAAGAGCGCCTGGAGCCGGGCGTTGCGTGCAGGGCGGGGTCTTCGGTACACCGCCTTTCACTCCTCCCACTGCCAGGGGGTCCAGCGGGGGCCCGCGTAGTGGCGCAGGGCGCGGTCGAGTTCCGGTGGGACCGTGGCCTCGGCGGCGCGGCCGAGCGGCCATACGGCGATGCGGCCCGTGTCGTCGGGGCGGGTGCCCGGCGGGGGCGGGGCGCCGGGCCGCAGGCGCAGGTGCAGCATGGGGAGGCCCGCGCCCCGGTCGTGTGGGTCGACGAGATCGACGGAGGCCTCGACGACGTCCGTCCAGGGGCAGGCGAGCCGCGTGCCGCGGGTCGTCACCTCGACGCCGTGGGCGTCCAGGCGCAGGAGGCTCCGCCGCCGGGCGGCCCGCGGTGCGGCCAGGTCGACGGCGACGGGCAGGAGCAGCAGAATCCCGATCAGCAGCCAGGAGCCCGCGCTGTCCCAGCCGCCTTCGAAGGACAGTTGGGCGACGCGTGCCAGCGCGAAGCCCCACGGCAGCACGTAGAGGCGGGCCCGTCCGCGGCGCAGTGCGGCGCCGGTGTGGCCGGCGAAGCGCGCGCAGGGCTGCCCGTCGTCCGGCAGCGGCCGCGCCCAGGCGCGGCCCCGGCCGTGGCGTGCGGCGAGCCGCGCCTGGAGGCGGGCGTGGCGGAAGGTGTACGCCCCGCCGGCCTGGCGTACGAGCCCCAGGGCGCGGGCGTCCTCCAGGAAGGCGAGCAGGGACCAGGGGGTGCGGCCGGCGGCCGCGAGGAGCGCCTTCGCGAACAGCCAGCGGGTCCACGGGCTGACCAGCAGCACCACCGCCGCGCCCGCCAGCGCGCCCGCCGCCCAGGTGCACAGCCGCGCATGGTCGGCCGCCGCGGCCGGAAGCGGATCCTCCGGTACGGCGGCCATGGCGACCACCCCGAGCGCCGGGCAGGCCAGAAGCAGCATGAGCCAGGTGCTCAGCCGCTGGTCGCGCAGGAGTTGCCGGGCGCCGGGCGCGCGGTCCGTGTCCGCGGGCACGCCGAGGGCCAGCATCAGCAGTCCTGGCAGGGCGAGGCCGACGCAGAGGAACAGCGGCGAACCGCCGCCGAGCAGCAGTCCGTCCACGCAGGCGCAGGCGGCGGCGAGCGCCAGCGCCGCGGCGAGCCGGGGGCGCAGGATGCCGCGCAGCAGCAGCGGTCTGCGCGGCAGGTCGCCGCCGCGCGCCGTGAGGGCCTTGGCGGTGGCGGCACCCACGACCGCGCAGCCGGCCGCCACCGCCGCGCCCGCCGCGACCCGGTGCAGCCGCGCAGGATCGCCGCCTGCCGCGGCCACCGCCAGTGGGTGGAGGCACAGCAGCACGAGCAGCCCGGCGATGAGGGCCGCAGGCACTTCGAGGGCCGCGGGCAGCCGCGCGCGGTGCAGCCGCCACCATGCGAGCTCTCCGGTGCGGTTCCGTGTCAGGTGCGCGGCGAGGAACGCCAGGTGGCGCTCGGCGGCGCCGGGGTCCCAGCGCCGCCGCGCGGGTCCTGGCGCGCCGGGCGCCTGCGGCCGGGCGGCGGCGCGTAGGACGGCGGGGACGAGGGCGTCCAGCAGGTGCCGCTCGACGGAGACGGCGTCGGGGAAGCGGGAGCGGTCGAGGAGTTCGCCGGGGTCGGCGCCGTCCCGCGCGTAGACGGTGCGGGCGAGCCACAGCGAGAGCGGCGTGCCGAGCGCGGACGCGGCGACGCCGTCCGGGTGGCGCGCCAGGTCGTCGAGCAGGGGCGCCAGGCGCGGCGCGTGCCGGGGCTGGGAGGTGGTGCGCAGGTACCCGGCCGCCGCCGTGCCCGGCACGGGCTCGGCGCGGATGACGGCCGCGGCGCCGAGGACGCCGGTCTCGGCCACGGCCCGCGCGTACGCGTCCGTCCGCGAGGTGAGGACGAGCGGCGCGTCGTCGCCGAGCGCGCGGGCGAGTCCGGCGAGGGCGTCGGCGCGCAGCGCGGCGGGCAGTTCGTCGAAGCCGTCGAGCACCGGCAGGAGGAGCCGGTCGCGCACCAGCTCCCGTACGAGCCGGGGTTTCAGGGCGCCACTCGTCCCGTGGTCGCGCAGCACACGGCGCGCGAACCAGGTGTCGAAGTGCTCCTTGCCCGGCTCCCAGGACGCGGCGGGAAGCAGGACGGGCACGGGTTCGTCGTCGGTGAGGGTGGCGAGCAGCTCCATGGCCAGCAGGACGGCGAGCGAGGTCTTTCCCGCGCCCGGGCCGCCGAGGAGCACCAACCGCCGTACGGGCAGGGCCCGGTAGGCGGCGGCGAGCCGGGCGAGGCCGTCCTCGGCCGCGGCGTCGGGCAGCGGCGGCGGAGCGCCGACGTTCTCCGGGTGGTCGGAGACGGCCTGGTCCGCGGTCCAGCGCACGGCGAGCCGCGCCCTGCGGGAGAGGCCGCGCGCCACCGCCTCCTCGCGCAGCCCGGCGAGCGAGGCGTCGGCGAGCTCGGCCGCGGCGCGGCCGCGCGGCGTGCCCGCGCGGCCTGGCCCGATGTGCACGTCGCCGTGGATCTCCCCGGCCTGGATGACGTACGTGGCATGGCCGGAGAAGGTGTTGTGCACGACCGGCCGCTCCATGCCGCTGCCCTCACTCCCCCAGGCGCCCGCCGTTCACCGTACGGGCCCTGCACGCCGCCGTCGACCGCTTCGGCCCTTCTGCGGGCCGGTCGGCGGCCGGGTCAGGAGGTGCGCTGCGGGTAGCGGCCGGCGAACCAGTTGCGCACGGCCGCGGTGTGGAGGGGAAAGGCGAGGTCGCGGGGGCCGTGCAGGAGGTGGGTGCCCGAGGTCTCGTCGGTGGGCCTCGACGGGGGCAGCAGGTCGGCCCTGCGGGCCGGGAGGAGCCCGAAGAGGAGCAGGTGCCCGTCGTCCGAGCTGAGGGCGTCTGCGAGGCGCACGTCCTCCTCGGGGGCCTCGATGCCGGTCTCCTCGCGGAGTTCGCGGACGACGGCCCGCTGCCAGCTCTCGTCGGCGTCGATGAAGCCGCCGGGCAGGGCGAGGCCGCCGCGCTGGGGTGCGATGGTGCGGCGGATGACGACGAGCGCGGTGCCCTGCTCGTCGGTGACGGGCAGCAGCGCGACCGCGACGGGCAGCGGGTTGCGGTAGGCGGTGGCGCCGCAGGCCGGGCAGGTGCGGGGCCATCCGGTGGGCGTGGGGTAGCGGGTGCCGCAGTCCGCGCAGTGCGAGCCGGGCTCCGCGATCTTCGTGAACCTGTCAGGTGGGGACATGCTCGCTCGGCCCGGTCGCCAGGGTCATGGCGTGTTCCACGACCGTCACCAGGACCTCCTTGACCGATTCTCGGTCCCTGGCGTCGCACATCACCAGCGGGACACCCGCGTCGAGGTCGAGCGCGTCGCGCACGGACTCGGGCGGATAGCGGTCGGCGCCGTCGAAGTGGTTCACGGCGACGGTGAACGGGATGCGCCGCCGTTCGAAGTAGTCGACGGCGGCGAACGAGTCGGCGAGGCGGCGGGTGTCGGCGAGGACGACCGCGCCGAGCGCCCCCTGCGCCAGCTCGTCCCACAGGAACCAGAAGCGGTCCTGTCCCGGCGTGCCGAAGAGGTAGAGCACCAGGTCGCCGCGGAGCGTGATCCGCCCGAAGTCCATGGCGACCGTGGTGGTGGTCTTGCGCTCGACGCCCTGCACGTCGTCGACGGGGCGGCCCGCCTCGGTCAGCATCTCCTCGGTGCGCAGGGGCCTGATCTCGCTGACCGCGCCGACGAGGGTCGTCTTGCCGACCCCGAAGCCGCCGGCGACGAGGATCTTCAGGGTGACGGGCTGCGTACGGGGGGCTCGGCCGGTTGCGGGGATGCCGACCCCGCCCCGGTCTGGCGGGACGGCGCCGCCGGACGAGCTAGAGCGCCCGAAGGCCATTGATCACCTCGCGGAGAATGTTCACGTCCGGCAGCTCGGCCGGCGGAACGGGGCGGGATACATAAACCAGTTCGTCTTCGACGAGGTCGCCGACGAGCACCCGGATGACCCCGATGGGCAGGTCGAGTCCGGAGGCGAGCTCCGCGACCGATTGGGGTGCGTCGAGGCACCGCTCGACGATCTCCAGGTGCTCGGGCGACAGGTTCCGGTCGAGTCCGGGCTCCTCTGCTGCGGGTTCGGGGACGACGAGCGCGATCAGGTCGAGCCGGTGCTGACCGGCCGTCTCGGTGCGGCCACGCGTCATGGCGTACGGCCGCACCACGGGCCCGGCCTCGCCGTCGAACCACGCCTGGGGGTCCCGACCAGTTTCCTTCATGCGCAGGTGCTCATCCCCCGGCGGGCAGGCCGGTGCGGGGGGCCGTGGCGAGGTGGGTGCCCACCCGCTTGACCATGAGGGTCATCTCGTAGGCGACCTGGCCCACGTCGGAGTCGGCGTCGGCGAGCACGGCGAGGCAGCTGCCGTCGCCCGCCGCCGTGACGAAGAGGAACGCCTCGTCGAGCTCCACGACGGTCTGCCGGACCTGGCCCACGTCGAAGTGGCGGCCCACGCCCTTGGCGAGGCTGTGGAAGCCGGAGGCGACCGCGGCGAGGTGCTCGCCGTCCTCCCTGCCGAGGTCCTTGGAGGCGCCGGTGGCGAGCCCGTCGCCCGAGAGCACGAGCGCCTTGCGGATGCTGGCGACGCGCTCCACCAGTTCGTCGAGGAGCCAGTCGAGTTCGCGGCCGCCTCCCGAGTGGGCGGCGCCTCGTGGTGCGTACGGTGCGGTCATCGACCGTTCCCCTCCGATGTCGTTCCTGGTGTGCCGCCGGGGCCCTGGCCGGTCCTGCCGGCGGATTCCTCGGCTTCGTTCTGGAGGCGGCCCTGCTGCCAGCCGCGCTGGAGCGAGGCCATCCTGCTGCGTACGGCCTCCGCGTCGCGCTCCGGGTCCCGGGGCGCCTGCCTGCGCTCGGCGCCGGGGGGCGCCGCGCGCTGGGCCGAATCCCGCAGCTGCGGCGCGAGGTTGGCCTGCCGGACCCGGCGTGGGAGCCCGCCCGTGGGACCGCCCGCCTGGGGACCGCCTGCCTGGCCGTCCGCGGGCCGGCCCTGCTGCCGCTCCCCCGGCCCCTGCGCCGGGCCCGCGGCGGGCGGCTGCTCGGGGTGCGCCCTGCCGGGCTGTTCGTCGAGCCGCCTGCCGCGGTCGGCGACGAGCTTGGGCGACCTGCGCCGGGGCAGCTGCGGCGGGACGCGCTCGGCCGGGGGGCCGGGGGGCGCGGCCTGCTGGTGCTGGTCGTCGTGGTCCTGCGCGGCGGCCCTGGCGCGCGCCCCCGCGTCGTCGCGGGCCGCGGAGCCCGGGAACGCGCCGTCGCCGTCGGCCGCGGGGGCGGGGAACGCGCCGTCCCCCGCGAGGTCTTCGCGGAAACCGCCCTCCCTGAAGGCCCCCTCGCGGTAGCCGCCTTCGCGGGCGGGGCTCTCGCGGAACGCGCCGTCGCGCGCCCCGGCGTCGCGGGCGGCGGGCCCGGCGCCGCGGCCGGGCTCCCGCGCCGGGGCGCGGGGCGCGAGCCTGATGCCGCTCTCGGTGCGCAGGCGGGCGACGGGCACCGCCTGCGCGGGCGTCGGGTCGAAGGTCCCCGTCTCCGCGTCCGGCGCCTCGGTGAGCAGCGCGGCGGGGAGCAGGACGATCGCGCTGGTGCCGCCGTACGGGGACGGTTCGAGGGAGACCCGTACGTTCTGCCGCTGGGCGAGGCGGCTGACGACGAACAGGCCGAGCCTGTCGGTGTCGGACAACTCGAACTCGGGGGTCTCCGCGAGCCTGAGGTTGGCTTCGAGCAGGGCCTCGGGCGCCATGCCGAGACCGCGGTCGTGGATCTCCAGCGTGAAGCCGCCCGCCGTGCGGCCGCCGCTGACCTGCACGGCGGTCTGCGGGGGTGAGAACACCGTGGCGTTCTCCAGGAGTTCGGCGAGGAGGTGGGTGAGGTCGGCGACGGCGGGGCCGCCGACGCCGATCCTGGGCAGCCTGCGCACCTCGATCCGCTCGTAGTCCTCGACCTCGGCGACGGCGGCGCGCACGACGTCCATCAGGCGGACCGGCTTGCGCCACTGCCGGGACGGCACGGCCCCGGAGAGGATGACGAGGCCCTCGGCGTGCCGGCGCATGCGCGTGGTGAGGTGGTCGAGGCGGAACAGGTCGGCGAGTTCGGTGGTGTCCTCGGTGCGGCGCTCCATCGCGTCGAGGAGCCCGAGCTGCCGGTGCAGGAGCACCTGGTTGCGGCGGGCGAGGTTGACGAACACCTCGGCCACGCCGCGGCGCAGGTCGGCCTGTTTGACGGCGGCCTCGACCGCGGCGCGCTGGAGGGTGTTGAGGGCCTGGCCCACCTGGCCGATCTCGTGGTCCTCGTAGGTGAGCTTCGGGGCCTGGGTCTCCACGTCGATCTGCTCGCCGGCGGCGAGGCGGCGCATCACGGACGGCAGGCGCACACCCGCCGACTCGTTGGCCTCCTTGCGCAGTTCCGACAGGTCGTGGACGAGGGCGCGGCCCACCCGCACGGACACCACGATCGAGGCGATGAGCGCGAGCAGCCCGAGCGCGGTCGCGGCGAAGAACCGCAGGTACACGACACGGCGGCCGTCGGCGACATGCTGCCGGAAGAGGGCGTCGGCCTTGGCGCTCTCCTTGTGGATGCCGTCCACCACGAACTGGGTGAGGTCGCGCCACTGCTGCGCCGTCATGGTGCGGTCGTTGACCATGGCGCCGGTGGTCGCGATCTCGTTCTCGTGCATCGCGAGCTTGTCGTTGGCCGGTCCCGTGTTGTACGCGCGCAGCACCGCCGCCTCCTGGGCCGGCAGGTCGGCGAGGCTGGTGGTGTACAGCAGTTGACGGTCGGCGACGAGCCCCGAGACGCTGCGGCGCTCGGCGGGGCTCAGCTCGCCCGCGACGAGGGCGGAGGTGACGAGGGCGTTCTCGCGGGAGAACATCTCCTGCGCCTGGAAGATGCCGACGAGGGCGCGGCCCTGGTTGTCGCCGTCCACGTCTTCCTTGCCGTACACGGTGGAGAGGAAGAGGTAGCCGGGGTCGACGACGCCCGCGTAGAAGTCGAGCGCCTGGCTGCGGCTGACGCTCGCCCTGTCGACGTCGGCGCGGACGCCGGGGAGCTTGCGGGTCGCCGCGATGAACGCGTCGAGGTGCTTGCGCGCGGTGCCGTCGAGACTGCGGCGCAGCTTCGACGAGTCGCCTTTGCGCACGGCGGCGACCGCGTGGTCGGTGGCGGTCCTGTCGGCCCGCAGCTGCTGTGCCGTGTCGGCGTCGTGGGGCGCGGCGAGGTGGATGAGCGTGTCGAACCGCTCCTGTTGGACCGCGGCTGCGGCGCTCTGGACGGGGTCGCCGACCTGGGCCACCGCGTTCTTCAGATGACGCAGGTCGAGGGCCTCGCGACCGGTGAGCACGCCGGAGAGCGCGGACAGGGCCGTGACCGATATGAGCGGCACGAGCAGCAGCGCCACGATCTTCCTGCGGATGGACTTCCCGCGAAAGCGCATGGCCTCCCCCAGCTCCGTCAGCAACCCGCGTGAGCCTACTACTGTCACACCAGCAACTCGAAGGCGTGTCCCACAGCGGATCGTCCACGAAGGGTTGTTCGACGGGCTCTTGTCCCGGTTTGCCGGATCCCCACTGTGTTCTTTCCAACGAAGTTACTGGTCAACGGCGTTCACCGGTTCAAACATGGACGCAAAACCTTCACGCGGCGCGCTTGTCCCGTCACCCCCGGCGGGGCGCGGAGCGTGCCGGGCTGCACGCACATGGCCGGATACGGGGTGAACAGAGCGCGATCACGGCCTTCTTGGCGGGATGGCGGGAATTCCCGGGACGCGGTCGGCGTCTTGTCGTACAGAGGTGTGGCGCACTGCGTCGCGGCGTGCGCCATGAGTGACCCGACCGTTGCCGGGCAGTCGGTGTGCGGGTGGATTCCGATGGGGAGTGAGGGTCCATGAAGAGGGACGAACGGGGTGGGGCGGCGTCGGTCGGCGGCCTCACGGGGGTGACGCGCGGCCTGTGGGTGGAGGAGCCCGCCGTCCGCTACCGGCTGCCCGATCCGGTCAGGACCGCGGCGGTGCGCGCGGTCCTCGTGGCGTCGGTGACGCTCGTCGAGGCGATGGTGGCGCTGCTGGCGACGCTCGCCGACTCGTGGCTCGCGTTCCCGATGGTCGTCGCCGCCATCGCGTCGACGGTCGGCGCGACCTGGGCGGTGCTCGACGTGTGGGTGACGCGCCAGGTGTGGAACCAGCGGCACGGCGTGGTGTCCGTGCCGAGCAGCACGGCACGGAGGCTGCGCAGGGAGCGGCGCGCGGCCCGCCGGGCGGCGCGCGAGGCGCAGCGCGAGGAGGAGCGTGCGATACGCGGCGCGGCGCGGCGGCCCGGGCGCGCCGCGCCGCGCGCGCGGGCCGGCCACCGCCCGCGCCACGCGCCGCACTCCCCGGCGCTCCGCTGAGCCGCCTCCGGCCGCTGGGGCCTGGCGCGCCCCGACCGCTGAGGGGGCGCGCCAGGCAGAGTCGCCGCTGGTACGGCGCCCGTGCGGCGCGGGCACGGCCGCACCGTGCCGAGGGCGTGGCAGGGCAGCGCCGTGTGCGGGACGTACGCGCCCTCGCCGCCGTTCCGCCCGTGCGGCGCGACCTCAGGCGTCCTGGGTCCTGTCCTGCGGGACGGCCTCGCCCTGCTCCTCCGGCGCGTGGGGCTGCTGCGGCGGGACGGTGGCGGCCGGTGCGCCCCTGCGGGGCCCGGCCTCCTGCGCCGGGGTCCTGCGGAAGACGCGCGTCGCGGTGATCTCGCCGTGCACCTGCCCGCCGTCCTGCTCGGGCGCGGGCAGGCCGGGCCGCAGGTGCTCCTCGACCTTGATGTACTTCAGGCCCGCGCGCAGGTCCGCGTCGTTGCGCAGCCGGATCACGAGGGGGAACTCGGCGAGCGCCGTCGTGTCGAAGAGGCCTGTGGTGTAGAGGAGTTGGACACCGAGCGCGTCGGAGACGGCGCGCTGGAGCTCCAGCAGGTAGGTCGCGTTGGCCCGGCCGATCGGGTTGTCGAGGAACAGCGTGCCGGCGTGCCGGTGCTTGTCGCGGCCGCGGTCGTTGCTGCGCAGCGCGGCCATCGTGCAGTACAGGGCGATCGCCGCGGTCAGCAGCTGGCCGCCGGAGAACACGTCGCCCATCTGCCCGACCGGCACCCGCTCGGCGCGCAGCACCGCGTCCGGCTTGAGGATCTCCACGGCGACGCCCTTCGGCTGGAGCGCCGCCTGCACGCCGCACAGCAGCAGTGACATCCCGTCCCGCCGCAGGTCGGAGTTCTTCTTGAGGGCGGCCCTCGTGGCCTCGTCCACGACCTCGCCGAGCCGCTCCGACAGCGTCGCGCGGTCGGGTTCCTCGAAGCGGATGCGCAGGAACTCCTGGCCCGACCACTCGCCGAGGCCCTCGGGCAGCCGGGAGAGCCGCTGGGCCGAGCGCAGCGTCGCCATCGCCGACTCCACCAGGCCCCGCAGCCGGTCCACGATCGAGTCGCGGTTGCGCTCCAACTGGGCCAGCTCGTCGGTGAGGACGCGCAGCCGGGGCGCGAACGCCTCGGCCCAGCGCTCCGCGTGCTCAGGGAGCGCGGCGGCGGGCAGTTCGCGGATCTGCTGCCGCGCCGGGGTGCGCACCTGCTCGTAGCGGGTGGCGTTGGCGTGCCGTACGAGGATGTCGCTCGCCTCGCGCACCGCGGCCTCCGCGGCCGACAGGTCCTGGGCGCAGCCGCGCAGCGACCTGCGGGCCTCGGCCGCGTCGTGGCGCGCGGCGTCCAGGCCGCCCGCGTACGGCTCCGGCTGCTGGGGCTGCTCGTCGCCCTGGCCCGCCTGCTCTTCCTCCGCGGGGGCGCCGCGCAGCAGGTCGCGCAGGAGGGCCGCCGTCTCGTCGAAGCCGCCTGCGGCGTCCTCCGCGGCCCGGTGGGTGCGCAGGAGTTCGTCGTGGGCGGCGCGCGCGGTCCCGACCGCGTCGGTGCGTTCCGCCAGTTCCGCGGTGGCGGTGCGCAGCAGCGCCTGGGCCTGGTCCGCGTCGGCGGGCGCCTGGTCGTCGGGGAGGCCGGTGTGGCTCTCGCCGGTCTCGGGGGCGAGGCGCTCCGCCTCGCCCCGCAGCCGGCCGAGCTGCTCGCTCGCGGCGGACGCGCGGGACTCCAGCATCTGCACGAGCGACTCGGCGCGGGCGGCCGCGGCCTGCCGGGAGGGGCCGTCGGCGCCCTCCGGCGATGCGAGGAGCTGCGCGGCGCGGGTGCGCACCTTGTTGCTGAGCCGGTCGAGCTCGGCGAGCGCCGCGCTCTCGTCGCTCTCCGCGCGTGCCTGCTCGGCGCGCAGATCGGCGCCGACGCCGACCTTCTCGTAGAGCTGGGAGGCGGCGCGGTACGCCTCGCGCAGGTCGGGCAGCGGCACGCGGGGCGCGTCGTCGGGCCGGTCGGGGAGGTTCTCCGGGGCGCCCGCGATCTCGGCGCGCTCGGCGCGCAGGGTGCGGGCGGTGCGGCGGGCGTCGTCGGCGGCGCGCTGTGCGGCGCGCCGGTCCTCGTCGGCGGCGCGCGCCAGGTCGAGGCAGGTCCCTGCGCGGGCCTCTGCCTCTGCGGCGTCGTCGGCGAGGGCGCGGAGCCTGGCCTGCCAGGCGGTGCGGTCGCGCAGCCGGGACGCGAGTCCCTGCAGGGCGTCGGCGGCGCGGCGGGCGCGCTGCGCCGCCTCCTGCGCGTCCTCTGCGGCGCGGCCCGTGTCGGCGGCCGCCTGCTCGGCCTCGGCGCGTGCGGTGCGCGCCTCGGTCAGCTCGGCTGCGGCGCGCTCGGCGGTCTCCCGTGCGGTACGTGCGGACGCGGCGAGGTCGGCGAGGGCACCCTGCGGGCAGTCGGCGCGCCAGGAGCCGATGCGGGCGGCGAGGGCGCGGTCGGCGGCGAGCCGGGCCGCGACCTCCTTGATCTCGTCGTCGCGTGCCGCGGCCCTGGTGCGCAGGGCACGGCGTTCCTCGTCGGCGGCGTGCTCGTCGTGCATGGCGGGGTTGGGCGGTACGAGGAACACAGCCACCTCGTCGTCCCCGCCGGTGTCGCCGGCCCTGGGCACCGGGGCGAGCAGCGCCGCCGCGGTGCCGACGGCGACGGTGGAGCGGGGCAGCAGGGCGGCGTCGGCGAGGACGTCGCGGGCGCGCGCGTGCGACGCGGGGTCGGTGATGACGACGCCGTCGACCAGTTCGGGCCGGGTGGCGAGCACGGCGGCGTGGTCGGCGGGGTCGACGGACTGGGCGAGGTAGCGCCAGCCGGGCAGGGCGGGGATGCCGTGCTCGCCGAGGTGCTCGACGGTGGCGAGGACGTCGGGACCCGGCGGGAGGAGCCCGCCGTCGCCGAGCGCGCCCAGGATGCGGGAGTCGTCCGCGGCCGCGGTCCGCAGGTCGAAGAGGCGGCGCTCCGCGGCTGCGACGCCCTGGTCGAGCAAGTCGCGCAGGGCGTCGGCGTGGGCGTCGAACTCGTCGGCCGACAAGGGCCCTTGCGCGGGACCCTCGGCCGCGGGGGTGGGGGCCCCCGGGGTGTCGGCGCCGCTGCGCGGGCCCGGCACGCCGGCGGTCCTGGCGGCGGGCAGGCTGAGCAGTTCGGTGAGGCGCTCGTCGGCCGCGATCGACTCGGCGGCGCCGCGCTCGGCCCCGTACGCGCGCTCCGCGGCGTCCGCGGCGTCCGCGGCGCGGGCGGCGGCGAGGTCGGCGCGTGACTCTGCGGCCGCTGCCTCGCGGGCCCGCTCGGCGGCCGCGCGCGCGGTGCCGCGTGCGGTCTCGCCCGCGGCGGCGGCCGTCCGCTCGGCGTCGCTCGCCGCGAGCGCGGCGCGCGCAGGGTCGGCGTCGGGCGCGCTGTCGTCGAGCCACCCCGCGCGTACGGCCTCCGCGGTCTCCTGCTCGACCTCGGCGAGGCGCTGGCGCAGGTGCTCGGTCTCACTGCGGGCGCGCTGCGCCGCGGTGGCGGCGTCCGTGGCGTCGCGGTGCGCGGCCTCGCCGGTCTCCTGGAGGGTCGCCGAGCGTGCCTCCTCCTCGTTGGCGAGGCCCTCCGCGTCGTCCGCCGCGGCGTGCAGGGCCCGTACGAGATCGGCCGCGGCTCGCGCGCGGGCGGCGAGCGCGGGCGCCGCGTCGCGTTCGGCCTCGCGGATCGCCGCGGCGACGCGGGCGGACCTGTCGGCGGCGGCGCGGTGCCGCAGCACGGCCTCAGCGGCCTGCCAGGCGGAGTTCAGGGTGCGGGCCTCTGTGAGGTCGCGGCGCTGGGCAGCGGCGCGCTTCTCGGCGGCGGCGAGCGCGAGCGAAGCGTGCCGGTAGGCGAGTTCGGCCGCGACGAGGGAACTGCGCAGCCGGGCGCCCTCCGCCTCGGTGACGGTGTGCGCGGCGGCGGTGACCCGGCCCGCGAGGTCGGCGGTGCGGGTGCGCTCGTCGGCGGCGCGTGCGGACAGGCGCCGTACCAGGGTGCGGGCCCTGCGCTCGGACGCGGTGTGGATCTCGCGGGCGCGGGCGCGTGACCCGGCCGCCTCCACGATGCGGCCGAGCAGGTCGACGGAGCCCGCGGTGAAGTCGCGTTCCGCGGTGAGTTCCGCGCGCCGCCCGAGCTTGCCGCCGAAGCTGCCGACGAGGTCGGCGAGGCCGTCGGTGTCGCGGGTGTCGGTGACGGCGCGCAGCAGCAGGTCGGTGAAGTCGGAGTCCTTCTTGACGGCGAAGAGGCCGGCGGCCTCGCCCTCGTCGGCGTTCATCTCGCGCTGGTAGCGGAAGAGTTCGGGGTCGAGCCCGAGGTCGCCGAGGTGCTCGTTCCAGCGGTCGTGGATCTCCTCCCAGTGGACGTCGAGGTGCGGGTAGAACCTGCCTGCCTCGGTGAGGGCGTCGCGGAAGCCCTTCATGGTGCGGCGGCGGCCCCGCGCGCCCGAGGTGCCCTCGTCGGGCGGCCGCACGGACTGGGCCTCGGCGACGGGCAGCGCGTCGAGGCCGAGCCCGGGGCCGGGCCTGAAGGAGTACCAGGCCTCGGCGAACTTGCGCGGGTCGTTGGAGACCTGGCGGCCCCGCCACTCGCTGACCTTGCCGACGACGACGAGTTCGCCGGTGAGGGTGTGCTGCCACTCCAGGGCGACATGGCCGCAGTCGTCGGCGAGCAGGAACTTGCGCAGCACGCCGGAGCTCGCGCCGCCGAGGGTGTTGCGGTGGCCGGGCAGCATGACCGAGAAGATCAGCTTCAGCAGGACGGACTTGCCGCCGCCGTTCTCCAGGAACAGCACGCCCGCGGGCGCGGGGCGGCGGGGCGGGCCCGCCGGCTCGTCCGCGAAGAACTCGGTCTGCACGGGCGCGGGCGCCGGCACGGCGGCGCCGACGCCGCGCAGGTCGAGCACGGTGTCGGCGTAGCGCGCTCCTGCGGGCCCGATGGAGTAGAGGCGGACCCTGGACAGCTCGTACATGGCGGCGGTCTCTCGTGAACGGTGCGTGGGGGCGGTCGGTCGGTGGGCGGGCGGGGGCGGTCGGTCGGTGAACGGGGCGCCGGGCCCGTCGTGGCGGGCGGGCGGAACCCGGCGGTCAGGAGTGGAAGGGCAGTCCGGCGTCCGCGACGAGTCCGGCGTCGTCGCCTTCGGGCGGCAGCAGCGTCGCCGTGCCGTCCGAGACGGGTACGACGCCGAGTTCCGCGAGCTCCGTGAGGGCCGCGGAGCCCGCCATGTCCCTGACCTGGAGCTGGTAGCGGGCGGTCGTGCGGTACGCGCCGCCCGCGTCGTCGCCGGTGCGCTGGAGGAACCCGGACTCGGTGAGGAAGGCGACCGCCTTGCCGACGATGCCGGTGGTCGAGCCGGCGAGGCGCCGCGCGTCCTTGGTCGCGCCGGTCGCGCTGCGGCGCGCGTACACCCGCCAGGCCGCTTCGAGACCGGGCGCGTCGCTCGCGGGGTCGGTGTTCTCGCCGGTCTCGTCGGCGCGCTCCTCCAGCCTGCGACAGGCCTGGCGGACGAACGCGTCCACGCCGTTGACGGTGATGCGGCCGATGTAGCCGTCGTCCGCGAGGTCCTCGGGGCGGGGGAACGCGAGCGCGGCGACGGCGAGATGGGCGAGGCCGTGCAGGAACCGGTCGGCCGAGTCCGTCGCGGCGCGGCGCGCGTAGTCGCCCATGCGGACGGCGAAGACGGAGTCCTCGGCCGCGGTGACGGCCATGCCGGCGCGGGGCGAGACCTCGAGCACGACGAGGCCGAGTCCCGCGGCGACCGCGTCGGCGATCCGCGCGAACGCGGGGTCCTCGCGGTAGCGGCGCAGCAGTTCTGTGTACTCGGCGTCGCGCGCGGGCAGCAGCCGGGGCTGGAGCCCGAAGGACACGAGCCTGGCCGCGTCCGCCGCGTCGGCGGGGGTCACCGGGGCGGCCGCCCCTGACCCCGCGCGCTCGACGGCCTGAGCACCCGGCTCGGCCCACGGGTCGGTCTCGGTCGCGTGCTGGTCGGTCACGTACGTGGCTCCTCGGACGGACAAGGACCCCCGGCGCCCGCGCGGGCACCGGCGGCGGAACGGGCTGCGGGGCCGCGCGGGCGTGGCGGCGCGGGAGCGTGCCGCCGCGGCGGGTTCATGCGGCCTCCGTCCGGGCCGTGGCCATGGCGGCGGCGTCGAGGAGGGCCGTGCCGAGGATCAGGTCGGCGCCGCCGAAGTCCTCGTCGTCCAGCGGGGTGCCGTCGTCCACGGCGAACAGCAGGCGCTCCTCCCCCTGCCGGTACGCCGTGCCGACCGGCGGGCTCGCCGCGTGCACGGCGAGCAGCACGATCAGGTGCGCCAGCTCGCCCCCGCCGTCGCGGCGGCGGGCCTCGGCGAGCAGGCCGGAGAGGCGGCGCGGCGCGTCGGGCTCCAGGGTCAGCAACTCCATGGCGTCCGCGAGCTGCTGCTCGCTGAACCTGCTGTCGTCCGGGGTGGTGACGAGGTCGGGCTCCGGCATCTCGGCGCCCAGGTGGGCCCGCTCGACGGGCGGGGTGAGCAGCATGTCGACGAGGTCGCCGACGCGGACGGCCGCGGGGGTGCGCAGGCCCGTGCCGTGCGCGAAGTACGCGTCGGTGACCCGGCCGGCGTCCGCGACGGGCAGCGGCAGCAGCGGCGCAACGAGCTGCCCGTACAGGTCGAGGCCCACGCGGGCCGCGGGCGTGGCGAAGGCCTGTCTGTCCTGCTCGGCGCGGAACAGCGGCCCGGCCTCCAGGAGCCTGGACTGGAGCTGGGTGTGGCGGCGGATGCAGTCCTTGACGATGTCGACGAGCTCGGCGGCGCGCCGCTTGTGCTCCGCGGTCTTCGGGTCGCCGCCGGTCTCCGCCTCGTCGCGCGCCTTGCGGATGTTCGTCAGGATCGCGTTCTCGTGGCGGTAGCGGTCGGCGACGTGGTCGAGCGCCTCGTCGATCAGGTCGGGCACAGTGCGCAGCCAGTCGACCGCGCGCACGTTGCGCCGGGTGGCCTCCAGGGTCCTGCGCAGGGTCTCCGCGTACTGCACGGTGCGGTATCTGGCCTGCTCGGCGGCGAGCTGCGCGTCGGCGAGGCGGCCGCGGCTGATCAGCACCTCGAGCTTGACCTCGGCGGCGATCTGCGCGCTCGTCACGTCCGTGTCGAGCGCGCCCACGAGGACGTTGACCGCTTCGTCCGTGGTGCGCAGGTAGACGCTGCCGCCGTCGCCCGGGACCTCTTCGATGAGCTTGAAGTCGTAGTCCCTGCGGCGGTAGACGCCGTCCGTGCCGAACGTGCCGTACACGGCGCGGAACCCGCGGTCGACGCTGCCGACGTTGATGAGGTTCTCCAGGACCCAGCGGGCCACCCGCTCGTGCTCTGCGGCGGGACGGCCGGGCGCCTGCGCGGCGACGCGCGGCAGCAGCCTGACCACTATCTGGTCGTGGTCGGCGCCCGTGTCGAAGTCCATGTGCAGGGTGACCAGGTCGATCGCGGCGAGCGCGACCTCGGCCATCGCGTACACGCCGTACTCCCCCGCGAGGTTGGCCTTGCGGGCGTCCAGGTCGTGGAGCGGGGCCGTGCAGGCGAGGGCGCGCAGGCGGCGCGCGAGGCCCTCGTCGGCCGCCGGGCCCTGCGCGGGCCGCGGCCCGGTGCTGAACTGGGACGGGGCTGGTTCCGTCGGGGCGGGCGAAGTCACGGTGCACAGACTAGGTCCTGGCACCGACAGGGGTCGAAACGGCGCAGAACCGGCGCAGGACCGGCCGGGGCCGCCGGGTGGGGCGCGCGGGGCGCCGGCCGCGCCGCGCTCACCCGCCGCGCCCCGGCGCCATCTGACCTGAGAAGATGACGCAATGGAGTCGAGGAGCATCGATCTTAACGCCGACCTGGGGGAAGGCTTCGGCCGTTGGCACCTGACGGAGGACGAGGCCCTGCTCTCGGTCGTCACGAGCGCCAATGTGGCCTGCGGCTTCCACGCGGGCGACCCGCTGACGATGCGCCGGGTCTGCGCGTGGGCCGCGGAGCGCGGCGTGCGGATCGGCGCGCAGGTCTCGTACCGGGACCTGGCGGGCTTCGGCAGGCGGTCGATGGACGTGCCTGCGGCCGAGCTGGCCGCCGAGGTGGCGTACCAGATCGGCGCGCTGCGGGTGTTCGCGCAGGCCGCGGGCGCCGAGGTGGCGTACGTGAAGCCGCACGGCGCGCTGTACAACCGCGCGGTGCACGACGACGGGCAGGCGGCCGCCGTGGTCGAGGGCGTGCTCCTCGCGGGCGGCGGCCTTCCGGTGCTCGGGCTGCCGGGGTCGCGGCTGCTCGCGCACGCGGCGGAGGCCGGGCTTGTGGTGGTGGCCGAGGCGTTCGCCGACCGCGCCTACACGGCGGCGGGCACGCTGGTGCCGCGCACGCAGGAGGGCGCGGTGGTCAGCGGGGGTGACGCGGTCGTGGAGCGCGCGGTGCGCATGGCCACGGCGGGCGAGGTGACGGCGCTGACCGGCGAGCGGGTGGCGGTGCGGGCCAGGTCGCTGTGCCTGCACGGCGACACGGCGGGCGCCGTGGAGCTCGCGCGGCGGGTGCGCGGGACGCTGGAGTCGGCGGGGGTGCGCGTGGAGCCGTTCGCATGAGCGTGCGTGCGGTGCGGGTCGGGGACCACGCGCTGCTGGTCGAGCTGGCGGACGGCGAGGAGACCGCGGCGCTCCACGGCGAGCTGCTGCGCAGGCGGGCCGCGGGCACGCTGCCCGCCGTGGGCGAGATCGTGCCGGCGGAGCGCACGGTGCTGCTCGACGGGCTCGCGGACCCCGCGAGGTTCGCCGCCGAGGTGTCCGGCTGGCGGCTCGCGGCCGCCGACCGGGTGGACGCGGCCTCCGTCGAGGTGCCGGTGCGCTACGACGGCCCCGACCTCGCCGATGTCGCGGAGATGTGGGGAGTGGACCCACGGGAGGCGGCGCGGCTGCACGCGGCGACGCCGTTCCGGGTGGCGTTCTGCGGCTTCTCGCCCGGTTTCGGCTATCTGACCGGCCTCGGTGAGCGGTACGCGGTACGGCGCAGGGCGACGCCCCGCACCTCGGTGCCCGCGGGGTCCGTGGCGGTGGCGGGCCCGTACACCGGGGTGTACCCGCGCTCCTCGCCGGGCGGCTGGCAGCTGATCGGCACGACGGACGCGGTGCTGTGGGACCAGGACAGGGTGCCGCCCGCGCTGCTCGCGCCCGGCACCCGGGTGCGGTTCGTGGCGGTGGACGCGTGAGCGGCGCCGCGGGCGGCTTCATGGTGGAGCGTGCGGGCGCCCTGACGACGGTGCAGGACCTGGGCAGGCCCGGGCACGCGCATCTCGGCGTGCCGCACGCGGGCACGCTGGACGCGCCCGCCGCGCGGCTCGCCAACCGCCTCGTCGGCAACGCGGACGGGGCAGCCGTCCTGGAGACCACGCTGACCGGCTGCGCGCTGCGCCCCGACCGCGCCGTGACGGTCGCGGTGGCGGGCGCGCCCGGCCCGGTCCTGGTGGCAGGGCGCCCTGCGGCATGGGGCGCGCCCGTGCTGGTGCCGGCAGGCGCCCTGCTCGACGTGCGGCCCGCGGTGTCGGGCGTACGGGCGTACGTGGCGTTCGGCGGCGGGATCGCGGTGGAGCCGGTGCTCGGCAGCCGCTCCGCCGACCTGCTCTCGGGGCTCGGCCCCGCGCCCCTGCGGGACGGCGACGTGCTGCCGCTTGGCGTACCGTCAGGTCCCGGTGCCCCGGTCGACGCGATCCCGTGGCCCGCTCCCCCGGCCGAACTGGTGCTGCGGGTACGGCTCGGGCCGCGCGCCGACTGGTTCACCGCCGACGGTCTGAGGACGCTGGCGAACGGCGCGTTCCTGGTCTCGTCGGCGAGCAACCGCATCGGACTGCGCACGGAGGGCCCGCGGCTCGAACGCGCGCGGGACGGCGAGCTGGCGAGCGAGGGCATGGTGACGGGCGCGATCCAGGTGCCGCCCGACGGGCGGCCCGTGGTGTTCCTCGCCGACCACCCGACGACCGGCGGCTACCCGGTGGTGGGCGTCGTCCGCGCCGCGGACCTCCCGGCCGCGGCCCAGGCCGTACCGGGCACCCCGGTCCGCTTCGTCCCGACCCGCACGCCCCGGTGACCCCTGGGCCCTTCGGCCCCGGCCGGAGAGGGCCCGACTCACCCCGGCAGGAGGCCGAAGTCCGTGGGCGCGGGGGCGCGGCGGGCGTCCACCGCGCCGTACGGGTCCTGTTCGCGGCGCGGTGTCGCCGCCGTACCGCCGTCCTCCGGGTTCGTGCCGGACGCCGCGTCCCGCACCGGCTCCCCGGGCCCTGCGGGTTCGGGCCCGAGCGCGGCGAGCGCCAGGGCGAGCGAGCGGTCGGCGGCCGCGTCGAGGCGGCGGGTCGTGCCGCGGGCCGCGTGGCGGGTCTCGGCAGCCGCGAGCCGCAGCAGTTCGGGCAGCAGGTCGCGGCAGCGGCGCGCCACCCAGGCCGACCCCTTGGTGGCCAGCCACCGCAGGGACTCGCGCCTGCTCGGGGGCGGACGGTCGGCGGCGAGCGAGGGCGGCGCGCCGAGCCGGAGCCCGCGCTCCGCGAGCAGGCCGTGGAAGCGTGCCGCGATCAGGCGGTGGCCGCGCTCCCCCGGGTGGAGCCGGTCCGCGCTCCACAGCCCGCGCTCCGCGACCCACACGGCGTCGGACATGTGCAGGTGCACGGCGTCGTAGCGGGCCGAGAGCGCGTGCACCACGGCGTTCAGGGCGTGCTGACGGCGCGCCAGCGGGCGGGCGAGCGGCCCCGGCAGGCCGAGCATGGCGCCGGGTTCCGGCAGGCACGCGGTCAGCAGGACGGCGCCCTGTCCCGCGAGCGCGCGGCACACCCGGTCGAGCCTGACCGCGATGTCCTCGATGTCGAAGGCCGCGCGCAGCGTGTCGTTGACCCCCACGACGACGGACGCGAGGTCGGCGCCGAAGTCCAGGGCCGCCGGGGTCTGGGACTCCTCCACGTCCGCGGTGAGCGCGCCGCTGACCGCGAAGTTCCCGAAGACCGTGCGGCCCTCGCCGAGGAGCGCCGCCCAGCCGCGCCAGCCGCCCTCGACGGGGTCGCCGATCCCTGAGGTGAGGGAGTCCCCGAGCGCGGCGAACCGCACCCCGTTCATGCGGGCGTCCCGTCCTTCCCCGTCACCGCGACGGGCGGCAAGGACGCCAGGCCGCTCCCCGGCCGCCGCCCGCCCGGTTCCCCCTCCTCCTGCCGTACGGGCGCGGCCTGCGCCTCGTGCGCGGCGAGGAACGCGGCCACCGAGGCGTCCCAGCCGAAGAGTTCGGCCCGCGCGCGGGCGGCGGCGCGCCGCTGCGCCGCGGGCCGCGCGAGGAGTTCCTCGACCGCGTCGGCGAACGCCTCGCCGCTGTCGGCGGCCGCGACGCCCGCGTCGCCGATCACCTCGGGCAGCGCGGACGAGCGGCTGGCGACCACGGGCGTGCCGCAGGCGAGCGCTTCGAGCGCGGAGAGCCCGAACGTCTCGGCGGGCCCCGGCGCGAGGCACAGGTCGGCGGAGGCCTGGAGGTCGGCCATGGCCTGGCGGTCCGCGACGTGTCCGAGGAAGAGGGCCGGCAGCCGCCGCTCGCGCGCCCTGCGGACCAGACCGGGGCGCAGCGGCCCCTCGCCCGCGACGACGAGCACCGCGCGCACCCCGCGGGCCCGCAGCGCGTCGAGCGCGTCGAGCGCGGTGCCCGGCCGCTTCTCGACGGAGAGCCGCGAGCCGAGCAGCAGCAGGACGTCGCAGTCGCCGTCGAAGGCGCTCAGGCAGCGGGCGCGCAGCCCCGCGCTGCGCCGGTGCGGAGCGCACCGCTCCAGGTCGACGCCGAGGGGGGCGCGCAGGACGTTGCGCACGCCGATGCGCAGGAACTCGCGCTCGGCCCACTCGGTGGTGCAGACGATCTTCGAGTAGGCCCAGGCGCTGCGCCGGTTGATCCGGTCGGCCGCGCGCCCCGCCGCGAGCCCCGGCACGCCCCAGGTGCGCAGCACGCCGTCGGCGGTCTCGTGGGAGACCATCATCGAGCGCACGCGGTGGCGGCGCGCCCACTCGCCGGTCCAGCGCAGCGAGGTCCGGTCGGAGACTTCGAGCCGGTCGGGCGCCAGGTCCTCCAGGATCTCGCGGACGCGCCTGCGGGCGGTCAGGACGCGGTAGCCGCCGGTGCCCGGCAGTACGGGTCCCGGGACGGTGATCACCCGGCCCTGGACGGTCTGCTCGTCGGACGCGGTCTCGCCGGGGACGACGAGGACGGGTTCGTGCCCCGCCGCGAGGTAGCCGCTGCCGAGTTCCTGGAGCGCGGTGCGCAGGCCCCCGGAGGACGGCGTGACGAAGTTGGCCATCCTGACGATGCGCAGGCCGCTCATGCGACCACCGCCGTGCGGGCGTCGAGTACGGCGTGGTAGTGGCCGAGGAGTTCGTCGCCGATCGCCGTCCAGGTGCGCTCGCGCACCCGGGCGCGCCCCTCGGCGCCGAACGCGGCCCGCAGCACGGGCGCGTGGGCGAGGTCGAGCACGGCGCGGGTGACGGCATCCTCGTCCTGGGGAGTGACGAGGAGTCCGGTGCCGCCGTGGTCGACCAGGTCGAGCGGGCCGCCCGCGGCGGGCGCGACGACGGGGACGCCGCTCGCCATGGCCTCCTGCACGGTCTGGCAGAAGGTCTCGTACGGACCGGTGTGCGCGAACACGTCGAGCGAGGCGAACAGTGTGGCGAGTTCGTCGCCCGTCCTGCGGCCGAGGAAGGCGGCGCGCGGCAGCAGCCCGCGCAGCGTGGTCTCGCTCGGCCCGTCCCCGACGACGACCAGGCGGATGCCCGGCAGTTCGCTGACGCCCCGCAGGAGTTCGACGTGTTTCTCGGGCGCGAGCCTGCCGACGTAGCCGACGAGGAGTTCGCCGTGCGGCGCCAGCGAGCGGCGCAGGGCCTCGCTGCGCAGCTGCGGCCTGAAGCGCTCGGTGTCGACGCCGCGGCGCCACAGCGCCACCCGCGGTATGCCGTGCTCGGCGAGGTCGCGTACGGCGGCCGTCGAGGGCGCGAGGGTGAGATCGGCGGCGCAGTGCACGGCGCGCAGCCTGCGCCACGCGGCGGACTGCCCGGTGCCGACGTAGGTGCGGGCGTAGCCGGCGATGTCGGTCTGGTAGACGGCGACCGCGGGCAGCCCGATCCTGGCGGCGGCGGCCATGCCGCGCGCCCCGAGCACGAAGGGGCCCGCGAGGTGGACGAGGTCGGCGCGGTGTGCGGCGAGCGCGGCGGCCAGGCGGCGGCTCGGCAGGGCCACCCGCACCTGCGAGTAGCCGGGCAGCGGCATGGACGGCACGCGGATGATGTCGCACGGCGCGTCGTGTTCCGACGCGCCCGCGACCGCGGGGGCGATGACGAGGGGTTCGTGGCCGCGGGCGACCAGGTGCCGGGCGGTCTGGAGGGCGCAGTGGGCCACGCCGTTGACGTCGGGCGGGAAGGACTCGGTGACGATGACGACACGCATACCCGTGTTGTCGTCGGACGGGACGTGTCCCTGCCAACGTGGATCTTTCCGCGCGGGGAACGTCCTGTGAGCACTTGACGTCGCCGCCCCGGCGGGGGCGTCCCGCCGGGACCCACGTGCCGTCCCCGGTGTCGTCCCCGGTCAGGCGCGAGCGCGCAGGCCGTGCGCCCGGGGCGGCCACCCCGGGCGCACGGCCCCCGGCTACAGCGCGGGCGCGTCCGGGTTGAACCTGCTGCGGACCGCGGTCTGCACCTCGTCCTCCTCGACCGGGTCGGCGGCGAGCCTGCGCAGCCGCTCGGCGACCCGGGCGTCGCCCATCTCCGCGTGCAGGGCGGCGATCTCGCGGGTGGTCTCCTCGCAGTCCCAGAGGCATTCGAAGGCGAAGCCCGTGGCGTACGAGGGATCGGTGGCGGCGAGGGCGCGCGCGGTGCGGCCGCGCAGCTGGGAGGAGGCGGTCTCACGGTAGACGTGGCGCAGCACGGGGGCGGCGCAGGCGATGCCGAGCCTGCCGGTGCCGTCGACGAGGGTCCACAGCGCGGGGGCGTCGGGCCCCTCGGCCCTGACGGTCTCGCGCAGCGCGCCGAGCACGGTCCCCGCGTCCTGGGCGCCGCCCCGGACGGCGAGCACCCCTGCGGCGGCGCGGCCGAGGGCGTCGGGGCGGCGCGCCCAGCCGCGTGCGCGGTCGACGGCCGCGGTGGAGCACATCCGCTCGAAGGCGGCGATCGCGGCGTCTGCCGCGCTGCCCGCCTCGTCGGCCGCGGCACCGATGAGGTCGAGCGCGGCGGGGTCACAGGACTGGGCGAGGTAGTGCAGGCAGGCGCCGCGTGCCCCGGGGGGCGCGGCGGCGGCCGCGGCGAGGATCGCGTCCCTGTCCTCGGGTCCTGCGACGGCGAGGAGGCAGCGGGCGGCGGGCAGGGCCGGGTCGCCGCCGCGCGCGTGGCCCTGCTCGGCCCATTCGAGCACGGCCTCGACGCTCCAGCCGGGGCGCGGGCCCGCGGGGCGCAGCTGGCGCTGCCAGCGGTCGAAGGAGCCCTGCTCGCCCGCGGCCCTGACGCGGGCGGCGACCGCGGCGCGCGCGTCGTCGGCCCACAGCCGCCAGGGCCGCGGCTCGAAGGCGTCGCGCACGGCGGCGGCGAGCTCGGCCTCGCCCTCGGGGGTTGTGGGGAAGCGGGCGAGCACCGGCTCTGCGAGGGAGCGCAGGCCGGTGTCGTCGTCGCGCAGCGCGAGCTCGTCGAGGGCCCAGGCCCAGTTGGCGCCCGAGGCCGCGTACCGGCGGAGCAGGTCGAGCGCGTCGCGCCTGCCGTACGAGGCGAGGTGGCCGAGCACGGCGAGCGCGAGCCCGGTGCGCTCCTCGCCGGGGTCGAGGTGGTCGTCGGCGCGGAAGAGGTGCTGGTCGATCGCGTCGAGGCCGCCGTGCAGGTCGAGGTAGAGGCGCGCGTAGTACAGCGAGCGGTTCTCCGCCTGCCAGTCGTGGCGCGGGTCGTCGAGCACGCAGTGGTTGAGGGCGGCGAGCGCCTCTGCCCGGGGGGCGGCGAGCGCGTGCAGCGTGCCGTCGCCGCGGCCTCGCTGGAGCAGGCCGAGCAGGGTGCCGCTCGGCGCTATGACCGGATCGAACATGGGGAGAGCCTCACATCAAGCTGTCGACGCAACCGGAAGTCCTGCCTAGGCCGCGCGGCAACAAGGGGGACCCGCCGTCGTCGCCTGCTTGGTGTAGACCATTTCCTCTGCCTCTCGTCGGTGGCCCGGTGGGGGCTCGTCGTCATGATGACCCAGCGTTTTCGCCACCGCGACCACATTTAGCCGGACCCGTCCCGGTGCCTCCCGCGGGGCCCGTGACCGGCTGCGCGCGGTGCGCGCCACGGGTGGCCGCGGCGCCGGTCAGCCGGCCCCGAACAGCTTCAGGAGGTCCTCTTTCCCGAACATGCGGGCCGTATCCACCGCGGACGGAGTTCCCGCTTCCGGATCGGCGCCGCCGTCGACGAGGGCGCGCACGACGGCGTCCTCACCCTTGAAGACGGCGCCCGCCAGGGGCGTCTGGCCGCGGTCGTTGGCGCGGTCCGGGTCGGCGCCGCGGGCGAGGAGGGCCTCCACCGCCGCGGCGTGCCCGTGGTAGGCGGCGAGCATGACGAGGGAGTCGCCCCTGTCGTTGGTGAGGTTCGCGGGCACCCCCGCGTCGACGTACGCGCCGAGGGTCTCGGCAGCTCCCTGGCGCGCCAGGTCGAAGACCTTGGCCGCCAGCTCGACCACGTCGGGGTCGGGCTCGGACCCCGTGGGGCTTCCACTCATCGTCGACCGCCTCTCGCACCGCCTGCCGGCCCGCACGGCACGGGCCGCTCACGGCTGAACGGAAGGGTACTGCGGGCGGGTTCCGCACCCACCCGCGCAGGTCCGGGGCCCGCACGCCCACCCGCTGCGCCATGTGAGTGATAAATCCAACCTTTCACTCATTTGCCCCTTTAGTCATATAGATACTTTCCGTCAGGATGGAACACCTCATGGTGACTGTCCCCTCAACCAGGAGAACACTCATGATTCTGTCCATCTCGGGCGTCGTGCTGCTGGGCATCATCGTCTTCCTCTTCTTCAGGAAGGACGGGCTCAAGGCGTCCCACGCGATGGTGTGCGCCCTGTTCGGCTTCTACCTGGCGGGCACGGCCATCGCGCCGAGCATCACGGCGGGAGGGGAGAGCCTCGCCGGGCTGCTGGGCGGGATCAAGTTCTGACGCCCGGCAGACCGCCACCTCCCCCGCGCTCGTCGCATCCCTTCCGCACCTCCAGGAGACAGCTGTGGCCCGGCGACCACTCCCCCGCATTCTGAGCAGCGGCACCACCCGTCTCACGCGTGGCCGCGAGATGGCGCGCACGGCCGCCGACAGCGCCACCGACGTCCTCCACCCGCTGATCACCGTCTCCCGTGGTCTGCGGCTGCTCGCCGTGTCCGCACGGCGGAAGTGGGCCGGCACCCCCAGGGAGCGGCGCGGTCCCGCGCTGTTCCTGGTGGCGGCCTGCGTGCTGGTGCTCGCGCTCATGCCCTACGGGCCGCTGCTCGCCCTCGTCACGGTCATGGCGCTCGCCGCGTGGAAGGGACGCGACCGCACCCCGAGGCGGACCGGGCCCGACGAGGCGGAGACCAGGCGGCTCCAGGCGCTGTACGACGCGCTGGTGCCGTATTTCTCCGTGCCGGAGGACCCGGGCCCGCTCTACGCGCACGGCGGCGCGTGGGACGCCGCCTTCTGCGGCCACGCCTTCGACGACGAGGGCCGCCTGACCCGCCTCGAACTGTCCTACCCGCCGTACTTCGCGGACGGCGACCCCGGCGCCCGCGCCACCGTGGAGCGGCTCCTGCACGCCAAGTCGGGGCGCGGCAGGGAGTGCCACTTCTCCTGGGACCAGGAGGCCAACCGGCTCGTGATGAGCGTGCTGCCCTCCCTGTCCACGTCGATCGCCGCGCAGCGCTTCGTCACCGTCCCCGGTGAGACGGTGCTCGGCTTCACCGACGACACGTCCGTCCAGCGCACGGTCCCTGTCACGGCGGACGGCGAGACGCTCCAGGAGCCTCCGGTGGTCTGGCGCACGGGACCCCGCTCGACCGAGCCGCACCTGCTGGTCGCCGGCCGGCCGGGCGCAGGCGCCACCAGCCTGCTGCGCTCGGTCGCCCTCCAGGCCCTGCCGTACGGCGACGTGGTGATCGTGGAGGGCAGCGGCGCAGGCGAGTTCGCGTCCTTCGCCGGGCGGCCCGGCGTGCTCGCGGTCGAGTCGGCGCTCGGCGGGGCGCTCGCCGCGCTGGAGTGGACCGCACGCGAGACGGAGCGGCGGCTGGTCGCGGCCAACGAGGCGCGGCAGGCGGGCCGCCCGGTGCCCGAGGACGTGAAGCGCCCGCTGTGGGTGCTGTTCGACCGGCCGAGCGTGCTGGCCCACCTCGCCGCCGCGGACGGCGGTCGCGACCCGCAGCAGCTGCTCTCCGTACCGCTGCGGCACGGCAGGGCCGCCGGGGTGACCGTCGTGGTGGCCGACCACGTCGACGCGCTCGACTGGGTCGACGACACGGTCACGTCGCACACCCCCGCGCGGGTGGCGCTCGGCGCGCTCCCGGCCGACGTGGTCGAGTCGGTGCTCGGCGCGCCCCCGCACACCACCCCCGTGCCGGACGTCCCGCCGGGCCGCGGGTATGCGCGCCTCGGCGCCTCCGAGGTGCTGCGGGTGCAGGTGCCCGCCACGCCCGACCCGTACGACGACGCGGCCTCGGACGCCGAGCGCCGCGCGGTGCTCGCCCTGCTGCCGCGCCGCGAGGACGACCCGGCCGAGCAGGCGCCCCCGGAGCAGGCCGCGCACCGGGCCACCGCCGCGCGGCCCGGGCCGGGCGAGGCGGCTGAGCCCGTCGAGCCGGACGCGCAGCCGACGCCGCAGGAGCGCGCGGGGCTGGCCGCCCCGGCGACGGTGGCGGCGGCCGAGGGCTGACACCGGGCCCCGGCGGGCTCGGGCGCCGGCCGGGGCCCCGGGCACCGCCCCGGCCCGGGCTCAGGCCACGGAGGTGCGGGGCGCGTGGGGGGCCGTGCCCGACTCCAGGAGGGCGACCGCGCGGGCCAGCCGGGCGGCCGCCTCCGTCGCCACCGGGCCCGTGACCGTGAACGGCAGCCGTACGTACCCCTCGAACGCGCCGTCCACGCCGAACCGCGGCCCCGACGGCACCCGGACGCCCACGCGCTCGCCGACCTCGGCGAGCCGCGAGCCCGACAGGCCGCCGGTGCGCACCCAGAGGGTCAGGCCGCCCGAGGGCACCTCGAACTCCCATCGGGGCAGCGCCTCGCGGACCGCGGCGACCAGCGCGTCCCGGTTCTCCCTGGCCTGCGCGCGCCGCAGCCGCAGCGCCTCCTCCCAGCCGCCGGTCTCCATCAGCCAGTGCACCGCGAGCTGTTCGAGCACGGGGGTGCCGAGGTCGGCGTAGGCGCGCGCGGCGACGAGCGAGCGGACCACGTCGGGCGCGGCCCGCACCCAGCCGATCCGCATGCCCGCCCAGAACGCCTTGCTCGCCGAGCCGACCGTGACCACCGTGCTGCCCGCCGGGTCGAAGGCGCAGACCCGGCGCGGCATGGCGACGTCCTCGTCGAGCGCGAGCTCCGACATGGTCTCGTCCACGACGAGGACCGTGCCTGCCGAGCGCGCCGCCTCCACGAGCTGCCTGCGCTGGTCCTCGTCGGCGAGCGCGCCCGTGGGGTTGTGGAAGTCGGCGACGACGTAGGCAAGCCGCGGGGCGGCGTCCCGCAGCGCCTGCCGCCAGCGCGGCACGTCCCAGCCGCCGAGGCCCTCGGCCATGGCGACGGGCACCAGCCGCGCGCCCGCCTCCCGCATCAGCTGGAGGATGTTGGCGTACGAGGGCGACTCGACGGCGACCCGCTCGCCGCGCCCCGCGAAGAGATGGCAGATCGCGTCCATGGCGCCCATCGCGCCCGTCGTGACCATGATCTGCTCGGGCATGGTGGGCACGCCGAGCGCCGTGTACCGGTCGGCCAGCAGCTGCCGCAGCACCGGAAGACCCGCCGGGTAGTCGCCGTGGGTGTGCGCGTACGGCGGCAGCTCGGCGAGCGCGCCGCCGACCGCGCGGGTGAGCCACGGCTCCGGCGCCGGCAGGGCGGCGGTGCCGAGGTCGATGAGGGAGCCGAGGGACTCGGGCGGCAGGGGTTCGAGGCCGCGCGCGGGCAGCGGGTTGCCCGCCGGCACCGCGGTCCAGCTGCCCGCTCCCCTGCGGGACTCGAGGAACCCCTCGGAGCGCAGCGCCTCGTAGGCGGCGGCGACCGTGGTCCTGCTGACGCCGTGCGCCACGGCGAGCTCGCGCTCGGCGGGCAGCCGCGCGGCGACCGGCACCCGGCCCTCCAGCACGAGCAGCCTGATGCCGTCGGCGAGGGCGCGGTAGGCGGGCTGCCTGCGCCCGCCCGCGGGCACCGCCGCCCCCGCCGTGCGCTGCGCGGCGAGCTGCCTGGCGAGCTGGGTCGCGCCGACCGCCGACGTCCACTGGGCCATGAGTGCGGTCCACCTTCCCCGGATTGGCCATGGTTGGCCCCGGCCGACCTGCCACAGGCTGGCGCTCACCGGTCCACCGATGCCATGGAAAGGGTACGCCGTGCCCCTTGCGCCTTACCGAGACCGGCGGCTGCCGCGCCGCCTCGTCCAGCTGTACGCGGGTCTCGCCCTGTACGGCGGGTCGTCCGCGCTGATCATCCGCGGGAACCTCGGCCTCGAACCGTGGAACGTCCTGGGCCAGGGCGTCGGCGGCCTGGTGGGCCTGCCGATCGGCACGGCCTCGATCGTCATCGGCGCGGCCGTCCTGCTGCTGTGGATCCCGCTGCGGCAGCGGCCGGGGCTCGGCACCGTCTCCAACGTGTTCGTGGTGGGGCTCGCCATCGACGCGACGACCGCCGCGGTGCCCGAGCCGCGCTCCCTGGCCGCCCGGGTCGGCCTGCTGACGGCCGGCATCGTGCTGAACGGCGCGGCCACGGGCCTCTACATCGCCGCGCGGTTGGGCGCGGGCCCGCGCGACGGCCTGATGACGGGGCTGCACCAGGCCACCGGGCGCTCCGTGCGGCTGGTGCGCACGGCGATCGAGGTCGCGGTGGTGGCGGCGGGGTTCGCGCTCGGCGGCTCGCTCGGCGTGGGCACGGTCGCGTACGCGCTGGCGATCGGCCCGCTCGCGCAGCTGTTCCTGCGCGTCTTCGCCATCCCCGCGGCGAGCGGCCGCCCGCCCGCGGTCGCCGGTGCGACACCGTAGGGGGCCATACTGCGCCCGTGACCCGCATGCGCACGCGCCACCCGTACCTCGACCGTCCGACGCCGCTGGCGTTCGCCCACCGGGGCGGCGCGGCCGGCGGGGTCGAGAACACGGCGGCCGCGTTCCGCCGTGCCGCCGGGCTCGGCTACCGCTACTTCGAGACGGATGTGCACGCGACGGCGGACGGCAGGCTCGTCGCCTTCCACGACGCGACCCTCGACCGGGTCACCGACGCGCACGGCCGCATCGGGGACCTGTCGTGGGCCGAGGTGTCGCGGGCCCGCGTCGCGGGCCGCGAGCCGCTGCCCCTCTTCGCCGACCTGCTGGCCGAGTTCCCCGGCGCCCGCTGGAACGTCGACGTCAAGGCGCCGCCTGCGCTGGTGCCCCTGCTCGACCTGATCAGGGCGACGGACAGCTGGGACCGGGTCTGCGTCGGGTCGTTCTCCGAGGCGCGGGTGGCGCGCGCCGCGCGCCTCGCGGGCCCGCGGCTCGCCACCTCGTACGGGGTGCGCGGCGTGCTCGGGCTGCGCCTCTCCTCGCTCGGGGTGCCGTTCCCGGTGCGCAGGGGCGCGGTGTGCGCGCAGGTGCCGGTGGAGCAGGCGGGGGTGCGGGTGGTGGACCGCAGGTTCGTGGCGCGTGCCCACGCCAGGGGCCTCCAGGTGCACGTCTGGACGGTCAACGAGGCGGATCCGATGGGGGCGCTCCTCGATCTCGGTGTGGATGGCATCATGACCGATCATCTGGAGACGCTCCGGGCGGTGTTCGAGGCGCGCGGGGTGTGGCGCTGACCGGAAGCGCGGGGCACGGGGTACGGGGAGGTAAGCAGGTGGCGGTCGGGCCCGCGCACGAGACGGCCAGGGCGGAAGGAGCGGCTGCCGACGAGGGCCCCGGCGCCCGCAGACGCGAGCAACGCGGCTGGTACTTCTACGACTTCGCCAACTCCGTCTACTCGACGAGCGTCATCACGGTCTTCCTCGGCCCTTACCTCACCTCGGTGGCGCGCGCCGCGGCCGACTCCGGGGGCTTCGTCCACCCGCTGGGCATCCCGGTGCGCGCGGGCTCGCTGTACGCGTACACGATCTCGGCATCGATCGTGCTGGCGGTGCTTGCGATGCCGCTGGTGGGCGCGGTGGCGGACCGTACAGGCCGCAAGAAGCCGCTGCTCGCGGCCTCGGCGTACGTGGGGGCCGCGGCCACGGCCGGGATGTTCTTCCTCGACGGGGACCGCTATCTGCTGGGCGCGGGGCTGCTGATCGTGGCGAACGTGGCGCTTCCGGTCTCCTCGGCGCTGTACAACGCGTATCTGCCGGAGATCGCCGAGCCGGAGGAGCGCGACCGGGTCTCCTCGCGCGGCTGGGCCTTCGGCTACACCTCGGGCGCCTTCGTGCTCGTCCTCGACCTGGTGCTCTACTCGGGCCACGACTCCTTCGGCCTCTCGCAGTCGACGGCGGTGCGGATCTGCCTGGCCTCCGCGGGCCTGTGGTGGGGCGCGTTCACCGTGGTGCCGCTGCGCAGGCTGCGCGACCGGCGGGCGGCGGCCCGCGGCGCCGAGCGCGGGACGACGGCGGCGGGGGCGGCGGGCACCGGCTGGCGGCAGCTCGCCGCGACGCTGCGGGACATGCGCCGCCATCCGCTGACACTGGCGTTCCTGCTCGCGTTCCTCATCTACAACGACGGCATCCAGACGGTGATCTCCCAGGCGTCGGTCTACGGCTCCGACGAGCTGGGCCTCGGCCAGTCCACGCTGATCGTCGCGGTGCTGCTGGTGCAGGTGCTCGCGGTCGCCGGGGCGCTCGCGATGGGGCGGCTCGCGCGGGTCTACGGCGGGAAGCGGACGGTCCTCGGGTCGCTCGGCGTATGGGTCCTCATCCTTGTGGGGGGTTATTTCCTGCCCGCGGGGTCCCCCGTCTGGTTCTTCTGCCTGGCGGCGGCGATCGGCCTGGTGCTCGGCGGCAGCCAGGCGCTGTCGCGGTCGCTGTTCTCGCACATGGTCCCCGCGGGCAAGGAGGCCGAGTACTTCTCGGCCTACGAGCTGAGCGACCGGGGTCTGAGCTGGCTCGGGCCGCTCGCCTTCGGCCTCGCGTACCAGCTGACCGGCAGCTACCGGGTGGCGATCGTCTCACTTCTGGTGTTCTTCGTGGTGGGTTCCGTCCTGCTCGCGCGGGTACCGGTGAGGCAGGCGGTGGCCGACGCGGGCAACACCGTGCCCGAACGGATTTAGACGCCGGGGCGAAAGGGCGGTAGTGTACGCGTTTGGCCTGCCAGCCGTACCGTTCCTGCGTGGTCCGGTACGGAAAATCCGGGGTGACATCTCGTGCCAGAGGTGACGAACCGGACCGCGGCGGGTACGCGAAGACCTAGTGAGGACCAGCGGTACGACGGGCGACGCAGCACCGGAACGGGAATCTTTACCGCCGACCGGACGTTGACCGGAAGACGACGACAGCGACACTTTGTCCTGTGGGCGACAAGCCCGGGAGGCACGATTCATGAGTGAGCGAGCTCTCCGCGGCACGCGACTTGTGGTGACCAGCTACGAGACGGACCGCGGCATCGATCTGGCCCCGCGCCAGGCGGTGGAGTACGCATGCCAGAACGGACATCGATTCGAGATGCCGTTCTCGGTAGAGGCGGAGATTCCGCCGGAGTGGGAGTGCAAGGCGTGCGGCGCCCAGGCACTCCTGGTGGACGGGGAGGGCCCCGAGGAGAAGAAGGGCAAGCCCGCCCGTACGCACTGGGACATGCTCATGGAGCGGCGTACGCGCGAGGAGCTCGAAGAGGTCCTGGCTGAGCGGCTCGCCGTGCTCCGGTCGGGTGCGATGAACATCGCGGTGCATCCGCGGGACAGCCGGAAGTCCGCCTGATCAAGGACCGCTCCCCGGGCAGGGCGCCGGGCGGCACAGACGACAAGCCGCGGGCTGCGACACGATCTCGGTGTCGCAGCCCGCGGCTTTTCCCTGTCGTCCCCGCGGCTTTTCCCTGTCGTCAGGGGGTGAGGGGCGGGCGGGGCCCCTCGTCGTCGCGGCCGCCGCGGCGGCCAGGGGCTCCGTCGTCCCGCACGACCTCGCCCTGGACCACCGTGCCGTCCTGGGACATCCGGGCCCGCTGAGCCTGCTGGAAGGCGTCCTGGAGATCGCCGGGCACCGCGGCGCGCATCCGCCGCTCCATCGACCGGTCGGCGAAGCGCCCCACGACGGCGCGGACCGGCGGGATCAGCAGCAGCAGGCCGGCGGCGTCGGTGAGCAGCCCAGGGATCATGATCAGCAGGCCGCCCAGCATCAGGAAGCCGTTCCTGCTGGAGTCGGCGCTCCGCTCGGGGGTGACCCCGCCTCGCTGTGCCTGCTGGAGGGTGGAGCGCAGGTTCTGGAAGGCGCGCCTGCCCGCCGTCTTGACGACGACGGAGCCGAGCACGATGCCCGCCACGATGATCAGGAAGACCACGAACCCGTTTGTGGCGCCGCCGACGAGTGTCAGCAGCCAGATCTCCAGGGCGATCCAGACGAGGACGGCGAGCGGCAGCAGCCCGCGGGCGCGCGAGCGTTTGGGGGCCGTTCCCTGCGGCATGGCGGTGGTCATGCCTCCAGTGTGCCTGGCGTCACGTCCGTACGGCATAAGGGGTCGGCGGAGGTGTACGGCGGGCGGGACCGGTCAGGAGGACTCGGCGGGCCGCGACTCGGCAGGGGGCTCCCCCGCGGTGCGCGCCCGGCCGACGGCCCGTCGGCCGAGCAGCCGGTTGGCCCGGGTCTCCACGCCCCAGGCGGTGACCCGGAAGAGAGCCTCCACGAAGATGTCGCGGCTCATCTTGGAGTCGCCGACCTCGCGGTCCACGAAGGTGATCGGCACCTCGACCACGTGGTATCCGGCCTCGACCGTGCGCCGCGCGAGGTCGACCTGGAAGCAGTAGCCCTGCGAGGCGACCTCGTCGAGGCCGAGCCCTTCGAGGGTCTCCTTGCGGAAGGCGCGGTAGCCGCCGGTGACGTCCTTCATCGGCACGCCGAGCAGCAGCCGGGAGTACGTGCTGCCGCCGCGCGAGATGAGCTCGCGGGTGCGCGGCCAGTTGACCACCCGGCCGCCGGGCATCCAGCGGGAGCCGAGCACCAGGTCGGCGCCCTTGAGCGCGGTGAGCAGACGGGGCAGTTCCTCGGGCTGGTGCGAGCCGTCGGCGTCCATCTCCACCAGGACGCCGTAGCCGTGGTCGATGCCCCAGCGGAAGCCGGCGAGGTAGGCGGCGCCGAGGCCCTCCTTGCCCTTGCGGTGCAGGACGTGGACGTTGTCGTCGGCCGCAGCGAGGCCGTCGGCGATGCGGCCGGTGCCGTCGGGGCTGTTGTCGTCGGCGACCAGGATGTGGGCGTCGGGCACCGCGGAGCGCACACGCTTGACGATGGCCTCGACGTTTCCCGCCTCGTTGTAGGTCGGGATGATCACCAAGGCCGAGCCGAGCGGGCCGAACCGCCTCTGACCGCCGTCGTTCACTAGTGCCCCTTCGTCGTCCTGCGCCGGGGCACCACCATAGCGAGCACGCGCGCGCGGGTCGCTTCCACGGTGGCATGTCGACGTACGGCACCGCCGGCCCTCGCGCGTACGGGCGTCCCGGCAGCTCCGGGCCCGTGGCACCGGCTGCGGACCGGGGCCCGGCGTCCTTCGGGCCGACCTGGGGCCCGCTGGCTGCGGGCCGACCGAAAGCCGTTGTCTACTGAACGCCGGGACCCCGCCCGGGTCGCACCCGCCGACCGGCTGAAACCTGCCCGCTCCGCCGCCGCGCCGGGGCTGGGCCTGGCTCCCAGCGGAGGTGCGCCGGTGCGGCACGCCTCCCCTGACCCAGTGGCGTTCGGCGAGGGCGCGGGGAACGCCGGACGGTCGTCCTGTGGTGGACTCGCCGAACCTACCCGCCCCCGGCGCCCGGCTGTCAACACGCGCACCACCTGGCCCGTTGCCGGGAACCAGCAGGTCAGCGACGAAGATCCGCAGGTCGCCGGGGAGCACGGCGGTCCGGGCGGCGCGGCGCTGCGCGCCCCTACGTCACTCGTTCGGTCGCCTGAAGACGGTTTCCCCGCCGACGACGGTCTCCAGGCACTCGGGCAGGGCGCGTCCTGGCGTCAGGTCGGGCAGGCCCGGCGTGCCGGAGCGCGGGTCGGTCGACCAGCGCGCCACCCGGTCGTCCGGCGCCTGGACGACGAGCTCCTCGGTGCGCCAGATCGCGTAGTCGGCGGGCGCGCCCGGCACGAGGACCCCGGCGTCGTCGCGGCCGAAGGCCCGCCAGCCGCCCCGGGTGTGGGCGGTGAAGGCGGCCCGTACGGAGACCCGGTGTGCGGCGGTGCGGTGGAAGGCCGCGGCCCGCACGGTGCCCCACGGGTCGAGCGGCGTGACCGGCGCGTCGGAGCCGAGGGCGAGCGGCACGCCGGCCTTCAGCAGGGCGGCGTACGGGTTGAGGGTGGCGGCCCGGGCGGCGCCGAGGCGCGCCGCGTACATGCCGTCGTCGCCGCCCCAGGCCGCGTCGAAGGCGGGCTGCACGGAGGCGGTCAGGCCCAGTTCCGCGAAGGCCGCGACCGTCTCGGGGGTCATCATCTCGGCGTGCTCGATCCGGTGGCGCGCGGCCCGCACCCTGGCGGTGCCGAGGCGCTCCGCGGCGGCCAGCACCCCGGCGACGACCGCGGCGAGCGCCGCGTCACCGATGGCGTGGAAGCCCGCCTGGAGGCCCGCCTCGGTGCAGGCGGCCACGTGCGCGGCGACGGCGTCCCGGTCGAGCTGCGGCTGCCCGGTGCCCGGTGCGTCCGCGTAGGGCTCGCCGAGCCACGCCGTGTGGGAGCCGAGCGAGCCGTCGACGAAGAGGTCGCCGGCCGCGCCGAGGGCGCCGAGCTCCCGCACCCGCCTGGCGCCCTTCTCACCGGTGACGGGCTCGGCCCAGTAGCCGCGCACCCGGGGGCCGGGCGCGGCGTCGGCGAGCGCGAGCAGCGCGGTGAAGTCGTCCTCGTCGGAGATCTCGGGGCCGCCGCACTCGTGCAGCGAGCCGATGCCGAGGGAGGCGGCGCGGGCGAGCGCGGCGCGCTGCGCCTCGGCGCGCCTCGCCGGGGTGATGGCGGCGTGCGCGGCGGCTCGTACGGCGTGGTGGGCATCGCCGGTGAGGGGCGCGTCGTGGGCGTAGCCCGCGCGGGCCGTGACGCCGGGGACCAGGTCGAGCAGGGCGGTGGTGACGACGGCCGAGTGCACGTCGGCGCGGGTGAGGTAGAGCGGCCGCCCGCCGGTGGCCTCGTCGAGTTCCGCGCGGCTCGGCGGCCGCAGGCCGGGCCAGCGCGCGGCGTCCCAGCCGTGGCCGAGGAGCACGCGGTCGGCGGGGCGCGCGGCGGCGTAGGCGCGGACGGCGGCGAGCGCCCCGGCGAGGTCGCGCGCTCCGGTCAGGTCGAGGCCGGTGAGCGCGAGTCCGGTCGCCGTGGTGTGGACGTGTGCGTCGGTGAAGGCGGGGGTGACGAGCGCGCCGTCGAGGTCCACGACCTCGTCCACGCCGCTCGCGAAGGAGTCGGCCGCCCCCTCGGAGCCGACCCAGGCGACCTGTCCGCGCTCGACCACCATCGCGGTGGCGAACGGGTCTGCGGGGCTGTGCACCTCGCCGCGGCGCAGCAGCACGGTGCGGGGGTGGCTCTGGGGGGCGGTGCTCGGGTTCATGGGGACAGTCTCCCGCCCTGTCCCGCCGCGCTCAGATCCGGGGCGGCCGCGCCTCGTAGGGCGTGGAGAGGACCACGGTGGTCCTGGTGGAGACGCCCGCGAGGGTGCGGATGCGGGTGAGCAGGTCCTCCAGTTCGACCGGGGCGGCGACCCGGACCTTGAGGATGTAGTTCTCGTCGCCCGCGACGCTGTGGCACGCCTCGATCTCGTCGATGCCGGAGAGCCGCTCCGCGATGTCGTCGGGGGCGCTCGGGTCGAACGGCTTGACCGAGATGAAAGCGGTCAGCGGCAACCCCACGGCCTCGGGGTCCACGACGGCCGCGTAGCCGCGGATCACGCCGCGCTGCTCCAGCCGCCTGACCCGCTGGTGCACCGCCGACGTGGACAGGCCCGTGGCCTTGCCCAGGTCGGTGTAGCTCATCCGGCCGTCCTTGACGAGCAACTCCACGATACGACGATCCAGCTCCTCCATGCGGGTCAACCTATTCCCCCAGGTCGCTCCCGGCACAGCCGGAACAGAGGTGGGATGATCCATGGACGTCTCGTGTGACGAAGACCACAGGGCCTGCCGATGGCTCCGGGCGGCCACCGCGGTTACCCGGCGCACGCGGCGGGAAGTGCTTGCTGTGGTCGAGACCACACGATCCTGGTCGGCCCGTCCAAGGGGGAATGACTCCACATGCAGAGCCTCAAGCGCACCGGTACGTCCGGGGCCAAGCCCGTCGAGTTCGACGACTTCACCTTCGCCGCCGAGGACGGCGGGTCCGACGACACCTTCGAGATGTACCGGGTCGTCTGCCCTTCCTGCGCGCAGCCGATCGCCCTGCTCGCCGACGAGGACACCCTCCCCGAGCACGCCCTGTGCCCCACCCGCTGGAGCCCGTTCACCCTCTCGGTCTGCCCGGGTACGGGCACTCCCGCGGCGGACGCCGGGCCGGCCGACGCGGACGCCGGGCCCCAGGAGCAGGAGGCGGGGCTGCTGTTGACGCTGCCGCAGGGGCTCGACTGGCGCACGCAGCCGTTCTCGCACGTCGGCGGCCCCGGTTCGCGTCCGGTGCGCTGGACGGTGCCGGCGGGTGCGCGGACGCTGCACACGGCACCGCGGATCGCGGCTGCCTGACACACCGTCAAGGCTCCCTGACGTACCGTCAAGAGGCGTCGGTGCGTGCCGGGTTCAGCTGTCCTCGGGTCGGGCGCCGGGGCCCTGTGCGGTATCGGTGTCCACGCCCTGGCCCGTGTTCGTGTTCGCGTCCGCAGCTTGCCCATCGTCCGCGGGCTCCCGGCCCGTCACGGGGCGCCAGTCGGGGTCGGGCGGCGGCGAGGGGCACTCGGGCGCGAACTCCTCGATGGTGTCGAGTGTGTGCCTGAGCATGCGCACGAGCAGGTCGCGCGGGATCTCCAGGGCGAGTTCCTGGTGGCCGAGCCATTCGAGGGTCAGCCACTCGACACTGCTGAGCCAGCCGAGCAGGGCGAGCTTGGCGATGGCGGGGATGTCCTGCGTGCCGTAGGCGCCCTCGGCCAGGGTGAGGACGAGCCCCTGCCGCACGGCGTCCCTGATGGCCTGCACCTGCGTGTCGAACCCGACCCCGCCGTTGATGATGGTGCGGTAGGCGGACTCGTTCTCCTGCGCGAAGCGGAGGTACGCCTCGACCGTGCGCTGCACCCGCACGGCGCGCGGCAGTCCCGGGTCGCTCGACGCGAGCGTCACCAGCTCGCTTACGGAGTCCTCCACGATGGCCAGGTAGTAGCCACGCTTGCTCTTGAAGTAGTAGTAGATCAGCCCCTTGGCGACCCCCGCGTGGCTCGCGATGTCGTCCATCGACAGGGCGTCGTAGGAGGTGTTCGCGAACAACTTCCGCCCGGTGGCGATGAGTTCGCTCCGTCGAGCCTGCGACCGGGACGAAGCGCCGCTCTGCTGACCACGATTCACCTGCGCGTCCCGCCCTCCGGCCGTCACGGAACTGGCAGTATGTCAGAGAAGGCCGCACCGCAGGCCCCAGGGGTTACCGCGGGACACCGCAGGTCGTGCCGGGACGCGCACACCACTCGGTGTGTTCCCGGCACACCGGGTGGTGTGCCGGGAACACACCGGTCGTGCTCAGAGCAGGCCGAAGGACCTCAGGGCGCGCTCCTGCGCCGGTGTGGGCCGGGGCGGCCAGTAGAGGTAGACGACACCGCCGGAGCCCGAGGCGACGGCGCCGGTGTCGGTGTGGCGCTTGGTGCGCAGCCAGATGGTCTCGAACTCGGACCGCCGGTAGACGTTGCGGACGGCAGCGTCGTCTTCGGACGCCGGGTCGTTGGCGATCACGTCGCCGTCCGCGGTGAAGCCGACGATCGCCATCAGGTGGCCCGATGTGCCGTAGCCCGCGCCGGTCAGCTCGGAGGCGAGGAAGGACTGCGAGGTGATGACCGGCATGCCCGCGGCGATGAAGGTCTCGATGTCGCCCAGTGAACCGAGCCTGGTGACGGCCGCGTTCATCCCGTGGCTCGCCGCGTAGGCCGCGTTGAACGGCCAGTTGCCGCAGCCCTCGTACTGGTAGTCGTAGGTGTAGCGGGCGGCGGTGTCGACCTGCGGGTCGGCGTACGAGGGGTCGACCCAGGCCGTCTCGGTGCGGGTGGGACCGTGGCCCCAGTAGTCGAGGACCATCGAGGTGGAGGTGGGGCTGCACCATGCCTCGCCGCCGTTGTCGTACTGCGGGTACTCGCCCTTGTGGATGTCCTGCGAGTAGGCGGGGACGCGCAGTTCGCGCGCGAGGCCGGGCTTCGACGCGGGCACGGTGAAGCGGGCGGGCACGGCGGAGGCCATGGCACCGAGCCGCCGCACGACGGGCGCCTCGCGGGTGCCCGGCTTCCGGTAGAGCGTGAGCCGCAGCCGGTAGGCGGCGACGCGCAGCGCCCCCGCCTCGTCGTCGAGCGCGAAGGTGTCGGTGGAGATGGACGAGTGGCCGTCGGACTGGCCGTCGACCGAGGTGCGCCGGATGTCGCCCTCGCCGTCGCCCGCCGTCCAGCGGCCCATCACGTACCAGGGGGTGGCGGTGCCGTCGGTGTACCGCCCCTGGAGCTCCACCTGGAGCCAGGTGCCCGCTGGGGTGTCGGCGTTCCAGTGGGCGACGATCTCGGTGGCGGGCACGGCGGGGCGGTGGAGCGGCCCGGTCCAGGTGGCGTACTCCCAGGTGGCGGTGGTGCCGGTGTGCGGGTCCGCGTAGTCGGTGCGGCCCACGGCCTCGCCGAGGGTGATCCCCTGAGCGCCGCCGGGCGCGACGCGGGTGCCGCGGCCCATGCCGGCGCGCCAGCCCTGGCGGCCGGACCAGAAGGCGTTGTCGACGGGGTCCGCCGCGGGGGCTTCGCCGCCCGCGGCCGGGGCGGTGGGCGCGGGGGCGGCCGACGCGGTCCGGGTTCCCGCCGCGGTTGCCGCCGCGATCGCTGCGGCAAGAACGGTTCTGCGCGAGGTGTGCATGGTCATACGACTCCTGTCGGAGTGGGCGCGACGAACGCGGTGACGACTGTTCGAACAGTGCGGCTCGGGCCCACTATCGCCTCTCCCCCGGCCGTAGGGCCACACTTCCGCGCCGACTCGCCCCGACCGTCATTGGCATGGACCAGTGGCACTGCCTGCGGCGATGCGGCACCGCGGCGCGTGGGGCCCGCGGGAGGCCGGCGGCGGCCGCCCGTAGGCTGGCGGGATGGACGACCTTCCCGCACTGGCCGGCGCGGTCGCCGCGCTGCGCCCCTCGTGCGGGCCGGTGCGTCTGGTGGCGGTGGACGGGCACGCGGGCTCGGGCAAGAGCACCTTCGCCGGCCGGCTCGCCGGCGCGCTCGGCGGCGTCCCGGTCCTGCGCCTCGACGACCTCGCGAGCCACGACGAGCCGTTCGGCTGGCTGCCGCGGCTGACCCGGCAGGTGACAGGACCGCTGGCGCGCGGGCAGGAGGCGCGGTACGCGCCGTACGACTGGGCGGCGCGCCGCTTCGCCGCGCCCCTGGGCCTGCCGCCCGCGCCGGTCGTCCTCGTCGAGGGCGTGGGCGCCGGCCGGGCCGGGCTGCGCCCGCTGCTCGCCGCGCTGCTGTGGATGGACCGGGGCGCCGACGACGCGTGGCGGCGCGGCAGGCGCAGGGACGGACCCGCGCTCGCGGAGTTCTGGGACGGGTGGGTGCGCGCCGAGGCGCGGCACTTCGCCGCCGACCCGTCGCTGCCGTACGCGGACGCGCTGGTGCGGGAGGTTTCTGAGGGGTATCGAGTGGCACGAGTGAGCGGTGGGGCGCTCACAACTCACCCTGCGGGCGGCCCACTCACCCCTCGCCCTCACACTCCGTGACGGCGTGTCGCGGCAGCGCGACGGCTCGCCGCGGCGGTGCGCGGCTGCCTCCTGCGCGGCTTGACCGCGGGGCGGTGGTGGTCTTACGTTCTGAATGTGCGGCTTTTTTGAGCGGCCGCCCGAGACACGAAGCCCCCGGTCGTTCCCCCGTGACCGGGGGCTTCGTTCTGTCCGCGCACGGCAGAGGCGCCTCCCACCGGCCGTTTTTGTCACACCACGTGACCGCACCACGGCCTCCCGGTGAGCGCGCCCGCCCGCTTGGAGCCCCGCCGTACGTGGGTACGATGCACTGCGGTGCGGTCAGATTCCGTCCGCCCAGAGGTGGTTGAGCAGGGGCCGACGGGCAGCCGCCCGCCGGGACACCACGGGGCACGGCGTGTGTGGGGGACCTGGATGGACATCGGTACGCCGGGCATGGCGGCCCCGGCCGACCTCGCGTGGGTGCGGGGCGTCGACGCGTACACGATGGGCGCCTACCAGCAGGCCGAGGAGGAGTTCAGGACCGCGGTGCGGTTCGACCCCGGGATGGCCGACGGCTGGCTCGGACTGCACGCCCTGCGCGCGGACACTGCCACCGCCCTGCTGCGGATGTACGCGGGTCGCGACCGCTTCGGCGAGCAGCGGGCCCGGCACGGACGCACCCTCAACTCCTGGTACTGGCTGGGCTGGTGGGTCCAGCCGATCCTGGAGACCGAGCGGGACCTGCTGCTCGCCCACGCCTCGCACTGGCTCGACAGCCGCCGGGTCCCCGAGCTCGACCAGGCGCTGGCCGCGCTGCCGCCCGCCCAGGCCGACCCCCAGGTGCGGTTCCTGCACGCCTGCCGCGCCTACCTCGTCAAGGACTGGGAGCTGCTGGCCCGGTGCACGGACCCGCTGCTCGACGACCCGCAACTCGGCACCGAGGCGGGCCTGTTCGCCGGCATGGCCCGTATCAGGCTGGAGATGTACGGGCAGGCGGAGCCGCTGCTCGCCACCGCCCTGATGCGCTGCCGCAGCGAGCAGCCGCAGCGCAAGGAGCTGCGCTACTGGCTGGCCCGTGCCCATGAGGGCACAGGCCGCACCGCGGCAGCCTTACCGCTGTACCGGGCGGTGCACCGGATGGACCCGTACTTCATGGACACGGCAGCGCGGCTGGCCGCGATAGCCGACGCCGACGGCTACGACCCGGCGGACGGCCCCTACGACCCGGCGGGCGCCGTGCCCGTCGCGCCGGCCGGCCCCGGCTTCGACGCCGTGGCGGAGCCGCAGGGCGAGCAGCAGGACGCCGTCTACCCCGCGGACCCGCTTTTCGGCTCCGCCGTGCCCGGCGCCACGGGGCCGCCCGCCCCCGCGCGCTCCCCCGACGAGATACGCGAGCGCACGGACCCGCCGCCGCGGCAGTCCTCGGCCGCGGGCTCCGCCTTCCCCCTCGCGGCCGCCAACCCGGCCCTGCTCGCCGAGGCGCTGGCGGAGCTGGAGCGCATGGTGGGCCTGGAGCCGGTGAAGCGTCAGGTCAGGGCGCTCTCCGCGCAGTTGAACATGGCCGGGCTGCGGGCCGGCGAGGGGCTGCCGGTCCAGCCGCCG
Source organism: Streptomyces sp. NPDC047002 (assembly GCF_040704505.1). NCBI lineage: Bacteria > Bacillati > Actinomycetota > Actinomycetes > Kitasatosporales > Streptomycetaceae > Streptomyces > Streptomyces sp. NPDC047002. Next base: position 49,798 of record NZ_JBEYWC010000036.1, read on the forward strand.
AAGCGGCACTTCGTCTTCCTCGGCCCCTCGGGCACCGGCAAGACCACCGTGGCGCGGATCCTCGGCCGGGTCTTCTACGCGCTCGGGCTGCTCGGCGGCGACCATCTGGTGGAGGCGCAACGAGCGGACCTCGTGGGCGAGTTCCTCGGCCAGACGGCGGTCAAGGCGAACGAGCTGATCGACTCCGCGATCGGCGGGGTGCTTTTCGTGGACGAGGCGTACAGCCTCTCCAACGCGGGCTACAGCAAGGGCGACGCCTACGGCGAGGAGGCCCTCCAGGTACTGCTGAAGCGGGCCGAGGACAACAGGGACGACCTGGTGGTGATCCTGGCCGGCTACCCCGAGGGCATGGAGCGGCTGTTCGCCGCCAACCCGGGCCTGTCGTCCCGCTTCACCACCCGGGTGGACTTTCCGAGCTACCGGCCGCTCGAACTGACCGCCATCGGCGAGGTCCTCGCGGCCGAGGGCGGCGACCAGTGGGACGAGGAGGCGCTCGACGAGCTGCGCTCGCTCAGCCTGCACGTGGTGGACGAGGGCTGGATCGACGAGCTGGGCAACGGCCGCTTCCTGCGGACCCTGTACGAGAAGTCCTGCGCCTACCGCGACCTGCGCCTCGCGGGATACGCGGGCACGCCGACCCGCGAGGACCTGTCGACGCTCCGGCTGCCCGACCTGATGCAGGCGTACGGCGAGGTGCTCGCGGGGCGCCGCGGGGACGGGCGGGACGGCTGACCCGGGCCGCGGGCCCGCACGCCCGCCGCCCGGCCCGTGCGGTACGGGCCGGGCGGCGGACTCGGCAGGTCACGGGCGCGGGCTGAGCGCCAGGCCCGTGCCGCCGCCCGCGACGGTGTCCTGGGCCGGCAGCGGCGCGGGCGCGGCCCGGTGCGAGGGGTCGCGCACCTCCCCGACGAGGGTCTCCAGCACGTCCTCCAGCGCCACGAGGCCGACGACCCGGCCGGAGGCGTCCGCGACCTGCGCGAGGTGCGTCGCCGCCCTGCGCATCACGGTGAGCGCGTCGTCCAGCGGGAGCTCGGCGCGCAACGTGGTCATCGGGCGCCACAGGTACTGGGGCACGGCACGCTCCGGCTCCTCCAGGTCGAGGACGTCCTTGACGTGCAGGTAGCCCATGAAGGCGCCGCCGGCCGCCGCGCACACCGGGAAGCGCGAGTAGCCGGTGCGCACCGTCAGCTCCTCGATCTCCCGGGGCGTGACGGCCGCGGTGACCGTCACCAGGGACGCCCGCCGCAGCAGGACATCGGTGACGGGCCTGCTGCCCAGTTCGAGCGCGTCCTCCAGCTGCTCCTGCGCCTCCGGTTCGAGCAGCCCCGCCTGGCCCGAGTCCTCCACGAGGCGCACCAGCTGCACGCTGGTGTACACCGCGTCGATCTCGTCCTTGGGCTCCACCCTGAACAGCCGCAGCACCAGCCGCGCGCAGGCGGCGAGCGCGGTGGTCACCGGGCGGCACGGCCGCGCGAAGGCGACGAGCCAGGGGCTCAGCCACATCGCGGCCTTGTCGGGCGCCGCCATGGCGAGGTTCTTCGGCACCATCTCGCCGATGACGAGATGCAGGAACGACACGAGCACCAGCGCGATCGCGTACCCCACGGGGTGTACGGCGCCCTCGGGCACGTGCGCCGCCTGGAAGACGGGTTCGAGCAGATGGGCCACGGTCGGCTCGGCGACCGCGCCGAGCGTCAGGGAGCAGATCGTGACGCCGAACTGCGCGGCGGCCATCATCTGCGGCAGGTTCTCAAGACCGTGGAGTGTCCTGCGGGCGCGCGCCGAGCCCTGTCGCGCGTACGGCTCGATCTGGCTGCGGCGCACGGAGACGAGGGAGAACTCGGCCGCCACGAAGAATCCGTTGACGAGCACGAGGAGCACCGCGCAGACCAGTTGGACGAGGGTCATCGCCGGCCTCCAGCCGCCGCCGCCTCGGGCGCGTGCGCCCCGGGCACGGCGGCCGCGCGGACGATCCGTACGCGCTCGGCGCGGTAGCGGTCGACCTGGCGCACGGAGAGCCGCCAGCCCGGCAGCTCCACCCGGTCGCCCGGCACCGGGATGCGGCCGAGGAGGTCGGCGACGAGGCCGGCAAGCGTCTCGTAGGGCCCTTCGGGCGCTTCGAGGCCGATCCGCCTGAGGGTGAGGACGCGGGTGCTGCCCTCGGCCTCCCAGGCGGGCCGCCCGTCCTCGGGCGCCACGGGCGCGATCTCGGGGCGCGCCTCGCCCTCGTCGTCGTGCTCGTCGCGCACCTCGCCGACGAGTTCCTCGACGATGTCCTCGATGGTGACGACACCCGCGGTGCCGCCGTACTCGTCGACGACGACGGCGATCGGCTGCTCGGTGCGGAGCCGGGCGAGGAGCTGGCGCGCCGGCAGCGTCTCGGGCACCAGCAGCGCGGGGATGGCGACCCGGGTGACGGGGGTGCGCTGCCGCAGGTGCGCGGGGACGGCGAGCGCGTCCTTGAGGTGGACCATGCCGACGATCTCGTCGATGCGCTCCCGGTAGACCGGGAAGCGGGACAGGCCGGTGGCGCGCGTCAGGTTCACGACGTCCGCCGCGGTCGCGTCGCTCTGGAGCGCGCTGACCTTCACGCGGGGCGTCATCACGTGCTGGGCGGTGAGGCCGCCGAGCGCGACGGTCCGTACGAACAGGTCGGCGGTGTCCTGTTCGAGGGTGCCCGCCTGCGCGGAGTGGCGGGCGAGCGAGACCAGTTCGCCCGGCGTGCGGGCGGAGGCGAGCTCGTCGGCAGGCTCGACGCCGAGCGTCCGCACGATCCGGTTGGCGACGGCGGTGAGCAGGGCGATCACGGGCCGGAACAGCAGCGTGAAGCGGTGCTGCGGCCCGGCGACGAACCGCGCGACCTGGAGCGGCCGTGAGACCGCCCAGTTCTTCGGGACGAGTTCGCCGATGACCATCTGGGCGCCGGAGGCGACGAGCATGCCGACCACCACGGCGATCGCGGAGACCGCGCCGTCGGGCAGGCCCGTCGCGGCCAGCGGCGGCGCGAGCAGGTCGTCGAGCGCGGGCTCGGCCAGCATGCCGACGACCAGGGAGGTGACGGTGATGCCGAGCTGGGTGCCGGAGAGCTGGAAGGAGAGCTCGCGCACGGCCTTCACGACGACCGCCGCGCGCCGGTCGCCCGCGGCGGCGGCGCGCTCGGCGTCCGCCCTCTCCACAGTGACCAGGCCGAACTCGGCGGCCACGAAGAAGCCGTTGGCGAGGATCAGGACGAGCGCCGCCGCGAGCAGGAGCAGGGGGACGATCATGCCGCCGCCTCCGGAGAGGGGGCGGCGCAGGTACTACAGGACGTTCCGTCCATTGCTGGAGGGAGTCACTCCTCTATTCGCAGGATTTCCCCGCGGGCCGTGACCGGCCGGGGATGCGGGGCGGGGCGCGCCCGGCGCCCCGCACCACAGAGTAAACAAGACGGCGCCCGCGGGGGCACGGCTCAGCGGGCCCCGGGCGCCGCGCCGCCCGACTCGCTGCCGGTGCCGCGGGACTCGACGAGGGCCCGCAGCGCGCGGGCGTCGCGGATCGCCGCCTGCCGTGCGATTCCGGGCTGGATGCCCATCACGGGCAGGCTACTGCCGTCGCTGAGGTCGAGGAAGACCCAGGGGTCACCCTGCCGCAGATTGACCCGCAGGACCTCCGCCCAGGCGAGCGTGCGGACGTGTGTGAGGTTCACCACGGTCACCCCGCTCTCCTCGGCGACGACCTTGGGCCGGCCGAGCACCGCGATGACGCAGAGGAACAGCGCGGCGAGCACGACGAAGCTCGCCTGCTCCCAGGGTGCGGCGCTGTCGAGGAGCAGGGCGAGCGCGGTGATGCTGACGAACATGACGACGCCGACGCACAGCGCCACGATCCGGGTGCGCCGTGGCCTGAACGTGACCGGCAGGGCGGGCGGGCCCTGCGGGTCCTGCGCTGTGGGCACGGTGTCCCGGTCCTGCTCCGGCGGTGTGGTCGGCGGCATCGGGTCGCTCGTTTCGTCGGTGGTCGTGCCGCGGCCCCGTCAGAGCCGGCAGGCGTGGATGGCGGTGGTGAGGATGGCGCGGGCGCCGAGCGCGTACAGGTCGTCCATGATGCGCTGCGCGTCGACGGTGGGGACCATCGCGCGGACGGCGACCCAGCCCTCGTTGTGCAGCGGCGACACGGTCGGCGATTCGAGGCCGGGGGTGAGCGCGACGGCGCGCTCCAGGTGCTCGGCGCGGCAGTCGTAGTCCATCATCACGTACGTGCGGGCGACCAGGACGCCCTGGAGGCGGCGCAGGAACCGGTCGACCTTGGGGTCGTCGGCTGCGCCGGTGCGGCGCACGACGACCGCCTCCGAGGTCATGATCGGCTCGCCGACCACTTCGAGGCCCGCGTTGCGCAGCGAGGTGCCGGTCTCGACGACGTCGGCGATGACCTGGGCGACGCCGAGCTGGATGGCGGTCTCGACGGCGCCGTCGAGGTGGACGACGGAGGCGTCGATGCCGCTGTCGGCGAGGTGCCCCGCGACGATGCCCTCGTAGGAGGTGGCGATCGTCATCCCGGTGAAGTCCTCGATGCCCTTAGCCGCGCCCGGCTTGGTCGCGTACCGGAAGGTGGAGCGTGCGAAGCCGAGGGGCAGGATGGCCTCCGCCTCGGCGCCCGAGTCGACCAGCAGGTCGCGGCCCGTGATGCCGATGTCGAGGCGGCCCGAGCTCACGTAGATCGCGATGTCGCGGGGGCGGAGGTAGAAGAACTCCACCTCGTTGGCCGGGTCGACGAGGACGAGTTCCTTGGACTCCTTGCGCTGCCGGTAGCCCGCCTCATGGAGCATCGCCGACGCAGGTCCGGACAGTGAACCCTTGTTGGGGATGGCGATGCGCAGCATGGGAGACGCTTCCTTCGGTGCGGGGTCGGATGTGCTGGTGCGGGCGCAGGCGCGGTGCCCTGCCAGGTGGTGCGGGACGCGGGCGCGCCGGAGCTCGGCGCGCGTGGCGTGCGGGAGAGGTGCTGAGAAGGTGCGGGGCGGCGGCCGGGGTGTCCGGGCCGGGCCGCGGGGGGGCGTGGCGGCCGCCGCGCCGTCCGCGCGGCATCCGGGGTGCCGGGTCGCGCGGAGGGCGGCGGCTCAGAGATGGGCGTACACGTCGTCGAGGGCGATGCCGCGGGCGACCATCATCACCTGGACGTGGTAGAGGAGCTGGGAGATCTCCTCGGCCGCCGCGTCCTTGCCCTCGTGCTCGGCGGCCATCCAGACCTCGGCGGCCTCCTCGACGACCTTCTTGCCGATGGCATGGACGCCCTTGCCCACCAGCTCGGCGGTGCGGGAGGTCGCGGGGTCGCCGTGGGCGGCCTTCTGCTGGAGCTCGGTGAACAGCTCCTCGAACGTCTTCTTGGACATGGTGCCGCCACTCTATCGGGAGGCGCCGGACGCCTGCCGCCAGGGTTCGGCGACGGTCCGCAGGATGGTCGCCGTGGCGACGGCCGCGGTGACGGCCTCGTGGCCCTTGTCCTCGGAGGAGCCTTCGAGGCCGGCGCGGTCCAGGGCCTGCTGTTCCGTGTCGCAGGTCAGCACGCCGAAGCCGACGGGGACGCCGGTGTCGACGGAGACCTGCGTCAGCCCCTGGGTGACGCCCTGGCACACATAGTCGAAGTGCGGTGTGCCGCCCCTGATGACGACGCCGAGCGCCACGACGGCGTCGTAGCCGCGGTCGGCCATGGCCTTGGCGACGACGGGCAGTTCGAAGCTGCCGGGGACCCGCAGCAGGGTGGGCTCGTCGATGCCCAGTTCGTGCAGGGCGCGCAGGGCGCCGTCGACGAGTCCGTCCATCACTTGCTCGTGCCAGCTGGCCGCGATCACGGCGACCCTGAGGTCGCCGCAGTTCTTGACGGTCAGTTCCGGCGCGCCCTTGCCGCTCACTTCTCTCCCTGTTCCTGCTGTCGCTCGCTTGGGTGGATGGTGCCCCGTGCGGGGCGGCTGCTCACTGGTTGCCGCAGGCCGATGCCGGGATCGCGGTGTCGAGCCAGGGCAGGTCGTGCCCCATGCGGTCCCGCTTGGTGCGCAGGTAGCGCAGGTTGTGCTCGCCCACGGTGACCGGCATCGGCTCGCGTCCGCTCACGACGAGGCCGTGGGCGCTGAGCGCGTCGGTCTTGTCGGGGTTGTTGGTCATGAGGGTGAGGCTGTGCACGCCGAGGTCCTGGAGGATCTGGGCGCCCGCCGCGTAGTCCCTGGCGTCGGCGGGCAGTCCGAGCTCCAGGTTGGCGTCGAGGGTGTCGAGGCCGCGCTCCTGGAGCTCGTACGCACGGAGCTTGGAGAGCAGGCCGATGCCGCGGCCCTCGTGGCCGCGCAGGTAGACGACGACGCCGCGGCCCTCCTCCACGACGCGCTGCATGGAGGCGTGCAGCTGGGGGCCGCAGTCGCAGCGCTGGGAGGCGAAGACGTCCCCGGTGAGGCACTCCGAGTGGACGCGCACGAGGACGTTCTCGCCGTCGCCGAGGTCGCCGTGGACGAGCGCCACGTGCTCGACGCCGTCGGCCGCCGAGCGGTAGCCGTACGCGGTGAAGGGGCCGAAGGCGGTGGGCAGCCGGACCTCGGCAGCGCGGCGCACCACGGGCTCGGCGCTGCGCCGGTAGGCGATCAGGTCCTCGATGGAGATGATCGTCAGGCCGTGCTTGCGGGCGAACGGGACGAGCTGCGGCAGCCGCAGCATCGTGCCGTCCTCCCCTGCGATCTCCACGATGGCGCCTGCGGGCCTCAGCCCGGCGAGGCGGGCGAGGTCGACGGCCGCCTCCGTGTGGCCCGCCCGCACCAGGACGCCGCCCGGGCGTGCGCGCAGCGGGAAGACGTGGCCTGGCCTGACGAAGTCGGCGGGGCCCGCCGCGCCGCTCGCGAGGAGCGCGAGCGTGGTGGCGCGGTCGGCCGCGGAGATGCCGGTGGTGACGCCGTGGGCGCGGGCCGCGTCGACGGAGACGGTGAACGCGGTGCGCATGGACTCGGTGTTCTCGCCGACCATCTGCGGGAGTTCGAGCCGGTCGAGCTCGGGGCCCTCCATGGGGGCGCAGATCAGGCCGCGGCACTCGGACATCATGAAGGCGACGATCTCGGGGGTGGCCTTCTCCGCCGCGACGACGAGGTCGCCCTCGTTCTCCCGGTTCTCGTCGTCCACGACGACGACGGGGCGGCCCGCCGCGATGTCGGCGACGGCGCGCTCGACCGGGTCGAGGGTGAGGTCCTCCGCGCGGTCCGCGGTGTACCAGGCGGGTGCGGTCGTTGCTGTCATGCCGTCGCGCCTCCAAGCGCCAGGGAGCCGGTGCGCCGCGAGCGCAGCCACCAGTCGCGCATGCCCCACAGGACGAGCGCCAGATAGATCACGTAGACGAAGCCGGAGAAGGCGAGGCCGCTGCTGAAGGCCAGCGGCACGCCGACGACGTCGACCAGCAGCCAGGCGAACCAGAACTCGACCAGGCCGCGGGCCTGGGCGACCATCGCCGCCAGGGTGCCGACGAAGATGTACGCGTCCTGCCAGGGGCTCCAGGACAGGCTGGGGTAGGCCGTGAACAGGGCGCCGAGCGCGGCCGTGCCGACGGCGGTGCCCGCGATCAGCAGGGCGCGCTCGCGCCAGGTGGCGAACCGCACGGTGACGGCGCCGCCGTCCGCCGCGCGGCCGTGGCCGCCGCGTACCTGCCACTGCCGCCAGCCCCACAGCGCCACCACGATGACGATGAGCTGCTTGCCCATGCCGCCGCTGAGGTGCGCGGAGAAGTACGCGGCGACGAGGATGGCGCCGGACAGGAACTGGGCGGGCCAGGTCCACACGGACCGCCGCCAGCCGAGGGCGAGCGCCAGCAGCCCCATGGTGTTGCCGATCATGTCGGACCAGAGGATGTGCTGGCCGAAGGCCGTGAAGGCCTCGCTGTTGAGCCAGGAGACCGTACTCACCGCGTGGGCTCCTCTGCGGGTAGGGAGGGTGCGCCCGCGGTCCTGTGCCCGTCGCCGAGCAGCCGCTCGACGTACTTGGCGAGGACGTCGACCTCGAGGTTGACCGGGTCGCCCGGCCCCTTGGAGCCGAGCGTCGTCAGCGCGAGCGTGGTGGGGATGAGGCTGATGGTGAAGTAGTCGGGGCCCGCGTCCACGACGGTGAGGCTGACGCCGTCGACCGTGATGGAGCCCTTCTCGACGACGTAGCGGCTCAGGCCCTCGGGGAGGGCGACCTTGACGATCTCCCAGTGCTCGGAGGGCGTGCGTGCCACGATGGTGCCGGTGCCGTCGACGTGGCCCTGGACGATGTGGCCGCCGAGGCGGCCGCCGACGGCGACCGTGCGCTCCAGGTTGACCGGGGAGCCCACGGTCAGCGCGCCGAGGCTGGAGCGCCCCAGCGTCTCGGCCATCACGTCGGCCGTGAAGCGGTCGCCGCCGTGGTCGGCGACGGTGAGGCAGACGCCGTTGACGGCGATCGAGTCGCCGTGTTTCGCGCCTTCGGTGACGAGGGGCCCGCGCAGTGTGAAGCGGCAGGAGTCACCGAGGTCCTCGACTGCGGTGACCTCACCCAGCTCTTCGACGATTCCGGTGAACACTCAGCGCTCCTTCTGTGCGGGGGCGGCCGGTGTGGCGGCCGCCTCGGGTACCGCGGTGATCCGCAGGTCGGCGCCGACGCGGACGCTCTGCGTCATGCGCAGTCGCAACGCGTCGGCGAGTGTGGGGATTCCGGCGTCGGCGAGGGCGGCGGGCCCCGCGCCGAGCAGGACGGGTGCGAGGTAGCCGACGACGCGGTCGACGGCTCCGGCGGCGACGAAGGACCCGGCGAGCGCGGGGCCGCCTTCGAGCAGCGCGCCGCGGACGCCGCGCGCGTACAGGGCGTCGAGCAGCGCGGCCACACAGACGCCCTGTTCCGCGCGGGGCAGCGGGACGACCTCGGCGCGGGCGCGCAGCGCGTCGACGGCCCGGGGGTCCGCGTCCTCGGCGACGGCGATCAGGGTGGGCGCCTCGCCGTCGAGGATGCGGGCGCCGGGACGCACGGCGGTGGCGGTGGTGTCGACGCCGACCCGCAGCGGCTGGACGGCGCCGGGGCGGCCGCGCACGGCGAGGTGGGGGTCGTCGGCGCGCAGCGTCCCGGCACCGACGACGACGGCGTCGCACTCGGCGCGCAGGCGGTGCACGTCGGCGCGGGCCTCGGCCGAGGTGATCCAGCGGCTGCTGCCGTCCCCGGCCGCGACCCGGCCGTCGAGGCTGGCCGCGTACTTCCAGGTGACGTGGGGGCGGCCGCGGCGCACGGCGGTCAGCCAGGCGGCGTTGCCCTCCTCCGCCTCGTCGGCGAGCAGGCCCTGCTCGGCGGGGACGCCCGCGGCCCTGAGGGTGTCGGCGCCGCCGGTGGCCTGCGGGGTGGGGTCGGCGACCGCGTAGTGGACGCGGGCGATGCCGGCCTCGATCAGCGCCTGGGCGCAGGGGCCGGTGCGGCCGGTGTGGTTGCAGGGTTCGAGGGTGACGTACGCGGTGCCGCCGCGGGCCCCTGCGCCGGCCGCGCGCAGGGCATTGACCTCGGCGTGGGGGCCACCGGCCCGCTCGTGGTGGCCCTCGCCCGCGAGGCGTCCTTCGGCGTCGAGGACGACGCAGCCGACGACGGGGTTGGGGCTGGTGGCGCCGAGGCCGCGGGCGGCCAGCGCCACGGCGCGCCGCATGGCGTCGATGTCGGCCTGGTCCGTCGCCCGTCCCACCGGGTCCTCCTGCCTCTCGGGCACGGACTCCGGGGCCTGTCGTGACGACAGAGAAGCGGGACCTCTCCAGCGGGTACGCCTGTTCGCCGCGCCGGTCCGCCGGGTAGCGGACAAGCCGCACAGGCGTGCCCCACAGGGGCCCGCCGCGCACTGCCTCCCATCCGGACTTTAACCGTCGGTCCAGGAATTTCACCTGGTCAACCGGCCGCTGGAGGCGGACGGGTCGCGGACTGTAACCGCCGGTTCGGAGTTTCACCGACCCCGGAGTGCGCTGCTTCTTGTACGCGACCAGTGTGCCATGGACGTCCATCACCCGGGTGGGTGATCGCTGTGCGCTGGCTCACAGTGCGTACGGCGGCACGGTCGGTCATGCGCGGGGGCCGAACAGCTCCTCCTGGGCGGCGTCGCGTGCGGTCAGGAGCGCGCCGCGCAGGACGGCCGCGCCGCCGAGCGCGCTCGGGGCGACGTCCGTGTGCAGCGGGCAGAGGGCGGCGAGCCGGCGTTCGACGCGGGCGGCGAGCTCGGTGCCGCCCGCGTGGCCGAGCTCGCCGGAGAGCACGACGAGGCCGGGGTCGAGGACGGTGGTCAGGGCGGCGGCGCCGAGGGCGACGCGGTCGGCGAGCTCGTCGAGGAAGCGCGCGCCCGCGCCGCCCGCGCCCGGCGCGGCCCTGACGTACGCGGCGGCGGCCGGTTCGTGCGGCACGGGCTCGGCGGTCAGGCCGTGCCGCGCGGCGAGCCGGGAGACGGCGGCGGAGCCGACGAGGCCGTGCAGCCCGCCGTCGCAGCCTGCGGCCGAGGGCAGGGCGGCGGTGCCGGGTACGGGCAGGAAGCTGATCTCGCCGGCGCCGCCCGACACGCCGCGGCGCAGCCTGCCGCCGATGACGACGGCGGCGCCGACGCTCAGCCCGAGCCAGAGCAGGGCGAAGTCGTCGTGTCCGCGAGCCGCGCCGATGCGGTGCTCGGCGACGGCTGCGAGGTTGGTCTCGTTCTCCACGAGGACGGCCGCGGTGAGGCGCTGCGGCAGGGCGGTGACGAGCCTGCGGTGCCAGGCGGGCAGCCCCGAGGTGTCCCGCAGTTCACCGGTGGCGGGGTCGACGAGGCCGGGGGCGCCGACGGCGATGCTGTGCAGCCGGGTGGCGCCCGCCTCCTTGACGGTGTGTTCGAGGAGTGCGGCGGCCTGCTCGGCCGCCTCGTGCGGGTCGCTCTCCTCGTCGACGGGGGCGGCGGCCTCGGCGAGGGTCTCGCCGAGCAGGTCGGCGACGACGGCGAAGGCGCTGCCCGTCCTGATGTCGAGTCCTGCGAGGTGGGCGCGGTCGGCGGCGATCCCGTACACCCGGGCGTTGGGGCCCCTGCGGTCGCTGCCGCTCTCGCCGACGACCCGGACGAGGCCGGAGCCCTGGAGCCGGTCCACGAGGTCGGCCACGGTGGGGCGGGAGAGCCCGGTGAGCTCCTTGAGCTGACCTGCCGTCAGGGGGCCCCGGCGCTGGAGGTGTTCCAGGGCGAGCCGGTCGTTGATGGCCCTCGCGGTGCTCGGGGATGCGGGCATACCGGAATCCTTCCAGACCGGCCGGGCGGCGGGAACGCGCTATTTATCAGGCAGGGTTCCTGATAGTTTACGTCGCGGCGACACCCCGGCCGCCGGCGCTCCGGCGCGCCCGCGCACCGCCGGTCCCGCGCCGCCCGGACACACCCCTCGAACCCCCGGTGGAGGACGCATGGCACGGCAAGCGCGCGCCGGCGCCGCGGGCGAGCGTGCCCGCAGGACCCGGCAGGCCAGGATCGCGCTGGCCGTGGTGTTCTGCGCGCACGGCGCCGTCACCGGCAGCTTCGCCACCCGGGTGCCCTGGATCCAGGAGCACACCGGCATCGGCGCCGGCGAGCTCGGGCTCGCGCTCGCCTTCCCCGCACTCGGCTCGCTGCTCGCGATGCCGCTCGCCGGCCGGGTGGCGCACCGGCTCGGCGCGCGGACCGCGCTGCGGGTGCTGCTCGCCGCCTGGACGCTGTCGCTCGCGCTGCCCTCGCTCGCGCCGAACCTGGGGGCGCTGTGCGCCGCGCTGTTCGTCTACGGCGCCTCGTCCGGCATGTCCGACGTGGTGATGAACGGCATCGGGGTGGCGACCGAGGACCGGGCAGGCCGGTCGATCATGTCCGGGCTGCACGGCATGTGGAGCGCGGGGGCGCTGATCGGCTCCGCGTCCGGCGCGCTCGCCGCGAACCTCGGCGCCGACGCCCGCGTCCAGCACGAGCTGGCCGCCGCCGTGCTGACCGCGACGGGGCTCGCCGCCTGCCACTGGGTGCTCGACGTGCGCAGCGCGCCAGAGGCCGAGGCGCCTCCGCGCTTCGCGCTGCCGCCGCGTTCCGCACTGCTCATCGGGCTCGTCGGGTTCTGCGCGGTGTTCGGCGAGGGCGCGAGCCTCGACTGGTCGGCGGTCTACCTCAGGGACGTGCTCGGCGCGTCGGCGGGGCCCGCCGCCGCTTCCACCACGGCCTTCACGCTGACGATGGCGGTGACCAGGATCGCGGGCGACCGGCTGGTCGACAGGTTCGGCCCGGTGCGCACGGTGCGGGCAGGCGGCGCCTGCGCGACGGCGGGCGGCCTCCTGGTGGTCCTCGCGCCCGTGCCCGCACTCGCCATGGCCGGGTTCGCGCTGCTCGGCGTGGGGGTCGCGGTCGTGGTGCCGCTGGCCTTCGCGGCCGCGGGGCGCAGCGGCCCCCACCCGAACCAGGCCATCGCGGGCGTCGCCACCATCACGTACACCTCGGGGCTCGTGGCGCCCTCGGTGATCGGCGGGGTGGCGCACGCGAGTTCGCTCCAGGCGTCGTTCGCTCTGGTGACCGTCTTCGCCGCGGGCCTGCTCGCCGGGGCCGGGGTGCTGCGGCCGGGCGGCCGGGGCGCGGGCGGGCCTGGCGGGCCCGCGGCACCGGCAGGTGAGGGCCGGGCGGCAGGGACGCGGGGCGCGGGGAGCTGAGGGCCGGACGGCCGGGGGCCGCGCACCGGAAACCGAGGGCGGCGGCCTCACACCGGAAGCTGAGGGCGGGCCGCCGAGCGCCCGGAACCGAGCCGTCCGCGATCCCTTTCCCGGCCGGCGCCAGGACCCCGGCACAGGACCCAACTCGTCCGGTGCGCGCGTCCGTTGTTCACCCATCAACTTCATGCCCTACGGTGAGCGTCTCGATCTTCTTCGAAGGAGAAGCGCATGCCGATCAAGCTCGGTCTGTCCCTTCCGCAGATGAAACAGTTCAGCCTCGCGAGCGACCTGGTCCCGGCGGCCAGGGCCGCCGAGGAGACCGGGTACGAGAGCCTCTGGGTCTTCGAGCGCTCGCTGTACCCGACCCCGATGACGCAGGGCCTCTACGGCGTCCCCGGGCTGCCCTGGCCCGACGCGTACCGCAGCGTCGCCGACCCGCTGGTGACGCTGGCGATGGCCGCGGCGGTCACCGAGCGCGCCAGGCTCGGCACCAGCGTGCTGGTCGCCCCGTACCACGTGCCGTTCCAGCTGGCGCGCTGGTTCTCCACGCTGGACGCTGCGAGCGGCGGGCGCGCGGTCGCCGGCCTCGGCACCGGCTGGTCCCACGACGAGTACGCCGCGGGCTCCGTGGCACCGTTCGAGAAGCGCGGCGCGGTCCTCGACGAGCTGCTCGACGTGTTCGCCGCCGTGCAGGGCCCCGACCCGGTCTCGTACGAGGGCGAGCTGAGCCGGATCGCCCCCGCCGAGGTCGGCCCCAAGCCCGTGCGTCCCGTACCGGTGTACCTCGCCGCTTCCGGCGGTCCCGCGCTGCGCCGCCTGGTGGACAGGGCGGACGGCTGGATGCCGGTGGGCATGACGGCGGAGCAGCTCGCGGGCGCCTGGCAGGGCGTCAAGGACCTGGCGGCAGAGCGCGGCCGCACCCGGCCGCTCGACGTCTGCGTGCGGGCCAACGTGCAGTACTCGCAGAAGCCGTTCGAGGGCGAGGGCCGCCAGCCCTTCCAGGGCAGCGTGGCGCAGATCGTCGAGGACGTGGCCGCGCACGCGGCGATCGACGGCGTCGGCGAGATCCTGCTCGACCTGTGCCTGAGCACCCGCGACGGCGCCGAGCTGATCGACGTGTCACGCGAGGTGTACGCGGCGGTGCGCGCGGCCGGCGTCTGATCCCGCCGCTCCCCCGCACGACCGGGGTGGGGTACGGCCGCGCCGCCACGCGCGCCGACCCCCTCCGGGAACGGCCACCCACGAGGCGGTCCACCGGACCCATTTTGGCTACCAGACGTTCGTTTGCCATTTATTCCGGGCCCCGGTACGGTCCCGGTATGAGTCCTACGCACTCCCGGACGGAAGCCCGGAGAACGCGCGAGCGCATCCTCGACCACGCCGTCGCCGTCGCGTCCGTGGACGGACTGGACGGGTTGCGGATCGGAAAGCTCGCCGAAGACCTGCGGCTGAGCAAGGCCGGAGTGGTCGGCCCCTTCGGCGGCAAGGAGGGCCTGCAACTGGCCGTGCTGGAACGGGCGGCCCACTTCCTCGAAAGAATCATGCTCACCCCCGCGAAGGCGGCGGAACCCGGGCTCCCCCGGCTCCGCGCCCTGGTCGAGGGGTGGCTCCGCTACATCGGCGAGGAGCGCGAGATCTTCCCGGGCGGATGCCTCTTCACCACCGCGGCGGTCGAGTTCGACAGCCGCGGCGGCTCCCTGCACGACGCCGTCCTGCAGGCCATGTCCACCTGGCGGGACGCTCTCGCTCGTGAGGCGCGCGCAGCGGTGGAGGTCGGACAGCTCCCGCCCGGAACCGACCCCGACCAGGTCGGTTTCGAACTCATCGGGATCTTCACCAGCATGAACATGGCCGTGCAGCTCTTTCACGACCCCTCGGCCGGCGACCGCGCCACCACGGCAGTGGACCGGCTGCTCTCCCCGCACGCGCCCGCCTGACAGCGATCACCCGGGGCAGGGGTCCCACCGCCCGGCACGGCACGAGAACGGCTACAGGAAATGACGATCCCCAGCATGCTACTGCGCCCTCTCGGCGCGTTCGAACGCATGTACCACCGGTACATGGAAGAACATCCCATGCACTACACGGTCGCCGCGGAGTTCTCCGTGGGGCTCCGGCGGGAGCAGGTCGCCGCGGCGCTCGCCGCCGTCCAGGAGCGCCACCCGCTCCTCCAGGCACAGATCGAGGACAGTCCGGGCATCCGGCTCGGGTTCCACCGCCCCGCGTCCCTGCCGGCCATCGACGTGCGGTTGCCGGACAAGGAGGTCACCTCCTGGCCGCAGGTGGTCGCGGAGGAGCTCAGCCGGCCGTTCGACCCGTCGCGTGCGCCGCTGGCCCGGGCCGTCCTGCTCAGCGGCGACACGCGCTCCGTGGTCCTGCTGACCGTCTACCACTGCATCACCGACGGTATCGGCGCGGTCTCCCTGCTCGACGACATGGCGGCGGCGCTCGACGGCCGGAGGCTGGAACGCCTCCCTCTTCCTCCGTCGCAGGAGCAGGCCATCGCGAACACGCTGCCTCCCCTCGACGGCGCGAGACCGGAGCAGTCGCCGACCGAGGAGGACCCACGGCTCGCGCCCTGCACCCTGCGGCCGTTCGACGGCACGCTGCCCCATGTGAGCGCGATGTCCCTGGACGCCGAACACACACAGCAGCTCGTCCGGCGGTGCCACAGTGAGGGGACGACCGTGCACGGGGCCCTCGTCTCCGCCGTCTCCCGGGCGCGCAGCGCGCTCAACGACGAATGCTTCGTGCGCGTACTGTCGCCCTTCGACCTCCGGAAGCGGGTAGGCGGAGGAGGCGCGTGCGTCGACTACCACGGCGCCGCCCGCACGGCGTCCGAGCCGGGAGACGGCAGGTCGCTCTGGGAACAGGCCCGCGAGGTGAACAGCGCCCTGTCAGGCCCGCGGTCGGATGCCGGGATAGTCGCGGCGTCCACGGGGCTCCAGCAGTTCGTTCCCGCCGACGCGGACAACGCGACGGCAACCGCCGCGATATCCGCGTTCCCTTACGACATCCTCGTCAGCAACCTGGGGGTGGTGGACTGCGGCACGGCCGCAGGCGCCTTCACGCCGACCGCGGTGTGGGGGCCGGCCATGCTCGTCCAGGTGAAGGGAGAAGACGTCCTGGGCGTCACGACGCACGGCGGGCGGCTCCACATGATCTGCTGCGGCTACTCCCCCACGGAAGCCCTGCTTCGGACGACACGCGAGATCCTCTGTCGCGAGTCGGGCTGAACCGGCCCGCGGGCCGACGGGCCGCGGCCGGGGTCGGCCGGCTGCTGCGGGGGCGCCGTGAACCCGGGCAGGCACCACCACGTGACTTCGGATGCCACCGAAATCACCCGAGCGTGTCCACCGCGGCACGGCAAGGAGCACGTCATGCAGGAACTCGCCTTCGACACCCTCGGTTCCGGGCCCGCCGTCGTCCTGATCCACGGGACGGGCAGCACCCCCGAGGGGACCTGGGGCAGCTTCCCGCAGGAGCTGGCCAGGACCCATCGCGTCATCCTCCCCCACCTGCCGGGGACCGGGCAGAGCCCGCTGCCCGAGGGGCCGCTGGACGGCGCCGCCGTCGCCCGGCAGATCGCGGACGCGGCCTCGCGCGCCGGAGCCGAGCGGTTCGCGGTCGCGGGCGCGTCCCTCGGCGGGCCGCTGGCCGTCAAGACCGCCGCCCTCTTCCCCGACCGGGTGACCCACCTGGTGTCGGTGTGCGGCTACGCCGCCGCCCGGCCCTCCCTGCGCCTGCGTGAGGAACTCTTCGAGGCGGTGCTGCCACTCGGCCCGCAGGCCGTGGGCAAACTGCTGCTGGTCTTCGGCATGAGCGACCCGACTGCCGCCGCCCTCCCCGGCGAGGCCCTGGAGTCGATGACCGAGGCCATCGGCGGGGGGCTCGCGCCCGGCACCCGCGAGCAGATCGTGCTGGCCCGCACCGTCGACGTCACCGCCGACCTGGCGTCCGTCACCGCACCTGCCCTCGTGGTCAGCGGCCTCCAGGACAACTTCGTCGCACCGGCCCACTCCACCCTGCTCGCCGACGGCATCCCCGGCGCCCGGCTCCTCGAACTCGACGGCGGCCACGGCCTGGTGCACGAGCGCACCGCCGAGGTGCTCACCGCGGTGCGGGACCTCCTCGCCCGGTAGCCCCGCCACCGCCGGGGACCCGCGGCTCAGCGCGGGCCCCGCAGCAGGACGGGGAGCGAGTCGAGGGCGTTCATGGTGACCGAGGGGGTACGGGTCAGGGCCCGGCGGTGGACAGCGAGACGCAGTCCGGGGAAGCGGGTGACGAGCCCCGAGACGGCCACCCGGGCCTCCAGGCGCGCCAGGGACGCCCCGAGGCAGTGGTGGATGCCGTGGCCGAAGGCGAGGTGGCCCCGGTCGCCGCGGTCCGGGTCGAAGCGGTCGGGCTCGGAAAAGCGCGCGGGGTCGCGGTTCGCCGCGAGGAGCGAGACGAAGACGAGGTCCCCCGCGGGGATCGTCGTGCCGCCGATCCGCACGTCGGCCGTCGTACGCGCCGGCATGGTCGTCTGGGACGAGCCGTCGTGCCGCAACGCCTCCTCGACGACACGCTCGGCCGCCTCGGACGGCTCCGGGGCCCGGCGCAGGGCCGTGAGCCGGTCCGGGTGCGTGAGCAGGGCGAGGACGGTGTTGGTGATCAGGTTCACCGTCGTCTCGTGGCCTGCGAGCACCAGCAGGTAGGCCATCGAGGTCAGTTCGTCCTCGCTGAGCCGGTCGGCCCCGTCCCGCGCCTGGACGAGCGCGGAGAGCAGATCGTCGGCAGGGTGGGCGCGCTTGCGCGCGATCAGCTCCCGCAGCAGGTCGAGGAGGGGTACCGCCGAGGCGACGTACGCGTCGTAGCCGACCACCTCGGGCGACATCAGGGGCGCGGTCCAGGCGTGGAAATCGGCCTGCCGGCCTTCCGGGACGCCGAGCAGCGTGCCGATGACGCCCATCGGCAGCGGGTACGCGTACCGGGTCACCAGGTCGACCACACCACCCTCCTCCGCCTCCTCGCCGAGCCGGTCGAGGAGGCGCGCCGTGAGGTCGCGTACGTACGGTTCGAGGCGCTCCACCCGCCGCCTGGTGAAGGCGGTGGTCACCAGGCGGCGCAGCCGGGTGTGGTCCGGCGGGTCCAGATAGAGCAGGTGGCTGTGGATGCCACGGGCCACGTCCTCGGGGAGCTTGCGGGCGAACGCGCCCGACGAGGGCCCCAGCTTGGCGAGGCGCGCGTCGGTGAGCGCGGCGCGCGCCTCCGCGTAGCCGGTGATCAGCCAGGCGGGGGCGCCGTGCGGCAGCACCGCCCGGTGCACCGCGCCCGTGGCGTTCATCCGGGCCCACAGGACGTGCCTGCGGCCCTCCTCCACGGCGTTGAAAGGGTCGGATGCTGTGTGGTCTGCCATGGGACGGTGTCGCCCTCCCTGAGGCGCGCGGCACGCGCGGAACGAGGTCATTGCTCCCCCGTACACGGGCGGGAGCGGCCGCGTGTTCACCCGGACGGGCCGGCCCGGCCTGCGGGGGGCCCGGCCTCAGTCCTCGGGCAGTTCCACCGGCGCGAGCTCGTCGAAGAGGTCGCCGGGGCCCGGGTTGGACGGGTCGCTGCCGCCGCCGAAGTGGTGCAGCACCCCCCACACCGCGTTGAGCGCCGTCTGCACGGCGCCCTCCGCCCATCCCGCGGTCCAGGAGATGTCGTCACCCGCGAGGAAGATCCCGCGCTTGTCCGCGGGCAGCGCGTCCTGCACGAAGTGCGTGAACAGCCGCCGCTGGTAACGGTAGTGGCCCGGCAGGTTGGCCTTGAACGCCCCCATGAAGTACGGCTCGTTCTCCCAGGACACCGTCACCGGGCTGCCGATCACATGGCGCCTGATGTCGACCCCGGGGTAGATCTCGCCGAGCGAGGCCAGCATGACCTCCATCCGCTCGTTCGCCGAGAGCGGCAGCCACTTCAGGCTGTCGTCGCACCAGGTGTACGAGAGGCAGACGACGGCGGGCGCGTCCGGGTCGCTGCCCAGCAGGTAGGTGCCGCGGGTCATCCGGTCCGTGAGCGTCATCGACAGGGTGTCGCGGCCGGTGCGCGGGTCGCGGTCGAGCCAGAACGGCCGGTCGACGGGGACGAACAGCTTGCTCGACTCCATGTAGTGGGTCCGCTCGATCGCCGTCCAGTGGTCGATCGGGAAGAGGCCCTCGTCGCAGGCGATCTTGGAGAGCAGCATCCAGGACTGCGCGGTGAAGACGGCAGCGCGGTAGGTGCGGATGGCGCCCGAGGCGTCGGTGACGGTGATGCCGCCGCCCGCCGTGCGCCGCAGCCCCGTCACCGCGGGCAGCGGGGTGCCGCCGTGGAGCGAGGCGAGCGAGGTGCCCTGCGCCCAGTGCGTGATCTTCCCCGGCGCCCGCTCCCACAGCCGCTCGGGGAGCTGCCGACTGCCGCCGACGATGCCCCGGTGGTCGTCGTCCGCCTCCGTGTAGACGACCCGCAGGATCTCCAGGACGGAGTTGGGGAAGTCGGTGTCCCAGCCGCCCGTGCCGAAGCCGACCTGGCCGAAGATCTCCCGGTGCCTGAAGGAGGCGAAGGCGGGCGAGTCGCAGAGGAAGCCGTAGAACGTTTGGTTGTCCAGCTCCCGCACGAGCCGCGACCAGATCGCCCGGATCGCGGGCACGTCGCGCTCGCGCAGCGCGCGCTGCATGGCGGAGAAGTCGGCGCCCTCCTCTAGGCAGGTGTTCCACGCGTCCATCACGTCCCGGTACACCTGCGGCAGGTCGGCGATCGTACGGGCGTAGTGCGGCACGCCCTTGAGGTCGACCACCGTCGAAGGGGTGCCGGGCGCGAGCGGGTTGGGGAACGGCTCGGTCTCCAGGCCCACCAGGTCGATGTAGTGCCGCAGCGCGGTCGACGACGGCGGGAAGCGCATGGCGCCGAGTTCGGCCGTGAGGCGCGGGTCGCAGCCGTCGAAACCGACCGTGCGCAACCGCCCGCCGATCCGGTCCGCCTCGTACAGCACGGGCCGCAGCCCGGTCTTCATCAGCTCGTACGCCGTGACGATCCCGGAGAGGCCGCCGCCGATGACGGCGACCTCGGTGCCGTGCTCGGTGGCGGGCACCTGGCCGAGGCCCGCGGGGTGCGCGAGGTAGTCGTCGTAGGCGTAGGGGAAGTCGGGGCCCGACATGGTCAGGGGCCGCTGCCCCGGCGGGGGCTCGGCGTGCGATACGGCGGTGGGCACCGTGGACGTCATGGCGCGACGCTCCTGGGGTGTGATGTGGTGCGGGGTTCTTCGGACGCGGGCCTGGTCAGCCCGCGGGGTGTGCGGCGTGCGGGCCGGTGTAGAGGGCGGGCCGCCGGTCGGCGAGGTACGGGTTGGCCCGGCGCGAGGCCGCGAGCAGCTCAGGGTCGGCGTCCGCGACGAGCAGTTCCTCGCCGCGGCCCGCGCGGGCGGCGACCGTGCCGTCGGGCCCGGCCAGGCAGCTCAGCCCGACGAAGTCGAACGGGCCCTCGGTTCCGATCCTGTTGACGTACGCGACATAGAGCTGGTTCTCGAACGCCCTGACGGGCACGACGGATTCGGCGACGAACTCGAAGGGGTGCATCTGCGCGGTGGGCACGAGCAGCAGGTCGGTTCCTGCGAGGGCGTGGGCCCTGACGTTCTCGGGGAACTCGACGTCGTAGCAGATCATGATGCCGACGCGGAGCCCGTCGAGGTCCGCCTGGACCACCGGCTGCTCCCCCGGCGTGAAATGCTCGCGCTCGAACGCGCCGAACAGGTGCGTCTTGCGGTAGCCCGCGGCCCTGGTGCCGTCGGCTGCGACGAGTTGGGCGCTGTTGAAGACGCGGGACCCGTCGCGCTCCGGGTAGCCGTACAGCACCGCGAGGCCGTGCCTGCGGGCCGTCGCCGCGACCGCCTCCGCCGCCGGGCCTCCTGCGGGCTCGGCGAGGCGCGCCACGTCGTCGCCGATGGCGTAGCCGGTGAGGAACATCTCCGGGCAGACCAGCAGCCGGGCGCCCGCTGCCGCGGCGCCGGCCGCCGCCGCGTCGAGCGCCCGCAGGTTCGCGGCCGGGGAACCTGGCTGTCCCGAGCTCTGGAGCAGAGCGGTACGCAGTGCGGGCATGGCGCGGTCCTCGCAGGTCACGGGTGGTCGGGCGGGAGCGGGGGCGGGCAGCGGCCGGGCGCGCCCGGCCCCTTGGAGACCGTACGGTCCACCGCGGCGCGGCGACAAGACGCCTCCGTTGCGTCCGCAGGGGCGATTCGTTGCGTGTACGGGCGGCTCGGCGGCGGAACGTTGCGCGCCGCCGTGCGGAGGGTCAGGAGCGGGGCCCCGGCCACTGCGGGGCGCCCGCCGTGGAGCGGCGCAGCAGCGGCGAGAGGACGAGGACGGACTTGGTGCGCTCCACGTACGGCTCGCTCGCGATGCGTTCGAGCACCTCTTCGAAGTGGCGCATGTCGGCGGCGAAGACCTGGGCGACCGCGTCGGCGTCGCCGGTGACGGTGGACGCGGCGACGACCTCGGGGAAGCGTTCCAGCCCGCGGTAGATGTCGTCGGGCGAGGTGTTGCGGCCGCAGTGGATCTCGATGAACCCCTCGGTGCGCCAGCCGAGGGCTGCGGGGTCGACCCGTACGGTGAATCCGGTGATCGCGCCCTCGGCGCGCAGCCGGTCCACGCGGCGCTTCACGGCGGGGGCGGAGAGGCCGACGAGGGTGCCGATGTCCGCGTAGGAGCGGCGCGCGTCGTCCGCGAGGGCGTGCAGGATGCGTTCGTCCAGGTCGTTCAGTCGCACCGGTGCAGTAGACCACGCGGGTCGCGCGCCCGGCCCCGCAGGGCCGGACGCGCCGGGGCTCAGCCCTCCGCCAGCAGGCCCTTGCGCAGGCGGCTGGTGACGCGGGCCAGCAGGCGGGAGACGTGCATCTGGGAGACGCCGAGCACCTCGCCGATCTCCGACTGGGTCATCTCCTCGCCGAAGCGCATGCGCAGCAGCCTGCGCTCCCGCTCGTCGAGCGACTGGATCAGCGGCTTGAGCGCCTGGACGTTCTCCGCGATCTCCAGGCCCGCGTCCAGCTCGCCGAGCCGGTCGGCGAGCGGGGTCACGGTCTCCGCCGAGTCGTCGGCGGGCACGTCGATGGAGCCGGCAGTGTAGCCGTTGCTCGCGACGATGCCCTCTATGACCTCGTCCTCCTCGATGCCCAGGTGCCCGGCGAGTTCGGCCGTGGTGGGCGTGCGGTCGAGGCGCTGCGCGAGCTCGTCGCTGGCCTTCGCCAGGTCGATCCGCAGCTCCTGGAGACGGCGCGGCACGTGCACGGCCCAGCTGGTGTCCCGGAAGAACCGTTTGATCTCGCCGATGATGTACGGCACGGCGAACGTCGCGAACTCCACCTCGCGGCTGAGCTCGAAGCGGTCGATCGCCTTGATCAGGCCGATGGTGCCGACCTGGACGATGTCCTCCATCTGGTCGGCCCTGTTGCGGAACCTGGTGGCCGCGTAGCGCACCAGCGCGAGGTTCAGCTCGATCAGGGTGTTGCGCGCGTACTGGTACGCGGCGGTGCCCTCCTCGACCTCGGCGAGCCGGGCGAAGAACAGCCGGGACAGCTCCCGCGCGTCCTTGGGCGCGACCTCGGACGGCGACTCGACGTGCGGCAGGCCGTAGGAGGCACCGACACAGGCCGCGGGTCCGTACGCGTCGGGGAGCCCGTGGTTCTCGGGGCCCGCTCCGCCGCCTGCGTGCTCGATACGTTCGTACGGGACCGCACTGGCCGTCGTCGTCACATCGCCCTCCCCTTGGATCCATGGTTCAGTGGGTGGCGTGTACCCGGTGCACGCGACACCATGCGTGCGAATTCCTGGGAATGTTCGGCGCCCCGGGAGAACCGCAGGACAGCGGGGAAGAACGCATATGCCGGTGTGCCGGGGCCCGTTGTCCTCCCGGGCCGCCGGCGCACCGTGAGCGCGCGTCAGGTCCAGCTGGACGACAGCGGCTTGCCCTCCGCGTAGCCCGCGGCGCTCTGCACGCCGACGATCGCGCGCTCGGCGAACTCGGCGAGCGAAGCGGCGCCCGCGTACGTGCAGGACGAGCGGACCCCGGCGACGATCGAGTCGATCAGGTCCTCCACGCCGGGTCGCGCCGGGTCGAGGAACATCCGCGAGGTGGAGATGCCCTCCTCGAACAGGCCCTTGCGCGCACGGTCGTAGGCGGACTCCTCGCTGGTGCGGTTGCGCACCGCGCGGGCCGACGCCATGCCGAAGGACTCCTTGTAGAGGCGCCCGTCGGCGGACTGCTGGAGGTCGCCCGGCGACTCGTACGTACCGGCGAACCAGGAGCCGATCATCACGTTGGAGGCGCCGGCGGCGAGCGCCATCGCCACGTCGCGCGGGTGGCGCACGCCGCCGTCGGCCCAGACGTGCCTGCCGTGCCTCGCGGCCTCCGCCGCACATTCGAGCACGGCGGAGAACTGCGGCCTGCCGACGCCTGTCATCATCCGGGTCGTGCACATCGCGCCGGGTCCCACGCCGACCTTGACGATGTCGGCGCCCGCCTCGACCAGGTCGCGCACGCCCGCGGCGGAGACGACGTTGCCCGCGACGACGGGGACGCGAGGGGACAGGCCGCGGATGGCGCGGACCGCCGCGATCATGGACTCCTGGTGGCCGTGCGCGGTGTCCACGACGAGCGTGTCGACGCCGGCGTCCAGGAGCTGCGCGGCCTTGCCCGCGACGTCGCCGTTGACGCCGACGGCCGCGGCGATCCGCAGCCGCCCGCGCGCGTCGGTCGCCGGCGTGTAGAGCGTGGCGCGCAGGGCGCCCTTGCGGGTCAGGATGCCGACGAGGCGCCCCTCGGCGTCGACGGCGGGCGCGAGCTTGCGGTGGGCGCCGTCGAGGACGGTGAACGCCTCGCGCGGGTCCGTGTCGGCGGAGAGCACGAGCAGCTCGCGCGACATCACCACGGACAGCTGCGTGAAGCGGTCGACGCCGCCGAGGTCGTGCTCGGTGACGATGCCGATCGGGCGCCGCTTGTCGTCGACCACGATGCCGGCGCCGTGCGCACGCTTCGGGAGCAGCGCGAGCGCCTCGTCCACGGTCTGCGTGGGCCGCAGCGTGATGGGCGTGTCGAAGACCAGGTCGCGGGTCTTCACCCAGGACGTGACGTCGGCGACCACGTCGTGCGGGATGTCCTGCGGGATGACCACGAGGCCGCCGCGCCGGGCCACGGTCTCCGCCATGCGGCGGCCGGCGATGGCGGTCATGTTGGCCACGACCAGCGGGATCGTGGTCCCGGTGCCGTCGGGCGACGAGAGGTCCACGCCCTGCCGGGAGCCGACGGAGGACCGGCTCGGGACCATGAAGACGTCGTCGTAGGTCAGGTCGTACGACGGCACAAGATCGTTGAGGAAACGCACGTACGGAACATCCCAGTCGCTCGGAGCTGGCCGCCGGTCGATGGGCCCGGCGGCAGACGCACGTACTTCATTCTCCCACGTGCTGCCCGGGTCCTGCCTCGGCTCGGGCGCGGAGAAACGTCCAGCCCGGTGGGGCCGTGCCTTGGACGTTCCTCCAAGGGGACCCTCCGTACCCGTCCCCGCGCCCTTCCTCACCGGCCCCCAGGGCGCGGGCAAGTCGACCGGCGGCCGGATGCTCGTACGGATC
>NZ_JBEYWC010000037.1:0-73271 GCF_040704505.1 Streptomyces sp. NPDC047002
CTGGCTGCCCGTCGCGCGCTGTCCGCCGAGGAACACCGCGGCGGTCGCGGCCAGCGCGAGCAGCAGCCCGCCGGGGAAGAGGCCGCCCTGGCCGGGACCCCGGCACCGCCCCCACCCGCTGAGCCGGCTCAGGCCCTGGCCCACGCCCCGGCCGCCGCGCGCACCGCGGCCTCCGTGTCCACCGGTGCCGCGTCCGCGCCCGCCGCTTCCGCCAGCGCGTCGCCCAGCGCCCGCAGGCAGGCCGCCACGGCCTCCTCGCTCGCGTCGGGGCCGTAGTGGTTCACCCGGACCATCCCGGCCGCGAGCGGCCCGCCGCCGGCGATCAGCGGCAGCCCGGGGGACGCGGCAAGGGCCTTCGACACGAGTGCGGAGGCGTCCACCCCCGCGGGGGTGCGCAGCGTCGTGGCGACCGGGGCAGCAGCCGCCTCCTCGTGCACGAACGGGGCGAGCCCGCCACCCAGCGCGAGCGCGCCCGCCCGCGCCGCGGCCGCGGCCCGCGCGTGCCGCGCCTGCACGGCGGCGAGGCCCGTGCGCTCGATCCGGTCGACGCAGGCATCGAGCGCGGCCATCTCCAACTGCGCAGGCGCGTGCGGCAGGGCGCGCCTGCCGGTGTCGATCCAGCGCTCCTTCCAGTCGAGCAGCGACAGGTACGACCGGCGCGGCGCCCCCGGGTTGGCCGCGAGCCGCGCCCACGCCCGCTCGCTCACCGACACGGCGGAGACCCCGGCGGGGCCGCCCATCGCCTTCTGCGCGCCGATCACGCACAGGTCCACGCCCCAGGCGTCGGGCTGCAGCGGCTCGGCGGCGACCGACGCCACCGCGTCCAGCATCAGCAGCGCGCCGTGCGCCCTGACGACCTCCCCGATCTCCGCGACCGGGTTGGTGTTGCCGGTGGCGGCCTCCGCGTGCACCAGCGAGACGAACTCGGTCTCCGGACGGGCGGCGAGCGCGCGCTCCACCTGCTCGGCGCCGACCGCGCCGGAGAACGGCACCTCCAGGTCGTGCACGGCCGCGCCGCAGTCGCGCAGCCAGCCGCCGAAGGTCTGTCCGTACGGGCCCGTCACGATGTTCAGCGCGGTCGAACCCGCCCTCGCGGCACCCTTCACGCAGGCTTCGAGCGGCAGCAGGGCCTCGCCCTGCATGATCACCACGTCGTTGCCGGTGCCGAGGAGCGCGGCCACCCGCCGCTCCACGGCGGCGAACTCGGCGGCGGTCGGCGGCGCCAGGTCCAGCAGGGCGTGCGGCGGGGGAGCGGCGGGCGCGGGATGGGTCACGGCGGGACTTCTCTCCGGGTGTCTGCGGGTGTCTGCGGCGCGGTGCGGCCGCCGTCCTGGGCGGCCGCGGTCCTTGGCCGAACTGCTCGAACGAGGGTACTCACGGCCTCGTACAGTGCTCTCCATGAGCGATGGGACGAGGGCACCTGCACTGCACGTGAAGGGCCGGGTACTGCTCGGCCCCGAGGAGAGCGCCGACGAGCTGTGGGTGGTCGGCGGCAGGATCACCTTCGAACGGCCGGCGGGCGTCCGGGACCTGCGCACGGTCACCGGCTGGGCGCTGCCGGGCCTGGTCGACGCGCACTGCCACGTCGGGCTCGACACGCACGGCCCGGTGGACGAGGCGACCAGCGAGAAGCAGGCGCTCGGCGACCGCGACGCCGGCGCGCTGCTGCTGCGCGACGCGGGCTCGCCCTCCGACACCCGCTGGATCGACGGCAGGGACGATCTGCCGAAGATCGTCAGGGCCGGGCGGCACATCGCGCGCACGCGCCGCTACATCCGCAACTTCGCCCATGAGATCGAGCCCGAGGACCTCGTCGCCTACGTGGCGCGCGAGGCGCAGCGCGGTGACGGCTGGGTCAAGCTCGTCGGCGACTGGATCGACCGCGGGGTGGGCGACCTGACGGCCTGCTGGCCGCGCGGCGCCGTCGAGGCGGCGATCGCCGAGGCGCACCGGCTGGGCGCCAGGGTCACCGCGCACTGCTTCGCCGAGGACTCCCTGCGGGACCTGGTGGAGGCCGGGATCGACTGCGTCGAGCACGCCACGGGCCTGACGGACGACACGATCCCGCTGTTCGCCCTGCGGGGCGTGGCGATCGTGCCGACGCTGGTCAACATCGCGACGTTCCCGCAGCTCGCCGCCGGGGGAGCCGCCAAGTTCCCGCGCTGGTCCGCGCATCTGGAGCGGCTGTACGAGCGCCGCTACGACACCGTGCGCGCCGCCTACGACGCGGGCGTGCCGGTCTACGTCGGCACCGACGCGGGCGGGTCGCTCGCCCACGGCCTGGTCGGCGCCGAAGTGGCAGAACTGGTGCGGGCGGGCATCCCGGCGCGCGACGCGCTCGCCGCGACCACCTGGGCCGCGCGCGCCTGGCTCGGCCGCCCCGGCCTCGAAGAGGGCGCGCCCGCCGACCTCGTCGTCTACGAGGAGGATCCGCGCGCTGACGTCCGGGTGCTCACGGCGCCGCGCCGGGTGGTGCTGAACGGGCGCGTCGTGGTCTGAGGCGCTGCCGCCCCGGCCTGAAAGCGCAGTCCCGGTCCTGAACTGCCGCCCGGCCCGGGCGCGCGAGGGCTGAGAGTTGACGGCCCGTGACGCCTGACCGCGCCGGGTCGTTGGACACTTTCTGCCGCTGACCCGCCGCCGGATCCCGAGCGGCGCGTAAGGGTGAAGGCCCGGGGCGGGAGTGAACTCACGTGCCTCAGAAATCGAAAACTGACACGGAAACCCCCCGTTCGGGTGAACTGGCGCTCCGTTTCGGCACGTTCACTCTCAGTACGTAAAGATGCGTGGTGTCTCGGTCGCCGCCGCCTTGTCCCCAGCCGGCCGGTCGGCGACGCCATGTCTCTGTGGGGGTTTCACGAAGTGAACAGCAACACCTTTCGACGCCCGTCCGCGCGCCGCTGCGCCGCGCTCGCCGCGGCGGCCGCGCTGACGGCGGGCCCCGTGCTCCTCGCCGCGCCCGCCCAGGCCACCGGGGTCGAGGGGCACGGCGGTGCGGCCCACGCCGCGGTGCTCAAGGCGGCACTCGACGTGTCCCTGCTCAACAAGACCGTCGACGTACCGCTCAACACCTCGCTCAACGAGGTCAGCGCGCCGCAGAGCGCCGACAAGAAGGCGCTGAGCCTGACGGTCGACGGCGTCGACCAGGGGCGCCCGTTCAGCATGCTCAGCGCCGACGTCGCCGACGCGCGGGCCACGCTCAAGGGCCGGACGGCCGAGGGGGATGTGAACCTCGCCCACGCGAAGGTGCACGTGCCGGGGCTTCCGCTGCTCTCGCTCATCGAGCTCCAGCAGGTCACGGCCAAGGCCACCTGCACGGCGGGCGAGCGGCCCACCGCCGCGGCGAACCTGCTGGGCGACGTGACGGTCCTCGGCAAGCGGGTCACGCTCTCCGCGGCAGGACCCACCAAGGTCAGCGTGCCCGGCGTCGGCGAGGTGAGCCTCGAACTCTCCAGGACCCGCACGACGTCCCGCACGGCCGCGGCGACCGCGCTCGCGCTCGACGTCTCCGTCAACCCCCTGAAGCTGAACGTCGCGGACGTGGAGGGCTCGGTGCAGCTGGCGACGGCCGACTGCACGGCGCCCCAGGGCGGCCACGAGGGCGGGACCCCGCCCTCGCAGCCCGCGAAGCCGTCCGAGCCCGCGAAGCCCTCGGCGCCCGGCGACGCGCCCCAGCAGGCCGCGGAGCCCAAGCCGGCTCCCACCACGAAGGAGAACCTCGCGGAGACCGGCGGCAGCTCCGCCACGCCGTACCTGGCGGGCGGCGCGGCCGTGCTGCTCGTCGCGGGCGCGGGCGCCGTGTTCTTCGCGAAGCGCCGCGCGTCGCACTGACGCCGCGCCACCGCCGGGCGGGCCGCACCAGGGGGGGCGGCCCGCCCGGCCGGGCTGTTCAGCCCGCCCTGCCGGTGCCCGTGACGGCCAGGTCGAGGGCCTGGAGGAAACGGTTCGTCGTGGCCCGGTCGCGCACCGCGAGGCGCAGCCACTCGCCGTCGAGCCCGGGGAAGGTGTCGCCGCGGCGCACCGCGAAGCCGTACGTCCGCAGCCGCGCGCGCACCGCGCCCGCGCGGGCCGTGCGGACCAGCACGAACGGGCCCTCGGCCGCCTCCACGGCCTCGACCTCGTCGAACTCGGCGAGCCCCGCGAGCAGGTGCGCGCGCTCCGCGCACATCGCGCGCGCGGCCGCGTCCGCCTCGGCGAGCGCGGCGGGTGTCACACACGCCTCCGCGGCGGCGAGCGCGGGGGACGAGACGGGCCACAGCGGCTGCGCCCGTTCGAGGTCGGCCACCAGCTGCGGCTCGGCGAGCACATAGCCGACGCGCAGCCCCGCGAGCCCCCAGGTCTTCGTGAGGCTCCGCAGCACCACGAGACCCGGTACGTCCACGTCGCCCGCGAGCGATTCGAGCTCGCCGGGCACCGCGTCCATGAACGCCTCGTCCACCACCAGGACCCGGCCGGGGCGCGCCAGCGACACCAGGGTGTCCGCGGGGTGCAGCACCGAGGTCGGGTTCGTCGGGTTGCCGATCACCACCAGGTCCGCGTCCTCCGGCACGGCCTCCGGATCGAGCGCGAAGCCGTCCGCGGGGCTCAGCAGCACCCGGCGCACCTCGTGCCCGGCGTCCCGCAGCGCGGCCTCCGGCTCGGTGAACTGCGGGTGCACCACGACCGGGCTGCGCACCTGCAGCGCCCGCGCGAGCAGCACGAACGCCTCGGCTGCGCCCGCCGTCAGCAGTACACGCTCCACCGGAAGGCCGTGCCGCGCGGCGACCGCGGCGCGCGCGGCGCGGCCGTCCGGGTACGCGCCGAGGCCCGCGAGCGAGTCGGCGATGCGCTCCCGCAGCCACGCGGGCGGGGTCCCGGCCCGCACGTTGACCGCCAGGTCGACCAGGTCGCCAGGCCGGTCCCGTACCTCGGCGTCGCCGTGGTGGCGCAGGTCGTGGGCGCCAGGGGCGTCGTGGGGGTGGTCAGCTGCCTGCTCGGCCGTGCGTCTCACGGCGCTCCCTCCGTACGCGCCCTGTGGGGAGGGCACGTCAGCATCCGGTTCAGCGTGTCCGAGCTGTCTACCCTCCGTACACACGTTCTGTCCACGGGGTACACGGGAACCGTCACGCCCGCTGCCGTGAACGGTCCCGGCCGCCGGGCCGCCGACCTGCGGTGCCCGCCCCGCGATCGCGCAGGTGGCCGTGCCGGCCGCGTTCTTCAGCTTGGCGAGGAGCAGCGGTCCACCGCCCGCGAGGGCCGCCGCCTCTGCGACCGACCCCGTGCCCACCGCCCGGCGCACGCCCTCGGCGGGGTGCGGCACGGGCACCGCGTCGAGCACGGCCGCAGGATGGCCGCGCAGCGGCACCCCGAGGCGCGCGGCCGCCGCCACGAGCCCCGGCTCGGCCGCCCGCGTGTCGAGCGTCGCGAGCTCGGCCACCGCGGCCGGCCGCACCCCCGCGGCCAGCAGGGCGTCGGCGACCAGCGCGACCACCTCGTCCGCCGTGACACCCGGCCGCACGCCGACCCCGACCGTCAGGTCAGGAGGCCCGAAAGACCCGGGAAACGTGAGGTTGGTCACGACTGGCCCCGATCCGGGCCTCCCGCGGCCTCCGAACGTGCGCGGAGCGGCAGTGATCGGCTATGCAGGGGCTCATGGCGGTGTTCGTCGCGCTCGGCGCGTTCCTGATGACGCTGTTCGGCGGCTGGACGGCGCAACGCGTCACCGACCGCAGGCACCTGGTGCTCGGCCTCGCGGGCGGGCTGATGCTCGGCGTGGTCGGCCTCGACCTGCTGCCCGAGGCGGTCTCCGCCGCGGGCGACGAGGTGCTCGGCGTCCCCCAGGCGCTGCTGCTGTTCGTCGGCGGCTTCCTCGTCGCCCATCTGGTCGAACGCCTCCTGGCGACCCGGCAGAGCTCGCACGGCGGCGCCGACACGGATGCCCAGACCGACACCGGTCCCGCCGGTCCCGCAGACGCCACCGACGTCCCGGGCGCCCCCGCTGCCGGAACCGGGGGCGGCGGGGCACACGCCCGCGCGCCGGCGCACACGCACGCTCATGCGCACGCCCCGGCGCGCGGCGCGGACGGCACCGCGCGCGTGCCGCAGTTCGGGCTGACCGCCGCCGCTGCCATGGTCGGCCACAGCCTGATGGACGGCATCGCGCTCGGCGCCGCCTTCCAGGTGGGCGGCGCGATAGGCACCGCGGTCGCGCTCGCCGTGATCGCCCACGACTTCGCCGACGGCTTCAACACGTACACGATCACCAGCCTGTACGGGAACGACCGCCGCAGGGCCCTCGGCATGCTCCTCGCGGACGCCGCCGCGCCGATCGTCGGCGCCGCCTCCACGCTGTTCTTCACGCTGCCCGAGGAACTCCTCGGCAGCTACCTCGGCTTCTTCGGCGGCGCGCTGCTCTACCTCGCGGCCGCCGAGATCCTGCCCGAGGCCCACCACGAGCACCCCGCGCGCTCCACCCTGCTGTGCACGGTGGCGGGCGCCGCCTTCATCTGGCTGGTGGTGGGCGTCGCGGGCTGAGCGCCGGGCGCCGGCGCTCACGGCGCGCCCGCGGCGCGCCCCACGAAGCGCGCGGCGAACTCGGGCGTAGCCGCCCAGTGCGTGTGCAGGTAGCTGGCGTGCACCCCGCGTCGCACGAAGCCCTCCATGGTCCGCCCCGGGCGCACGAAGCCCCACGCCGGGTACGTCCCCGCGCGCGGTTCGAGGACCGTGCGGTGGAACTCGTGGCCCCGTGTCCGCGTGCCCGCCTCCGCGATCGCGCTGTCGCCGATCGCGACGGCCTCGCGGTAGCCGAGCGTCAGCCCGTCCGTCATCCGCGCGTCCGCGTCGAGCACCCCGCACATCTGCCGCCCGTCGAGCGACCGCGCCAGATACAGCAGCCCCGCGCACTCCGCGGCCACCGGCGCGCCGGAGTGCGCGAGCGCCGCGACCGCGCGCCGGAGCTCGTCGTTGGCGGACAGCTCAGGCGCGTACACCTCGGGGAAGCCGCCGCCCAGTACGAGCGCGGCGGTGCGCGGCGGCAGCCCGTCGTCCCGCAGCGGGTCGAAGGGCACGACCTCGGCGCCCGCGGCGGCCAGCAGCTCGGTCTGCTCCGCGTACGAGAAGGTGAACGCGGAGCCGCCGGCGACCGCGACGACCGGCTTCCGGCCGGTCGCGGGACCGCCCACAGCGGCCACCGGGTCCCAGGGCGCCGCGTCGAGCGGCGGCGCCGAGCGCGCGAGCGCGAGCAGCGCCTCCAGGTCGCACCCGCCCCGCACGTGCTCGGCCAGCGCCCGGGTCGCGGCGAGTGCGTCGGCGTGCCGCTCCGCCACCGGCACGAGGCCCAGGTGGCGCGAGGGCGTGCCGACCGCGTCGGAGCGGCGCAGCACGCCGAGCACCGGCACGCCGCAGCCGTCGAGCGCCTCCCGCAGCAGCTCCTCGTGCCGGTCGGAGCCGACCTTGTTGAGGATCACCCCGCCGACCCGCACCTCCGGGTCGTACGAGACGAAGCCGTGCACCAGGGCAGCGACCGAGCGCGACTGCGACGACGCGTCCACCACCAGCACGACCGGCGCCCGCAGCAGCTTCGCCACATGCGCGGTCGACGCCAGCTCGCCCAGGCCGGCGGCGCCGTCGTACAGCCCCATCACGCCCTCCACGACCGCGAGGTCGCAGCCGGCCGAGCCGTGCGCGAACAGCGGCCCCACCAGGTCGGGCCCGCACAGGTAGGCGTCGAGGTTGCGGCCGGGCCTGTGCACCTCGCCGCCGCCCGAGACGGCGAGCGCGTGGTAGCCGGGGTCGATGTAGTCGGGGCCGACCTTGTGCGGCGACACGGCGAGGCCGCGCTCGGTGAGAGCGGCCATCAGGCCGGTGGCCACGGTGGTCTTCCCGCTGCCCGATGCGGGCGCGGCGACGACGAGGCGGGGCAGGGAGGTCACGGCGCCTGCACCGCCCGCAGGGACGCGGACCCGCGCGCGGGCCCCCCGGTCGTGCGCGGGCGTCTGCCCGCCGTGCCCTCTGCGCCGCGGAACGTCACCATTCGATGCCTCGCTGACCCTTCTGACCCGCGTCCATGGGGTGCTTCACCTTTGTCATCTCCGTCACGAGGTCCGCGAAATCCATCAGTTCCGCGGGCGCGTTGCGGCCGGTGATCACCACGTGCTGGTTGCCGGGGCGCCCGCGCAGCACCTCGATCACCTCGGCCGTGTCCACCCAGCCCCAGTGCAGCGGGTACGCGAACTCGTCCAGCACGTACAGCCGGTGCGTCTCGGCCGCCAGGTCGCGCTTGACCTGCTCCCAGCCCTCGCGGGCCGCTTCTTCGTTCGAGAGCTGGCTGTCCCGCTGGACCCATGACCAGCCCTCGCCCATCTTGTGCCAGGCGACCGTGCCGCCCTCGCCGCTCGCGCCGAGCACGGTGAGCGCCTTCTCCTCGCCGACCCGCCACTTCGCCGACTTCACGAACTGGAACACGCCGATCGGCCACCCCTGCGTCCACGCACGCAGCGCGAGGCCGAAGGCGGCGGTCGACTTGCCCTTGCCGGGGCCCGTGTGGACGAGGACCAGCGGCCGGTTGCGGCGCTGACGGGTGGTGAGGCCGTCGTCGGGGACGGTCTCCGGCTTTCCCTGAGGCATCAGGCGGCCCTCCGCGCTTCGTCGGTGGTGTCTGCGGCGGCGTGCCGGGCGCCGCGCGCCCGCTGTCCGCCCCGTACGTCCTTCACGAGGCCCGCGAGGGAGTCCGCGCGCAGCTCGTCGAGTGTGACGGCCGTGCCGCCGAGCGCCGCGGCCAGGCTCCCCGCGAGGCCGAGCCGCACCGGCCCCGACTCGCAGTCCACGACGACCGAGGCGACGCCCTGCGCCGCGTGCAGCGCCGCCGCCCTGGCCGCGTCGCCGACCGCGTCGCCGCGGCCCGCCGCGGTGGCCCGCCCGTCCGTGACGACGACGAGCAGCGGCCGCCGCGAGGGGTCGCGCAGCCGCTCGACCCGCAGCACGTCGTGCGCCTTCAGCAGCCCGGCCGCCAGCGGCGTGCGGCCGCCGGTCGGCAGGGAGCCGAGGCGGGCGGCCGCCGCGTCCACGGACGAGGTGGGCGGCAGCGCGAGCGCCGCATCCCGGCCCCTGAAGGTGACCAGGCCGACCTTGTCGCGCCGCTGGTACGCGTCGAGCAGCAGCGACAGCACGGCGCCCTTGACCGCGCCCATGCGCTGCCTGGCCGCCATCGAACCCGACGCGTCCACCACGAACAGCACGAGGTTGCCCTCGCGCCCCTCGCGGTTGGCCTGCCGCAGGTCGTCGCGGCGCACGACAAGACCGCGCCCCGACCGGCCCCTGGCCCGCTGGTGCGGGGCCGCGGCCTGCACGGTCGCCGCGAGGTGCAGCCTGGTCAGCGCGCCCTCGGGCCGCCGCGACCCGGTCGTCCTGCCGTGCTCCGTACGGGCCCGGGAGCGCCGGCCCGCGGCGCCCTCGCCGAGCCCGGGCACGGTCAGCACCCTGGCCCTGAACGGCTCGCCCGGGCTCGCCGCAGGCCGCTCCTGCGGCGCGCCGGCCTGCCGGGGGGCCCCGCCGTCCTGCCCGGAGGAGTCGCCCGGGCCCTCGGGCCCCGCGGTGTCGGACGCCGCCCCGTCGTCGCGCGGGCCGCCGCCGTCGCGCGGCCCGTCGTCCGGTCCGTTGTCCGGCCCGGGGCCGCCCCCAGGGCCCGGGTCCTCCGGCCCCGGCTCGTCGGGGCCCAGGCCCGGGTCGTCGGGACCGGGTCCTGCGGGGTCCGTGCCGTCGGGCTCGGGGTCCGGCTCCGGCGTGTCGTCGGAGAACTCGTCGAGGACCCGGTCGAGCATCTCCTCGTCCAGGCCGGGCGCGTCGAACGGGTTGCGCCGCCTGCGGTGCGGCAGCGCGAGCAGCGCCGCCTGCCGCACGTCCTCGGAGGCGACCTCCTCGCGCCCCGCCCACGCGGCGAGCGCGGTCGCCGTGCGGGCCATCACGATGTCCGCGCGCATGCCGTCCACCTCGAACGCCGCGCAGGTCGCGGCTATCCGGCGCAGCACACCGTCGCCGAGCACCACGCGCGGCAGCAGCGCGCGTGCCGCGACGATCCGCTCGCGCAGCGCCTGCTCCTGAGCGGCCCAGCGGTCCGCGAAGCCGTCCGCGTCGTCGTCGTACGCGAGGCGGCGGCGCACCACCTCGACCCGCTGGTCGGGCTCGCGCGACGCGGCGACCTCGACCGTGAGACCGAACCGGTCGAGCAGCTGCGGGCGCAGCTCGCCCTCCTCCGGGTTCATCGTGCCGACGAGCAGGAACCGCGCGGCGTGCCGTACGGAGACCCCCTCGCGCTCCACGTACGAGGAGCCCATGGCGGCGGCGTCGAGCAGCAGGTCCACCAGGTGGTCGTGGAGGAGGTTGACCTCGTCGACGTAGAGCACCCCGCGGTGCGCGTCCGCGAGCAGCCCCGGCTCGAACGCCTTCACGCCCTCGGCGAGCGCCCGCTCGATGTCGAGCGCGCCCACGAGCCGGTCCTCCGAGGCGCCGACCGGCAGCTCGACCATCCGCGCAGGCCGGTGCATGGCGGGCTCGTTGCCGTGCGGCCCGTCGGGGCACTGCGGGTCCGGCGCCGCCGGGTCGCAGGAGAACCTGCACCCGGCCACGACGCCAAGCTCGGGCAGCAGCGCGGACAGCGCCCGCACGGCCGTCGACTTCGCTGTGCCCTTCTCGCCGCGCACCAGCACGCCGCCCACGGCGGGGCTGACGGCGTTGAGGAGCAGCGCGAGCCGCAGGTCGTCCATGCCGACGACGGCGGAGAAGGGATAGGGGGTGGTCATGAATCTCCTTTACGACACGAGCCGTTCGATGAGCCGGGACCGGGGACGGCCGATGAGCCGGGACTGAGGACGGCCGACGACCCGGAAGCGGGGACGGCCGGTGAGCCGGGGCTGGGGACGGCGGCCGCGGCGGGCGCCGCTGCCGGGCTCACGGCGCGCCCGGCGGTACGAACGGCAGCCCCGGCGGCGGGCCCGCCTCCACCAGCCGCAGCAGCGCGGCCGTGTCCGCGTGCTCCTCCACCAGGTCGGCGAGCCGGTCGAGCTGCGCCTCCCGCAGCGCCCCGAACTCGGTGTCCTGGGCCACCGTGAAGCGGCGGCCCGCCTCCCGGGCCACCCCGGTCAGATAGGCACGGCGGAAGGCGTCGTTCTCCAGCACGCCGTGCCAGTGCGTGCCGCGGACCGCGCCGACGACGCAGCCGTCCGGCGCGCGGCCGTCCGCGTACGTCACGAACGGGGCGCCCCCTTCGGCCTCGGCGACGCCGTGGTGGATCTCGTACCCCTCGACGGGCAGGCCGAGCGCGGTGCCCGCGGGGCGTCCCAGCGTCTTCTCCCGCTCGAAGCGCACCCGTACCGGCAGCAGGCCGAGGCCGGGCACGACACCGGCCCGCGACTCCACGTCGTCCTCGATCCGCTCGCCGAGCAGCTGGTAGCCGCCGCACACACCGAGCACCGGGCGGTCCGCCGCCGCCCGCCGCGCCAGCTCCCCGGCGAAGCCGCGCTCCCGCAGCCACGCCAGCGCGCGGACCGTGCCCCGGGTGCCCGGCACCACCAGCAGATCGGCGTCGGCCGCCTCGTCGGCGCGCTCCACGAACCGCACCCGCACGCCGGGCTCGGCGGCGAGCGCGTCGACGTCCGTGAAGTTCGACATGAGCGGGACCGCGCACACCGCGACCCGCAGCACCTCCTCGCCCACCGGCGGCAGCGCGGCGCCCGGTGCGCGGACGCCGAGCCCCCCGTCCTCCTCGTCGATGCCGAGGCCCTCGCGCCACGGCAGCACCCCGTACGTGCGCCGCCCGGTGAGCTTCTCCAGCATCCGCAGGCCCGGTTCGAGCAGCGACACGTCGCCCCGGAACTTGTTGACGAGATACCCGGCGACCAGCGCCTGGTCCTCCCGGCTCAGCAGCGCCGTCGTCCCGAAGAACGAGGCGAACACCCCGCCCCTGTCGATGTCACCGACCACGACCACGGGCAGGCCGGCCGCCCTGGCTATGCCCATGTTGACGATGTCCGTGCGGCGCAGGTTGATCTCGGCGGGGCTGCCCGCGCCCTCGCAGACCACCGCGTCATGGGTGGCGCGCAACTCGGCGAGGCAGTCGAGGACCGTGCCGAGCAGCGCCTCCTGGCGGCCGCCGTGGTAGCCGCGTGCGCTCAGCTCGCCCACCGGGCGGCCCATCAGCACCACTTGGCTGCTCGCCTCGCCGCCCGGCTTCAGCAGCACCGGGTTCATCAGCGCCGTCGGCTCGACGCCCGCGGCCCGCGCCTGCATGGCCTGCGCGCGGCCGATCTCCGCGCCCTCGCGCGTCACGAACGAGTTCAGGGACATGTTCTGGCCCTTGAAGGGCGCCACCTTCAGGCCCTGCCTGGCCAGCCAGCGCAGGATGCCCGCGGTGACGACGCTCTTACCCGCGTCGGACGTGGTGCCGGCGACCAGCAGGCCGCCGCCCTGTCCGCCGCGCGCGCCTCCCGCGCCCCGGGTGTGCCCTGTGCCCCGGGTGCCTCGTGTGTCTGTCAACAGCCCGCCCCTCCACGCCGCCCCTGTATCGATCCCCACGCGGCCCGCCCCGCCACACACGCCGCGAGCGCGAGCCAGGTCACCCGGCGCGACAGCCGCACCGCGCGGTCGATGTCCGCGACCTCCACGGGCCGCTGCCCCTCGCCGAGCACGGGCCGGTGCTCGACCCGCCCGCCGTACGCCAGCGTCCCGCCGAGCCGCAGGCCGAGCGCGCCGGCGAACGACGCCTCGACCGGACCCGCGTTGGGGCTCGGGTGGCGGTGCGCGTCGCGCCGTACGACGCCCAGCGCACGGCGCGGCGCGCCGCCCGCGAGGACGGCGAGCGCCGCGGTGAGCCGCGCGCCCGGCGCGCCCACCGCGTCGTCGAGGCGCGCCGAGGCCCAGCCGAACCGCAGATGGCGGGGCGAGCGGTGGCCCACCATCGCGTCAAGCGTGTTCACCGCGCGGAAGCCCACGAGCCCCGGCACGCCGGCGAGCGCGCCCCACACGAGGGCGCCGACGACCGCGTCCGAGGTGTTCTCCGCGACCGACTCGACCACGGCGCGCGCGAGTTGACCCTCGTCCAGCGCCTCGGGGTCGCGGCCGCACAGATGGGGGAGGCGCGCGCGGGCCCCCGGCACGTCACCCGCGGCGAGCCGCGCGCCGATCAGGCGGGCCTCCCGGCCGAGCGACGTGCCGCCGACGACGGCCCAGGTGGCGGCCGCGGTCAGGGCGACAGACGCGCCGCGGCTGCCCCGCGCCGTACGGCGGGCGAGCGCGGCGGCCCCGACGGCGCCGCCGACGCAGACGGCGGTGAACAGTGCGCCGCTCGCCCGGTCGTCGCGCCACAGCAGCCGTTCCGCCGCGCCCGCCGCCCGGCCGAACGCGGCCACCGGATGGCCGCGCCGCGGGTCGCCGAACACGGCGTCGGCGAGCAGGCCGAGCCCGGCGGCGGCACCGAAAGCGCAGGGTCCCTCGACGGGCATGCCGCGGGCAGGCATGGAGCAGCAGTGTCCTCACTCAGGGTCCGCGCCCCGGCTCGACGTTCGAACACGGCGGCGAGAGTTCCTGGCTCCCGGCGCGCCGTGCGGGGCGCTCGCCGGTGACAGTGGCGGGACCGCGCCGGATTCGCACCGGCTTCCTCTGCTGCTGCCGCGGTAGTGGCCTCGGCAGTCCACCACGCCCCCCGACACCCGTCAACCCACCGTGACCTGCGGCGGGGCAGTGTGCGAAGTCCCACACCCCGGCCCGCGCGGGGCCGGGGGAGAGCGGACCCTCAGCGGACGATCAGGAAGATCCCGTACGCCACGGCCGCCGCGCACAGCCCGAAGCAGACGTAGGCGGCTGAAGTCACGACCGCCGAGCCCTGCTTGGCGAGGCCGACGGTGCCGAGGGCGAACAGGCCCACAAGCCCGACGGTGACCAGCAGGCTGACACCGAAGACAGTGCCCACGGATGCCCAGTCGATGTTCATGCGGCTGCGCCCCTGTCCTCGTGCTTCCCGTAGGCCCCGTAGGCCCCGTAGGCCCCGTAGGCCCCGTGGTGCTCGTCGCTCATGCGGCTGTGCTCCTGCTCTCGTGCCTGCTCCCGGGCCGGCGGATCCGACGCCGCGTGCGGGCGGGGGGCCGTGCGCGCGGGCCGGTCGGGACCGCGGCCCTCCCGGCCGCTCACGCGGCGGCCGAAGGGGAGGGCGCCGCCGCGGGCGCCGGGATGCTCGCGCTCAGGCCGGCGTCGAGCACCGGCGCCTGGGCCGCGGGTCCCGGCTGCGGGCCGGGCAGCGGCTCCACCGGCGTCGGCCGCGGCGCGACGCTCTCCGCGGTGACCGGGCGGCGGCGCGCGGCGCGCCAGATCGCCGCGGCGCAGACCACGAGCACCGCGCCCACCAGGACGATGCCCCAGGTGCCCTGCCCGGTGAGGAGCTCCGCGCCTGCGGCGACCAGCGCGGCGGCCGGGAGCGTCAGGCACCAGGCGACCGCCATGCGGGTCGCGGTCGACCAGCGCACCACCCCGCCCCTGCGGCCGAGCCCCGCGCCCATCACGGCGCCCGAGCAGACCTGCGTGGTGGAGAGCGAGAAGCCGAGGTGCGAGGAGGCGAGGATGGAGATCGCGGCGCTGGTCTGCGCGGCGAACCCCTGCTGGGGCCTGAGGTCGGTCAGGCCCGTGCCCAGGGTGCGGATGATCCGCCAGCCGCCGATGTACGTGCCGAGCGCGATCGCGAGGCCCGAGCAGACGATCACCCAGACCGGCGGGTTCGAACCGGGCGCCAGTACACCGCCGGTGACCAGCGCGAGCGTGATCACGCCCATCGTCTTCTGCGCGTCGTTGGTGCCGTGCGCGAGGGAGACGAGCGCGGCCGAGGCGATCTGCCCCGCGCGGTAGCCCTTGGCGGTGGCCGCGTCGTCCGCGTGCCGCCCGATGCGGAAGGTGAGGCGGGAGGCGACGAGGGCGGCGAGCCCCGCCACCACGGGCGCGGCGACCGCGGGCAGCAGCACCTTGGTGACCACGACGCCGCCGTCGACCGCCGAGACGCCCGCGGACATCACGGCCGCGCCGATCAGGCCGCCGAACAGGGCGTGCGAGGAGCTTGAAGGGAGCCCGAGCAGCCAGGTGACCAGATTCCAGAGGATGGCGCCGACCAGGGCCGCGAAGATGACCTGGGTTCTGATGCCGCTCTCGTCGACGATCCCGCCGGAGATCGTCTTGGCGACCTCCACCGAGAGGAACGCGCCGACGAGGTTGAGCGCGGCGGACATCCCCACCGCGACCTTCGGGCCCAGGGCACCGGTCGAGATGGTCGTGGCCATCGCGTTGGCGGTGTCGTGGAAGCCGTTGGTGAAATCGAACGCGAGGGCTGTCGCGATCACGACCGCGAGCAGCAGCGTCACATGCTCCATGGACCCAGGCAATCGTTCGACGGGGTGGGTGGCCGAGATGAACGTAGGGAGCCCGGGTGAACGCAAGATGAACTAGGCAGGTATTCGCGGTGTCTCTCCTGACGGCCCCTCGGCCGCGCGCCGGGGCGCCGCGCCCCGACGCCCCGCACGCGCGGGGGGCCCGCGCTCCCGCGCGGCCGTCCGCGCTGGCACGATCGACCCGGACGTGCGGCGCCGCCGCGCACCACCGGCGGAACACAGCGGAACAGCAGGGGACGGAGACGGCGACCGTGGCAGACACCGCAGGCACCGAAAGCACGGCAGGCAGCGCAGGCACGGGGCCCGGCGCCGGCCCGGCGGGCGCTGCCGGGCCGCCGGCGGAGGGGCTCGGGACAGGCGCCGCGCTGGCAGGCCCGTGGCTCGACCTCGTCGCCACCGCGCGCAGGACGGCCGCCGAGGGGCTCGTCGTCGGCACCTCGGGCAATGTCTCCGTGCGCGTGGGCGACCTCGTCCTCGTCACTCCGAGCGGCGTGCCCTACGACCGGCTCGGCCCCGGCGACACCGTCGCCGTGCGGCTCGACGGCACCCAGGTGCTCGGGACGCTCACCCCCACGAGCGAGCTGCCCATGCACCTCGCCGTGTACCGCACCACCGGCGCCCGCGCCGTC
This sequence comes from Streptomyces sp. NPDC047002, assembly GCF_040704505.1. Taxonomy (NCBI): domain Bacteria; kingdom Bacillati; phylum Actinomycetota; class Actinomycetes; order Kitasatosporales; family Streptomycetaceae; genus Streptomyces; species Streptomyces sp. NPDC047002. The sequence continues at coordinate 16,025 of NZ_JBEYWC010000037.1, forward strand.
GTGCACACGCACGCCGTCCACGCGACCGCCGTCTCCACCCTCGTCGACGAGCTGCCGCCGGTCCACTACATGACGGCGGCGCTCGGCGGGCCCGTGCGCGTCGCCCCGTACGCGACGTACGGCACCGACGCGCTCGCCGAGCGGATGCTCGAAGCGCTCGACGGGCGCACCGGCTGCCTCCTGCAGAACCACGGCGCCGTGACCTACGGCGCCTCGCTCGACCAGGCGTACGACCGTACGGCGCAGCTGGAGTGGATGTGCAGGCTGTGGCTGACCGCGGCTGCCGTGCCCGGCCGGACGCCGTCGCTGCTGCCGCCCGAGGAGATCGACCGCGTCGCGGGGAAGCTCGCGGGGTACGGGCAGCGCCCCGCGGACACCCGCGGCTGACCGGCGCGCGCGGCGGCGCACGCCCACTGGCGCGCGCGCCCCGGGCCCCGGACACTTGGGGGGTGCGCCCGGCTACAGCGACGGCAGCGGCCGTCACCACAGTGATCGGAGTCGGCGCGGCCGCGGCGGTCGCGGTCGGCCGCTACGCGAGCGACGCTGCCCTCAAGGCGCCGCCACGGCGGCCCCTGCCGTCCGACCCCAAGGTGACCGTGCACGCCACGGCCGCCGGCCGGGTCACCCTCACCCGCAGCCTCGCCTCCCTGCGCCCCGGCACCTACGGACTCAGGGGGCCCGGCGTGCACGCCGCGGTCGGCCAGGTCGCCGAGGACGCCCAGCGCACAGCGGACACCGTCGTACGGCGCCTGCTGCGCGTCGACCGGGGCGACCTCACCCCCGGCACGCGGCTCCGCTTCACCCCCGAGGTGCACGCGGGCGACCCCGGCACCGCCCTCGGGCTCGACCACCGCGAGGTCCGCGTCCCCGGCGAACTCGGCGACTCGCCCGCCTGGTTCGTGCCGGGCGCCCGCGACACCTGGGTGATCTGCGTGCACGGCCTCGGCACCGGCCGCGCGCAGGCCATGAACGTCATGCCGTTCCTCGCGGGGCGCCGCTTCCCCGTCCTCGCGGTCGCCTACCGCGGCGACGAGGGCGCGCCCCGGCCCCGCGAAGGGCTCGGCCACCTCGGCGAGAGCGAGTGGCACGACCTCGACGGCGCCATCGGCTTCGCCCTGCGCCACGGGGCCGCACGCGTGATCCTCTACGGCTGGTCGACCGGCGCCACCATGGCGCTGCGCTGCGTGGCGGACTCCCGGCACCGGATGCGGATCAGCGGCCTCGTCCTCGACTCGCCCGTGCTCGACTGGCAGGTCACCCTCAGGGCGCTCGCCGCCGCCCGCCGCACCCCCGCGCCTCTCGTGCCGCTCGCCGTGCGGGCCGCCCAGGGCAGGACGGGGCTCGGCCGGGCGAAGACCGCGGCCGCCGACTTCCCGCGCGGCCTCGACGTCCCCGCGCTGCTGCTGCACGGCCCCGCCGACACCGTCGCCCCCTGGGGCATCTCCCGTGCCATGGTGGCCAAGAGGCCCGATCTGATCAGCCTCCACGCCGTTCCGGATGCGCCCCACGCTGCGATGTGGAACGCCGACCCCGAGGGCTACGAGGAGGCCCTCCGTCGCTTCATCACCCCCCTGATGTGAACCGACCGTCCCCGATGCCGCCTGTGAACTGCGGGAACACCCGTCTCCGCAGGGGTGCCGCCACCCGGGGGCCCGGCGGCACCCATCGGGCACAGCACTGAGAGACATCCACTCCGCACCGGCCACCGACCCGCGCGACACGTTCCGTTTGGGCTTTCGGGCGGTCAGCGTGGAGACTGCCATCCGTGACGTCCCGAAAGCCTGATGAGCAATTGGCGCGCAACTCCAGACTCCGACTCGTCCCGTCGCAGCCGCTGGCCTCCGCCCGAAGGGCCGTGACCACCGGACGCAACCGCCAGGCCCCCCGCCCGCCGGAGGGCACACCGCCCCGTCCGGAGCTGGCGCGCCAGGCGAGGGCCGTGCTCTCCGACGCGGTGGGGATCGCCCACTGGGCCGCGGCCGACGGCGATCCGGGCCCCGGGCCCCTGGGCAGCCAGGCTCTGGAACGCGCCGTCGCCGCGCTCGGGCTGACACCGGCACAGGCGCACGCGGCCTGGGACCGCGCCAAGCTCTCCGGCCTCGTGGAACTCCACGACGGCGTCGTACGCCCCGGCTGGCGGCTGCACGCCTGGGACAGCGACGACAGCGCCGTCCTGCGCGGCTGGGTCGCGCTTTTCGACGCGTGGTCGCTGATCCACCCCGCGCCCGACGACGTCGACCCCGGCCTCGTCTCCGAGGTGATCGAGTCCGTCCCCCAGGTGCTCTCCCTCCTCCAGCTCTCCGCAGGGCCCGTCACCGCGCCCGCCCTCCTCGACCTGCTGGCCCAGCGCGTCGCCGAACTGCACGAGGAGCGCTGCGAGGTCCTCTACGGCCCCGCAGCCCCCGACGCCGAGCCGGTGCCCGCCGGCCCCGCCCCCGCCGAGGTGCCCACGGCCCGCTCCCTCGCGCCGCTGCTGCGCTGGGCCCTTGAGGGGCTCGCCGCGGTCGGCGCGCTCACCCTGGGGGAGGGCCAGGCGACCCTGACCCCGCTCGGCAACTGGGCCGTCTGGGTCAAGCTCGAACAGATCTGCGTCGCCGCGCAGAGCCCCGCGGGGAACATCGAGCAGTCCGCGCAGGACATGCTCCGCGGCTGCGCCCAGCTGACCCCGGGCCCCGCGCGCGCCGAGTACCGGGCCTGGCTCGCCGCCCGCACCGTGTCGAGCGCCGTCAGCGAACTGGTCGCCGTCGCACGCGGCGAGGACGCCCTGCTGCGCGGCCTCGCCTTCGAGGCGCTGCGCGTCGTCGGCGCGCCCGCCGAGCCCGCCGTGCGCGCCGTGGTGGACGAGCCCCAGTTGCGGCCCTACGCCCTGATCTGGCTCGCCGAGTACGAGGGCGCCGACCCGGAGGACGCCCAGTCCATCCTCACCCGCGAGGAGTCGACCTGGCTGTGGGTCGACACGGCGGCCGCCGTCGCGGACCACGGCGACAGCGAACTGCTCGTGCGCCACCTCGACTCGGCGGTGCAGGGCAATGTGCCCGCCCTCATCGAGGAGGTCCGCGCCATAGGGCACCCCAGGACCGTCCAGGTGCTGGTGGCGCTCGCAGCGGCCCACCCCGACCCCGCGCTCGCGAAGGCCGTGCGCAGGGCCGCCTTCCAGGTGCACACCGGCGGGGCCTGACCGCCGGCGCGCCCGCACCCCCGCGTCGCCACGGCCCGGTCCCGGGGCCCGCACCGCGCCCGCCCCGGGAACCCGGCAGCCCCTGCGGCGGCCTGCTCAGCCCCCTTCCGCCGCCCCGGGCGCGTACGTCCCGAAGCCCCACACATTGCCCTCGGCGTCCCGCGCCAGATAGTCACGCGAGCCGTAGTCCTGATCGGCGGGGCCCATCAGGATCTCCACGCCGTGCGCGGCCGCCCGCGCATGGTGCGCGTCGAGCGCGGCAGGGCCGCCCTCCACCACCACGTAGCAGCCGACGGGCCCCGCATCCGCCATCGCCTCGGCGAAGACGCCCTCCCGGCGCCTCGACCCCAGCATCACCACGCCCGAGCCGAACCCCAGCTCCGCGTGGAGCACCGTGCCGTCGTCCGCCTCGTACACGGCGATCTCCGAGAAGCCGAAGGCGTCCTTCAGTGTCGCGATCGCCGCCTTCGCGTCGTCGTACAGCAGCGTGGGGCAGATCCCCGGTCCTCCGGCCATGGCGCTCACCTCTTCCGTCGGATTCCGTTCCGGCCGCTCGACTGTGACCTGCGTCTCAGTCTTCCACCCGCCACGGACAACGGCCTCCCTGACGTCCCTGAACAGTGCGGACGCCGTGCCCGCCGCATCCGGAGGCGCGGCGGCCCGGCGGCACGGGCCGCGCGGCCCGGCGGCTAGAATGTCCGCATGGCATTTCTCCTTGTGCATTAGCGGCGTCGAGCACCCTCCGCTGCCCTTCCGCCGTCCTGAACCGCCCTGGAGTCTTACCGTGATCACCGCATCCGGCGTAGAACTGCGCGCCGGCGCCCGCATCCTCATCGAGTCCGCCACCTTCCGCGTCGCCAAGGGCGACCGCATCGGCCTCGTCGGCCGCAACGGCGCGGGCAAGACCACGCTCACCAAGTGCCTCGCGGGCGAGGGCCAGCCCGCCGCGGGGACCATCACGAGCAGCGGCGAGGTCGGCTACCTCCCGCAGGACCCGCGCACCGGCGACCTCGACACCCTCGCCCGCGACCGCGTGCTGTCGGCCCGCGGCCTCGACACCGTCCTGAAGAAGATGCGGGAGAACGAGGACCGCATGGCCAACGGCCAGGGCGCCACCCGCGAGAAGGCGATGCGGAGGTACGAGCGCCTGGAGACGGAGTTCCTCACCAAGGGCGGCTACGCGGCCGAGGCCGAGGCCGCCACCATCGCGGCCGCGCTCGGCCTGCCCGACCGGGTGCTCGGCCAGCCGCTGCACACCCTCTCCGGCGGCCAGCGGCGCCGCGTCGAGCTCGCCCGCATCCTGTTCTCCGACGCGGACACCCTGCTCCTCGACGAGCCGACCAACCACCTCGACGCCGACTCCATCGTCTGGCTGCGCGACTACCTCAAGTCGTACCGCGGCGGCTTCATCGTCATCTCCCACGATGTGGACCTGGTCGAGACGGTCGTCAACAAGGTGTTCTACCTGGACGCCAACCGCTCCAGGATCGACATCTACAACATGGGCTGGAAGCTCTACCAGCAGCAGCGCGAGGCCGACGAGAAGCGCCGCCACCGCGAGCGCGCCAACGCGGAGAAGAAGGCCGCCGCGCTCAACTCGCAGGCCGACAAGATGCGCGCCAAGGCCACCAAGACCGTCGCGGCGCAGAACATGGCCCGCAGGGCCGAGCGGCTGCTCGCCGGGCTCGAAGAGGTGCGCCAGTCCGACAAGGTCGCCAAGCTGCGCTTCCCCGAGCCCGCGCCGTGCGGAAAGACACCCCTGACGGCCGAGGGCCTGTCGAAGTCCTACGGCTCCCTGGAGATCTTCACCGACGTCGACCTCGCCGTCGACAAGGGCTCCCGCGTCGTCATCCTCGGCCTCAACGGCGCGGGCAAGACGACACTGCTGCGGCTCCTCGCGGGCGTGGAGAAGCCGGACACCGGCCAGGTGACCCCAGGCCACGGCCTCAAGCTCGGCTACTACGCGCAGGAGCACGAGACGCTCGACCCGGAGCGCACGGTCCTCGAGAACATGCGCTCCTCCGCCCCCGACCTCGACCTGGTCGAGGTCCGCAAGACGCTCGGCTCCTTCCTGTTCTCGGGCGACGACGTCGACAAGCCGGCCGGGGTGCTCTCCGGCGGCGAGAAGACCCGTCTCGCGCTCGCCACGCTCGTGGTCTCCTCGGCCAACGTGCTGCTGCTCGACGAGCCCACCAACAACCTCGACCCGGCGAGCCGCGCGGAGATCCTCGGCGCGCTGCGCACGTACAAGGGCGCGGTCATCCTCGTGACCCACGACGAGGGCGCCGTCGACGCCCTGGAGCCCGAGCGGATCATCCTGCTGCCCGACGGCGTCGAGGACCTGTGGGGTGCCGACTACAAGGACCTGGTGGCGCTCGCCTGACCCGGTAGGGTGGTGCGCGCGGTGCCCTGCGGTGACCGGACGATCACCGCAGGGCACCGGAGTCCGCAGGTGACGGGCGGGCACGGCGGCGGTGATCCACTCCATATGGATCATTCGGCTCAGTGGTGATCCATCATCTGGGGGATGCCGTCTACTCCTGCGGCGCGGCCGCGTGCACTTTCCACCTGCCGGTGCCCCTCGCCGCGGCCTCTCCTTATCTCACCTGCTGACCAGCGGTTTCCTTCCCCACCAGCGGAAAGGTGACAGGCCGCGGCCATGGGAACGGCCAATTCCATTCGTGCTGGAATGTTGAAGTGCGCCCCCTCATGTCGAGCGGACCTTGCCGAACGGGTGGCCAGGAGGGCCGCTAGGGGTGATCATGAGAAGTCCAGAGCGCACTTCCCATGAGGAGGCACGGGTGGCCGAGACTCTGAAGAAGGGCAGCCGGGTGACCGGCGCCGCGCGCGACAAGCTCGCGGCAGACCTCAAGAAGAAATACGACTCCGGTGCGAGCATCCGGGCGCTGGCCGAGGAGACCGGCCGCTCCTACGGGTTCGTCCACCGGATGCTGAGCGAGTCCGGAGTGACTCTGCGGGGACGTGGCGGAGCCACGCGCGGCAAGAAGGCCGCCTCGGCCTGACCGTCGCCGGTCCGGTGGTGACCCCTGGGCGGCCGACCTGGTCGCCCGGTGGTTACTGTGCAGTCACTTAGCACCGCGCCGCACGGCGCGGCCGCCGTACTGCCCGGACCGGAGGCCCGCATGACCACCTCGGAATCGCTCGACCCCGTACCCGTCCTCGACAAGGACGGCGTGCGGCTCACCGTCGAGGACGCCGTCGCGACGGTGACGCTGACCAACCCGGCGAAGCGCAACGCCCAGTCTTTCGCCCTGTGGCGGGCGCTTGCCGAGGCCGGGGCGTCACTGCCGGGCAGTGTGCGCGTGGTCGTGGTGCGTGGCGAGGGCCCGTCCTTCTCCGCCGGACTCGACCGGCAGGCGTTCACGCCCGAGGGCTTCGAGGGCGAGCAGTCCTTCCCCGAGCTGGCACGCCTCGGCGACGCCGAGCTCGACGACGTCATCGCCGGGTACCAGTCCTGCTTCACCTGGCTGCGCCGCAACGACCTGCTGTCCGTCGCCGCCGTCCAGGGGCACGCCATCGGGGCAGGCTTCCAGCTGGCGCTCGCCTGCGATCTGCGGATCGCGGCCGACGACGCCCGGTTCGCCATGCGCGAGACCAGCCTCGGGCTCGTCCCCGACCTCACGGGCACCCACCCCCTGGTGAGTCTCGTGGGATACGGGCGCGCGCTGGAGATCTGCGTGACCGGGCGCTTCGTCCACGCCGACGAGGCGGCCCGCATCGGCCTCGCCAACCTCACCGTGGCCCGCGCCGACCTCGACGCGGCCGTCGCCGACCTGACGGCGGCGCTGCTCGCCGCGCCCCGCTCCGCCGTCATCGAGACCAAGGCGCTGCTGCGTGAGGCGTCGGCGCGTACCTACGACGAGCAGCGCGCCGCGGAGCGCGCCGCCCAGGCGAGGCGGCTGCGCGATCTCGCAGGACTCGGCGACTGACGGCCGGGGCGGCCGGTCCCTGTCCCGGTGATCAGTGATCAATTTCAAAGATCCATTCTGATGATCGAATTCGGGACCGGCCTTATTTCCCCTTGCGCATGGCTGAATTGTCTTTCCGTGTGACAACACTCTCGCCGTGCGAGCCTGTGAAAAGCCCTGATGTGGTGCGCGCTTTGCTCGCTCTGTGCCAGTCTTTCAGGGGTCCGCACGCGTGGCGCGACACGCGCGGGCGACCTCTGACGGAATGACAGGAGTGGGGCGGCGAGAATGGGCCGGAGAAAAGGCAGCATAGGCGCGGTGTTCCTGGTGGGGGCGGTACTCGCGGGGGCCGGCGCCTGTGGGGCCGGTGGCACCTCGGCCGCGGCCGACGCCGCGGCCCCGCACACCACGGCCGCGGCGCCGGCGCCGACCACGAGCGACCCCGCGCCCTCGGCGCCCGCCTCCTCGGCCTCGCCCACGCACACCGCGTCCGCCCCCGCGACCCGGCAGCCGAGCGCACCCGCCACGACGGCATCCGCGACACAGAAGAAGGCGCCCGCCCCGCCTCCGATGCTGCTCAACACCATCACGCCCACCGGCGGGGCGACCGTCGGCGTGGCGATGCCCGTCTCGGTCGTCTTCACCGACCCCGTGGCGCCCTCCGCCCGCTCCGCGGTCGAGCGCCATCTCAAGGTGTCGGCGTCCCGCGCGACGACCGGGGCGTGGCACTGGTTCAGCGGCACCCGGGTGGACTGGCGCCCGAAGTCGTACTGGAAGCCCGGCACCAAGGTCGCGGTCGACGCCGACCTGGCGGGTGTCTCCAACGGCAACGGCCGTGTGGGGACGCACAGTTACCACCACGCCTTCACCATCGGCGACGACGTGGAGGCCACCGTCTCGGTCACCGCGCACACCATGCGGGTCACCCGCGACGGCGCCACCGTGCGCACCGTCCCGATCGACGCCGGCAGCACGTCCTGGCCCTCCTGGGACGGCACCATGGCCGTGATCGACAAGCAGCCCAAGGTCCGGATGACCTCGTGCAGCGTCGGCATCAGCTGCGACAAGAAGGACAAGGACTACTACGACCTGACGCTGCCCTGGGACGTCCACCTCACCAACTCGGGCACGTACCTGCACTACTCGACGGGCGACCCGTACCCCGGGCACAGCGTCGGCTCGCACGGCTGCGTGCACCTCTCGCTGGCCGACGCCAAGTGGTTCTACCGCTACGTGAAGCAGGGCGACCCGATCACGATCACCGGCTCGCCGCGCGGCAAGGCGGCAGCGGACAACGGTTACGCCGACTTCAACCTCTCCTGGTCGCAGTGGCTCGCGGGAAGCGGCAGCGGCGCGGGCACCACCCTGCCGTACTGATGCCGCCTCTGCGCCACGGCAAGACCATTTCCGGGCGCAAAGGATGGCAGAGGGCGGCGGCCTCGCGGAAATGCCGGGAGAAAGCCGGAATTCCGGTCCGCGCCCGGTTTTCCCGCGCCGGGCTTCCGCCGCCCGCGGCGGCGGGGCTCATACGTGACCCGGGCTCCCCGGCCCGGTTTCCCGCGGCCGCCCCTTCAGCCGGGCGAAGCTGACACCGGCGTGCACCGCGAGCGCCGCCGGTACGCACAGGAGCAGCGCCCAGGGCACCACGCCGAACGCGGCGAGCACGCAGACGGCCGGAAGGGTGAGGAGGGTCGGGACCGCCGAGAGCAGGGCGGTGCGGATCCGGGTGCGGCTGTCCATGGCCTGGCTTCTTTCTGCGGGGAGGGCATGAGGGGGAGTGCGTTCAGGCGGGGGCGTCGCGTGCGCGGTCCAGATACGCGGCCAGCTCACGCCAGTCGTCGCCCGGCGCGCCCGGGTCCCCCGACATGGCGGCCGGGTCGTCGGCCCAGGCGGCCCGCACCCCGGCGGAGATGCCCGCGTCCCCGCCGGTGAACAGGGCGCTCAGCTCGTCCATCCGGGCCGCAAGCCTGCGGACCCGCTGGTCGGTGGCGGGGACCCCGGCCGCGCGGCACCGCTCGGCCCTGCGGTACAGCTCGGGCCACTCGACGTCGAGCAGGTAGTGGGCCGAGGGGCCGAGGGCGGCGGCCCGCGCGCGCAGCACCTCGATCCGGCCGCCGTCCAGATGGCGGCCGAGCGCCTCCAGGCTCTCGGGCCCGGTGCCGCCGAGCGCCCGCAGCGCGTCCAGCAGGGCGGCGGCCGGGGCCGGCCCGTCGGACGCCAGCGCACGGCCCAGCCGCACCAGCCGCTCCCGCAGGGCGCCGAGCGCGGCGATGGACGCCTCCACGCCCGCCAGATGGTCCTCGACCAGCCGCTCCGCGTCCACGCCGACGTCGAGGCAGACGGCGATGGTGTCGAGGCCCAGCCCCAGGCCGCGCAGGGCGAGCACCTGGTAGAGGCGCACGAGGTCCTGCTCGGTGTACTCCCGGTGGCCGCCCGAGGTGCGCCGCGAGGGGCTGAGCAGGCCGATGGCGTCCCAGTGGTGCAGCGTGCGCACGGTCAGGCCGCTCGCCTCCGCGAGCGGGCCCACCTTCCAGGTCCCTGACGTGGTCATGGACCCACCCTGCATCCTCACGCCGCGTGAGGTTCAAGCGGCGGCGCCGCCTTCTCTCGCACGCCCCTGCCGGGGGACCCGGCCTAGCAGCCCACCTCCGTCACCACCACGGCCACCGACCGCGTCCCGGGGCGCTGGGCGGCGAGCGCCAGGCGTACGGCCCGCGCCACGTCGAGCGGGCGGTGGCCGGCCGCGGTGGCCAGCTCGACCCGCAGGTCGCCCGCGGGGGACTCGGTCACGGCGCGGCCCAGCACCCTCGTCGGACGGGCCACTCCCGGCACGTCCGTCACGCCGGGTACCTCGTCCGGGTCAACGGGACCGGGTTTTTCCGCCGCCCCGGTGCCGGGGGCGTCCGGGCCCTTGCCGTCCCCGTTCCCGGCGTTCCCGGCGTTCCCGGCGTGCTCGGCGTTCTTCCCGCTCTCCGCGTTCTCCCCGGCATCCCCGTCCCGCAGCCCCGTGACCCGCAGGTCGACCCGGGTCACCCGCAGCCCGAGGGCCTCGCGTGCGCAGGTCGAAAGGGCCTCCCTGAGCCGCTCGGCCACCGCGGGCAGCGGCTCGTCGTGCCCCGCCTCGAACTCGGCCCGCACCGCGAGCGGCCCCGGCGGCAGCGCGCTCGGTGGCGGGGGCGGCCCGGCGCCCTCCCCTGCGGCCCCCTCTCCCTGGCCGTCCCGCTCCGCCGGGTCCTCCGCAGGGCCCACCCGGAGCCTGCCGAGGACGGCGGCCCCTGCCGTGGCCTGTTCTCCCGCGGCCCGCAGGGCCCCGGCGGCGGCCCGCTCGGCGAGCCAGGAGCCGTCCTCCGCTGAGCCGAGCGGCAGCAGCCTGCCGAGGCCCAGCCGCCGCCGTACCCCCGCCTGCCACCCCTCGCTGCCGTGCGTGTCGTGCGCAGTCGTCATGGAGGCAGCCTGCCGCATTCCCGGCGCGCAGTCCGGCAAGCGCACCTAATGTGGGACAGAGAGCAGCAAACAGTCCGGAAAGGGACGAGTGGCTATGCCTGAGAACACACCTCGTGACCAGTTCGGCTCCACCGGCTCCGGCGGCTCGAGCACGACGCCTTCGCCGTCCGGATCCTCCAGTGGCCAGTCGTCCGGCGGTTCGTCCTCCGGCAAGCGCGGCGGCGGCGCGCCCGCGTCGCGCGGCCGTACGACCATCGCGGACGGCGTGGTCGAGAAGATCGCCGGCCTCGCTGCCCGCGACGTGGTCGGCGTGCACGCCATGGGCAGCGGCGTGTCGCGGACCTTCGGCGCGATGCGCGACCGTGTCCCTGGCGGCGGCAGCGGCAAATCCGTGACGCGCGGCGTCAAGGCCGAGGTCGGCGAGGTGCAGACGGCGCTCGACCTGGAGATCGTCGTGGACTACGGCGTGGCGATCGCCGACGTCGCACGCGATGTGCGGGAGAACGTCGTCGCGGCCGTCGAGCGCATGACGGGCCTGGAGGTCGTCGAGGTCAACATCGCGGTCAGCGACGTCAAGCTGCCCGACGACGAGGACGACGACGAGCAGGACTCCCGCCTGCAGTGAGCAGCCGGTGAGACGGCGGGCCCCCGGCCCGGCAGACAGCGCAACCGACAGTGAGCGGAGTACGGGATGAGCATGGCGGTGGCCGGCCTCGCGGCCGGCGTGGCACTGGGGTTCGCCGGATATTTCGGGGGTTTCGGCGCGTTCGTGGTCGTGGCCGTGCTCGGCGCGATCGGTTTCCTCCTCGGCCGGTTCGCCGACGGCGACCTGGAAGCGGGGGACTTCTTCCGCAGCCGCGGCGACCGGGATCGGGACCGCGACCGCGACCGCGGCGACTGGCGGCGGTGAGCGCGTCGTGACGACGGCCCACACGGCGCCGGACCCGGACGACGTCGCGCCGGGCGAGCGCGGTTCGACGACGATCGCGGACCGCGTCGTCGCCAAGATCGCGGCGCAGGCGGCCCGCGAGGCCCTCTTCCACGGGGTCCCCGAGGGCGGCGACGTGCCGCACGCCGCGGTCACCGTGCACAAGGACCACGCGCGCGTCCGCGTCGGGCTCGAACTCGACTACCCGTCGGACATCGGCGCGCAGTGCGGCGCCGTCCGGCTGCGGGTCGCGGAACGGGTGAATCACCTGGCGGGGATGACCGTGCCGGAGGTGCAGGTCCAGGTCGAGCGGCTGCACTCGGTCGACTCCCGCACCACGGCGTCAGGAGGACCCCGATGAGCCACGAGCGGCCCACCGAGACCCTGCGGGACGCCCCGCGCGAGCGGCCGGGCGGCACCGGAAACACCGGACGTGCCGACCGGGCCCCGCAGGGGCACCGGCGCGCGGGCCGGTTCTGGTCGAGCAGGCGCGTGCCCGCCGCGCTCGCGGCCGCCGTCCTGCTCGGGGCCTCGGGACTGATGCTGTACGACGTGGTCTCCGTACGGGCCGACCGGCCCGCCATGTACTGGCGGCGCCGTCTCGCGCGGGAGCTCGCCGAACGGCACCTCGACAGCACGGCGGCCCTCGTCGGCGGGTCCGTGGCGATGGCGCTCGGCGTCTGGCTGATCTGGCTCGCCGTCACGCCCGGCCTGCGGGCGGTGCTGCCGATGCTCGGCCGCGGGCCCGCCGTGCGCGCGGGGCTCGACCGGGACGCGGCGGCGCTGGTGCTGCGCGACCGTGCGATGGAGGTGCCCGGCGTGCAGTCCGTCCGGGTCAAGGTGAAGCGGCACCGGGCGACGGCGCGCGCGCAGGCCCACTTCAGGCCGCTCGACGACGTGCGCGGCGACCTGGCGGACGCGCTCGCCGCGGGCGTGCGCGACCTCGGCCTCGCGAAGCCGCCCGCGGTCAGGGTGAAGGTCGCAAGGCCCCCGAAGAAGGGATGAGTGACGACGGATGTTCCGGTTGCTGCGGCTCGTGAACCGGCTGGCGCTCTGCCTGGCCGGCCTGGTCCTGCTGTGCGCGGGCGGCGTGGTGGTCGCGGTCGGCGCCGGCTGGTCCGTCCCGTCCTGGTGGCCGTACAGCGGGCCGCACGACACCCTGCTCAGCCATGCCGACCGCTACCGCTGGCGGGGCGAGGGGTGGTTCTGGCCCGTGGTGATCGCGGCGCTCGCCGTCCTGCTGCTGCTCGGACTGTGGTGGCTGCTGGCCCAGTTCAGGCGGGCGCGGCTGGCCGAGGTGCTGGTCGACAGCGGCGACGGGGAGGGCGCCCGCGTGTGCGGACGCGCCCTGGAGGACGTCCTGGAGCGGGAGACCGAGGCGGACGAGGGCGTCTCCCGCGCGCAGGCCCTGCTGACCGGGCGCCGCAGGCGCGCGCCCGCCGCCCGGATGAAGGTCCTGCTCGAACCGTACGCAGCGCCCGATGCGACCCTCGCCCGTGTGACGGACGAGGCCCTGGCCCACGCGCGTGAGTCGGCGGGCCTCGACTCGCTGCCCGCCGAGGTCCGCCTGCGCGCCGCCCGCCACCGGGCCGAACGCGTCAGGTGACGCGGACGCCCCTGCCGTTCCCTCGCGCACCGGGCGCGCGGCCCCTCAGAAGCCGCGCCGTGCGCCGCCGTCCACCGGGACCATCAGGCCCGTGAGGTAGGAGGCCGCGGGGGAGAGCAGGAACGCCGCGACCCTGCCGAACTCCTCGGGCGTCCCGTACCTGCGCAGCGGGGTGCGCGCCACCTGCGCGGCCCTGGTCGCCTCGGGATCCCCGCCCAGCGCGTCCAGCTCGCGCACCCGGTCGGTGTCGATACGGGCGGGCAGCAGGCCCACCACGCGGATGCCGCGCGGACCCAGCTCGTCCGCGAGGGACTTGGCGAAGCCGGCGAGCCCTGGCCTGAGCCCGTTGGAGAGGGTGAGGCCGGGGATCGGCTCGTACACGGACCCGGAGAGCACGAACGCGATCACGCCGCCCTCGCCGAGCTCCTCGGCCGCGGTGCGCGCGATCCTGACCGCGCCGAGGAAGACCGACTCGAACGCGTCCTGCCACTGCTCGTCCGCGGTGTCGGCCGCCGAGCCGGCCGGCGGCCCGCCGACGCTGACCAGCACGCCGTCGAACCGGCCGAAGCGTTCCTTCGCGCCGTGCACCAGGCGCTGCGCGGCCGTCGGGTCCGCGTTGTCCGCAGCGACGCCCAGCACGGCCGCGCCGCCCGCGCCCAGGTCGGCGGCGGCCGCCGCGACCTGCTTGCCGTCGCGGCCCGAGACCACGACCTTCGCGCCGTCCTCCGCGAGCGCCTGCGCCGCGGCACGCCCGAGCCCTCGTGTGCCGCCGGTGACGACGTACACACGGTCCTTCAGTCCGAGATCCATGGGGACATCGTTACCACGCGGGCCGCCCGGCCCGGCCGCCGGGCGCTCAGCCCTCGGCGTCGGGCGCGGGCGCGGGCGGCGGCACGGCGGGACGCCCCGCGGGCGCCACGTCCCGCAGCAGGTGGCAGAAGGCCGCCTCGTCGAGCACCGGGGTGCCGAAGGCGGCGGCCTTCACTACCTTCGAGGTCGTCGATCCCGGGTCGTTGGTGACGAGGAGGCTCGTCAGGCGCGACACGCTCGTCGCCACGTGGAGCCCGGCCTCGACGGCCCGGTCCTCCAGCAGGTCGCGGTCGACGGAGGTGTCGCCGGAGAACGCCACCCGCATGCCCTGCACCAGCGTCCCGCCCGGCTCGTAGCGCCCGGGGTTCGGGTACGGGCACGCCGGGCGCTTGCGCGAGGCGCGCCAACTGCGCGCGTAGCCGTGCCCGCCCGACGGCTGGTAGCCCACGCGGGGTCGCGCGGGGCTGTCCGTCCACTCCGTCAGCGGGCGGCATTCGAGCAGCGGCAGCCGCACGCCCCCGCGTGCCGCCGCCCGGAGGCTCGGGCGGAACGCCTCCGCCAGCACGCGCGCGTCGTCGAGCGCGTGGTGCGCGCGCTGCTGCACGACGCCGAAGTGCGCGGCGAGCGACTCCAGTTTGTGGTTGGGCAGCGGCAGCCCCAGTTCCTTGGAGAGCGCGATGGTGCACAGCCGCTGCCTGGTCGGCGCCGTCAGCCGCGCCCGCGCGTACTCGCGGGCGATCATCGACCAGTCGAAGACGGCGTTGTGCGCGACGAGGACCCGGCCGTCGAGCCGCGCCGCGAACTCCGCCGCGATGTCGGGGAAGAGGGGCGCGGCTTCGAGCACCTCGCTCGTGAGTCCGTGAATCCATACGGGCCCCGGATCGCGCTCCGGGTTGACGAGCGTGTACCAGTGGTCCTCGACCTCGCCGCGCGCGTCGAGCCGGTAGACGGCAGCAGAGATGATCCGGTCGTCCCGGGCGAGTCCGGTGGTCTCCACGTCGACGACCGCGTACCCCCGGGGATACGCGGCCGGCCATGGCGCTGCTGTCGTACGGTCGTCGAGCATGGTCACAGAGGATACGGGCCCGCACCGACAGCGCGGCGCGCCGCCCGCACGCCGCAGCGGCCCCGGGGCGCTCCGGATGAGACGCTCCCGCAGTGACGAACACGGATACCGGGCACGGCGGTTCGCCGGACGATCCGCGCGAACCGGGCGAAGCGCGCCGCGGTGCGCGCCCCGGGGGAGGCGGGGGAGCCCACGAGGAGCAGCACGGCGACGCGCTCGGCCCGCGCCTCAACTGGCTGCGCGCCGCGGTGCTCGGCGCCAACGACGGCATCGTCTCCACGGCGGGCATCGTGGTCGGTGTCGCGGGCGCGACCCCGGCGCGCGGCGCGCTTCTGACGGCGGGTCTCGCGGGGCTGCTCGCCGGATCGATGTCGATGGCCGCGGGGGAGTACGTGTCGGTCTCCACCCAGCGCGACTCCGAGCGCGCCGCCCTCGCCGTCGAGCGCCGCGAGCTGCGCGAGCAGCCGGAGGAGGAACTCGCCGAGCTGGCCGACCTGCTGAGGGAGCGTGGGCTCTCCGAAGAGGTCGCGGCCAGGGCGGCGCGCGAGCTGACGCGCCGCGACGCGCTGCGCGCCCACGCGAGCGAGGAGCTCGGCATCGACCCGGACGCCCTCACCGACCCCTGGCGCGCGGCGGGCGCGAGCTTCCTCTCCTTCACGGCGGGCGCGCTGCTGCCGCTCCTCGCGATCGTGCTGCCGCCGCAGCCGTGGCGGCTCACCGTGACGGTGCTCTCGGTGCTCGCCGCGCTGGCGCTGACCGGCTGGGGCAGCGCGCGCCTCGGCGCCGCCCCCGTCGGCCGGGCGCTACTGCGCAACGTGGGTGGCGGAGCGGTCGCCATGGGCGTCACCTACGCCGCGGGCGCGCTGCTCGGCGCCGCGGGCATCGGCTGAGCGGCCCCACACCGTCGCGCCGCGCCGCATCGACTGACGCCGCACCGCGTCGCGCCGTACCGCCTCACATCGAGCGCCTCGCCCCGGGCCGCGCCGCCCCCCGCGCCGTGCCGCCCCGGGGCGGCACGCGCCGCCCCGGGCCGCTCCGGGCCGCGCCGCCCCTCGCTGGGCCGGACTGCGCTGTGCCGGACCGCGCCGCCCCTCGCTGCGCCGGGCCGCGTCGCTCCGAGCCGACCCACGATGGGGGCCGGGGCGGGGCGGCGCGCCGGGCGCGGGGGACGCGCGTACCGTGAGGGGCGTCCGCAGGGTGCCGGACACGCGGCGTACGGACAGGCCTCGGCCGTCAGCCCGTCCCGCGGCCGTGCGGGCCGCAGGACCGCGCCGCGCGTGCCCGGCACCGCGCCCGCCGCGACCTGGAGCGAGGAACACCGGAATGCGTGCCACTGTCATCAACGCCCCGTACGACATCGAGGTCGAGGAGGTCCCCGACCCGGTCGTGCGGCAGCCCACCGACGCGGTCGTGCGGGTCCTGCGCGCCTGCATCTGCGGCAGCGACCTGTGGCCCTACCGCGGAGAGGTGGCGCAGGGGCCGCGGCCTGGCCAGCGCATCGGGCACGAGTTCCTCGGCGTGGTGACCGAGACCGGCTCCGAGGTCACCGGCTTCGCACCGGGCGACCTGGCCGTCGCGCCGTTCATGTACTCCGACGGCGTCTGCGACTTCTGCCGCGAGGGCGTGCAGACGTCCTGCGTGCACGGCGGCGGCTGGGGCGGCTTCGCGCAGGACGGCGGGCAGGGCGAGGCCGTCCGTGTGCCGTACGCCGACGGCACCCTCGTCAAGCTGCCGGCGGAGGCCGCGTCCGACGACCGGATGCTCGCCTCCCTGCTCACCCTCTCCGACGTGATGGGCACGGGACACCACGCGTGCGTCGGCGCGGGCGTGCGCGCCGGCGGGACCGTCGCGGTCGTCGGCGACGGCGCGGTCGGCCTGTGCGCGGTGCTCGCCGCGAGGCGCCTCGGCGCCGAGCAGATCGTCATCCTGGGCCGCCACACCGCGCGGACCGACATCGCCAGGTCGTTCGGCGCCACCCACGTCGTCGCCGAGCGCGGCGACGAGGCCGTGGAGGCGGTGCGCGAGCTGACGAAGGGCGAGGGCGCGCACGCGGTCGTCGAGGCCGTCGGCACCGAGCAGTCCATGACCACCGCCCTGCGGATCACCCGCCCCGGCGGCTCGGTCGGCTATGTCGGTGCGCCGCACGGCAGCGGCGACGGCATCGACCTGCGCCACCTCTTCGACCGCAACATCGGGCTGCGCGGCGGCATCGCGCCGGTCCGCCGCTACCTGCCCGAACTGCTGGAGGACGTCGTCAACGGCACGATCGACCCGTCGCCCGTCTTCGACCGCACCATCGGGCTCGACCAGGTCGCCGAGGGCTACCGCGCGATGAACGACCGCGAGGCGCTGAAGGTCCTCATCGCCTTCTGAGCGGCAGCCCTGGGAGGCCCCGGGGAGGACCGGGGCGCGGGGGAGGCGTACGCCCCCGCGCCCCGCGTGCGCCGCCGCCTAGCGGCGCACGGCGTCCAGCGCGTCGGCGACGCCCGCGCCGTAGAAGCCGTTGTGCCGCGCCGTGCCCTCGCACACCGCGTCCACGGTGCCGTCGCCGTTGATGTCGTACGGCTTCCCGCACGCCCTCGCGTCGGCCTCCCCGTACAGCAGCGCCTTGACCGCGGCGGCCGAGGCGTGCGGGTGCACCGACCTGATCAGCGCGGCGACGCCCACCACGTGTGGCGTCGCCATCGACGTGCCCGCCATGTACCCCCAGCCGCCGCCCGGCAGGGTGCCGAGGATCAGACCGCTCCGGGCCGGCGGCGCGGGCTTCTGGTACGCGTCGCTGTCGCCGCCGGGCGCGGCGATGTCGATGACCCCGTTCCCGTAGTTCGAGTACGACGACTTCAGGCCCTTGGCGCCGGTCGCCGAGACCGTGACGACGCCCGGCAGCTCGGTCGGGATGTCGTAGCACTTCGCGGTGTCGACCTCCCGGGGGACGGGGGTGCCGTCGTCGGGGCTCGACGGGTCGGTGAGCGTGGGCGCCGTCAGGTCGTAGCTCTCGTTGCCCGCGGCCGCGACGTTGACCGTACCCCGGCTCTCGGCGTACCTGCTCGCCCGGGTGACCGCTTCCACCAGGGCCTTCTGGTCCGGGTCGTCGATGCAGTTGAAGTACCACGGGTCGGTGTAATAGCTGTTGTTGGTCACGTCCACGCCGTGGTCGGCCGCCCACATGAAGCCGCAGACCACCGACTCCGTGTAGAAGAGGCCCGCGGGCGTCGCCACCTTGATGCCCGCCACCCGCACGCCGGGCGCGACGCCCGTCATGCCCACGCCGTTCTTCGCCGCCGCGATCTCGCCGGCCACGTGCGTGCCGTGCGGGCTGTCCTGCGCGGTCGGCCGCCACGCGCCGGGCGAGGTGTCCGGCTTCCCGCTCACGCAGTCGACCGAGGCCGCGCGGTCGAAGTTGGGCGCGATGTCCGGGTGGGTGTCGTCGACGCCCGTGTCGATCACCCCGACCGTGACGCTCCTGCTGCCCAGCGTCCGCTCGTGCGCCTTGTCCGCCCTGATGGCCGGCAGGTTCCACTGGAGCGGTTCGAGCGGGTCCTGGCCCGCCGCGCGCTCCCGCCCGGCCGCCGCGGCCTGCGCGGCGGACAGCGGCTTCGGCGCGCCCTCGTCCGCCACCGACTCGGCGGGCAGCGGCGCGGTCCTGGTCGCGCCCGCCGACTGCACGCCCCACACCTTCCGCATCGCCGCGGCGAAGCCGGGGTCGCGCGAGGTGGCGACGAGCACGCCGATCCTGTCGTACGAGGTGACGAGGGTGCCGCCCGCGCGGGTCAGGGCGTGCCGTACGAGCGTGTCGGTGACGAGCCCGCCGCGGGTGTTGACCACATAGGTCAGGTTCGGTCCCGTTGCCGCTGTGGTCGCGGCAGGGGCGGCGGGCACCGCGGCGGCGGTGGCGGGCAGCAGGCCGAGCGAGGCGGCGATGACGGCCGCTGCGGCGATCGCGGCGGGCCGCCGTCTGCGCGGGCGGCGTGGACGGGCGTCGTGTTCCCTGCGGGCCATGGAATCTCCACTTCCGTGCGGTGCGGCGGTGTCGTCCGTGCGGTGCGGCGGCGGGCCGGGACCCGCCATCGTTGTGTTCATGACATGGCGTGCGTGACGAAGGAACTTATCCCGCCGGCCGGGGTCCATCAATCGCCCCGGCCGAAAAGACACCGGCCCGGCCGTGCGCTCGGCCCTGCGGGCGCCCCGCGCCGGGCCCTGCGTCCCGCCCGGACGCGCGGACGTGCGGAAGCGCGCCGTAGGACCGCACGACGCGGGGCTGTCCGGCTCATGGCAAACGGGGTACACGCCGCGCCCCGGGGCTGACGTACCCTCGGAGGCGTCGGATCAGCGATACCGGGAGGCCGCACAGTGCTCATTGACACGTATGGCCGGGTCGCCACCGATCTGCGGGTGTCGCTCACGGACCGGTGCAATCTGCGCTGCTCGTACTGCATGCCGGAGGAGGGTCTCCAGTGGCTCGGCAAGTCCGAGCTGCTCACCGACGACGAGATCGTCCGCCTCATCCGGGTCGCCGTGACCTCGCTCGGCATCACCGAGGTCCGCTTCACCGGCGGGGAGCCGCTGCTGCGGCCCGGGCTCGTCGGGATCGTGGAGCGGGTCGCGGCCCTCGAACCCAGGCCCCGGATGTCGCTGACGACCAACGGCATCGGGCTCAAGCGCACGGCGGAGGCGCTGAAGTCGGCCGGGCTCGACCGGGTCAACGTCTCCCTCGACACCCTGCGCCCCGAGGTCTTCAAGACCCTCACCCGCCGCAACCGGCACGAGGACGTGCTCGCGGGCCTCGAGGCGGCGCGTGCCGCCGGGCTCACCCCGGTCAAGGTCAACACCGTCCTGATGCCGGGGCTCAACGACGACGAGGCCCCCGACCTGCTCGCCTGGGCCGTGGAGAACGACTACGAGCTCCGCTTCATCGAGCAGATGCCGCTCGACGCGCAGCACGGCTGGAAGCGCGACGGCATGATCACCGCCGGGGACATCCTGGAGTCCCTCGCCACCCGCTTCCGGCTGGAGCCCGAGGGCGAGCAGGCGCGTGGCGCCGCGCCCGCCGAGCGGTGGATCGTGGACGGCGGGCCGCACCGGGTCGGGGTGATCGGCTCCGTCACCCGGCCGTTCTGCGCGGCCTGCGACCGCACCCGTCTCACCGCCGACGGCCAGGTGCGCACCTGCCTCTTCGCGACCGAGGAGACCGACCTGCGCGCCGCCCTGCGCGACGGCGCGCAGGACGAGGAGCTGGCGCGGATCTGGCGGATCGCGATGTGGGGCAAGAAGGCCGGATCCGGCCTCGACGACCCCTCGTTCCTCCAGCCCTCCCGCCCGATGTCGGCGATCGGCGGCTGAGCAGGGCCGCAGGCCGACCGGGCGCGGGTGCGCGCGCGATGGCCGGTTCGCGCCGTCACAGGAGGCGGCGGCCGTGGTGCGATGAGGGCCTCGGGGCGGGCCCGCCGATCACGGCGGCAGCCCGGCCCGGTGGACGGACGGGGGCTCGGCATGGCGTGGTCAGGCATCGTGAAGGCCCGGCTACTGCTCGGCGCTGCTGCGGTGCGGTCCGCCGCCCCGCGGCTCGGCTCGCAGAGCTCCAGCAACTGGGGCGGGTACATCGTGCGGCACCGGGCACTGCGCGACGTCCCGGACGCCTCCCTGGTCAAGACGCTGCTCGTCCAGGACACGGCGCTCGCGCCGACCGGTGCCAACCTCTTGGCCGAGCCCGGCCCCCTCTCCTCCGGCGCCGCCGACGCCTTCCATATCACCTGGCGCAACTACGGCGAGACCCGCGCCCCGTAGCGGACATCCGCTACGTCGCCCGGCACGCTTCCACCACCGTGCGCGCCCTGCACGCGACCCCGGCACCGCTCCCGTACCCGGCGACGCCCACCAGACCGTGGTGGGCGTGGCCGCCCCGCTCGCCGACCAGCACGGGACCATGAAGCTGAACACCCGGCACGCAGAAGGTGCAGCCGCACCCGAAGAAACCGACGACGGGCTCGGGCGCGGCCGCGACTTCGTGATCCGCACCCGCGGACGAGGAGTACAGCTTCGCGCACGGCGACTTGCAGTGGAGAGTCGTCCGGGAGTCGGACGGTCGGCACCTGCCGGACGGCTACACGGCCTTCGACCGCTGGGGGTCCCTGAGCACCACCCTGGACACGGCCCACCCACAGCGGCGCACCGACAACATCCTGCGCATCGTCGCGGACGACCGGACAGAGCCCCCAACGCGCCATCCGCTGCTGGGGCCTCTCGTTTGGATCATGCCGGGCTCGCGTGCCCCGGCACCTCCCCCAGCCTCCGGCCGGGGGACCCCCACTCGCCGCGTTGTCGTCGGTCGCCATGGCTCCGCCATGACTGCCCCGTGGGCGGGGAACGTGCAGGCGGGCCATGACCTGGGGGAAGGCAGGCGCATCACCGGCCCGGTCCGCGGTGAGAACGAACGTGCGGGGCCGGCAGCGGGCGCCGGCGGCGAGGTGCGTCTTTGTGGCCAGTCCGCCGCGGGAGCGGCCGGTGGCGTGGTCGCCGGGTTCGCCCGCCGGGGCCCCTTTGTGCGGGCTCCGGCCGCGTGCTGGTGGGCCCGCACGAGCGTGGAGTCGACCGAGACGGCCCCAGCTGAGGTCCTCGTCCGCGTCGGCCTGTGCCACCCGAGCGGTGAACACCCGCTCCCGGGTGCCGTCCACGGCCCACATCCGCAGCCGGTTGCAGACCCCTCGCCAGGTGCCGTACTTCTCCGGCAGGCGGACCCATTGCGTGCCGGTCCGGAACTTGTAGGCGATACGAAACCGCCTAGCGTGACTCCCACTCGGCCAGCGCCACCACGTCCTTGAGGAAGCCGCGCGCGCCGAGGAACGCCGACAGGTGCTCGCGGTGCTCCTCGCAGGCGAGCCAGGTCTTGCGCCGCTCCGGGGTGTGCAGCGAGGGGTTGTTCCAGGCGAGCACCCACACGGCGGGCGCCTTGCACGCCTTGGCCGAGCAGATCGGTGCGGGGAGTTCTGCTGAGGTCACCCCGCCAGCCTAGGCGAGCCCCCGGCGGCGGTTCCCGGGTGGCAGGGGCCCGGGTCCCTGCCGCGTCCCTGCCGCACGCCGGCCGGCGGGCAACGTGGCCGAAACAGACTGCTTACGTCACGGGTCTTGTCGCAAACGTCATGACGTTGTGACGATGTGCCGCATGTCGTGGGATGACGAGGACCTGGAGACGGGTCCGCTGCCGAAGTGGTTCCAGATCGCCGACCGGCTCCGCAGGGCCATCGAGAAGGGCGAGTTCACCGAGGGGGACGCGCTGCCCTCCGAGGCCGTGCTCGGCCGCCGGTTCAAGGTGAGCAGGACGACGGCGCGGTCCGCGCTCGACGACCTGGAGAACGCGCGGCTCGTCGCGCGGGCCTCGGGGCGCGGCTCGATCGTGCTGGCCCCGCAGGTCGACCAGCCGCTCAACCTGCTCTCGGGATTCGGCGACGACATGCGCTCGCGCGGCCTGCGGCCAGGCGCCCGCACGCTGTCCGTCCGCGCCGCCCGGGTCACCTCGGAGGCGGCCGCAGGGCTCGACGTCGACCCGGCCACCCACACCACCTGCGTACAGCGCCTCCTGCTCGCCGACGGCACCGCCATCGCCCACAGCGTGGTGTGGCTCCACCCGGCGACGCTCACCGCGGGCCAGCCGGCGCCCGGCGACCTCGACGACGGCTCGCTCTACGCCTGGATCGAGCGGGCATCGGGCCTGCGGATCGCCTCAGGCAGCCAGTTCATCGAGGCCGAGGCCGCAGGCGAGGAACTCGCCAAGCACCTCGGTCTCTCCCCGGGCGACCCGGTGGTCACCGCACGCCGCACCTCACGCGCCGAGGGCGGCCAGGTCCTCGAATACGTCGTCACCCGCTACCGGGCCGACCGCTACCGCTTCCGGGTGGAGCTGGTGCGGCCATGACCGTGCTGTTCGCCGGAGACATCGGGATGGACACCACCCTGTCCGTCGGCCATGTGCCGGACGCGGACGAGAAGGTCGTCGCCGACGCCGCGGCCGACCACGCGGGCGGCGTGGTGGCCAACGCCGCGTACGCCGCCCTGCTCGCCGGCGCCGCCTCCCGCCTGGTCTGCGCGGTCGGCGAGGACGCGGCGGGCCGCGACGCCGTCGCCCAACTCCGCGCGGCGGGCGTCGAGGTCGCCGCGGCGCCCGTCGCCGGGCCGACCTGCCGCGCGCTGATCCTGGTGGACGCCGCGGGCGAGAAGCGCCTGGTCCTCGTGCCGGGCGCGACCATGTACCCGCCGGCGGACGCCGTGCGCGCCGCGCGCCCCGCCGCCGCGTCCTGGGTGCACACCGCCGCCTACGACCTGCCGGGGGCCGCCGCACTCGCCGCCGCCTGCCGTGCGGCGCGCGTGCCCTGGTCGGTGGACCTGGAACCCGCCACCCTCCCCGCCGACCGTGCATCCCTCGCGCCCGTGCTCGCGGGCGCCGCCGCCGTCCTGTGCAACCGCCGCGCCGCCGAGGCGCTCGGCGGCGACGCCGCCGACTGGCTCATCGGGCTCGGCGTACGCACCGTCCTGCTGACCCTGGGCGCCGACGGCGTACGCGCCGTGGGCCCCTCGTCGGCCCTCGACGTCCGGCCGCCCGCAGGCGCCCCCCGCGCCGTCGACACCACCGGTGCGGGCGATTGCCTCGCCGGGTGGTTCGCCGCGCGGACGGCCGCGGGCGACGGCCTCGCGCAGGCCCTCGCCGAGGCCGTCACCGCCGCCACCCTCAGCTGCGCGCGCCCCGGCGCCCAGACCTCCTACCCCGCACGCGCCGACGTCCTCGCCTCCGGCCTCGTACCCCCGCACACCGCAGGCGCCACACCGCCCCCGACCCGACGAGGTACACCGTGACCGCACCCCAAGTCCTGCCCCCGAAGCCCGACGCGCTCGGCGAACTCTTCCCGGTGAGCAAGCCCGTCATCGGCGTCATCCACCTCGCACCCCTGCCGGGGGCGCCCCGCTACGCCGGGGCCCCGGTCGCCGAGATCTACGCGGCCGCCGTACGGGACGCCCGTACCCTCGCCGCGGGCGGGATCGACGGGATCATGGTGGAGAACGCCTCCGACATGCCCTTCGCCCGGCCCGAGGACATCGGGCCCGAGACGGTCGCCGCCCTGACCGCCGCGTGCGTCGAGGTACGCGCGGCCGTCGACACGCCCCTCGGCATCACCTGCGTCGCCAACGGCGTCATACCCGGCCTCGCCGTCGCCAAGGCGGCGGGCGCCCGCTGGGTCCGTGCCAACCAGTGGGTCAACGCCTACGTCGCCAACGAGGGCTTCCTCAACGGCCCCGCCCCCGCCGCCGCCCGCTACCGCGCCGCGATCGGCGCGAAGGACGTCAGGATCCTCGCCGACGTCCATGTGAAGTTCGGCGCCCACGCCGTCACCGCCGACCGGGACATCAGCGAACAGGCCACCGACGCCGAGTGGTTCGACGCCGACGTGCTCATCGCCACCGGCACCCGCACCGGCTCGCCCACCCGCCCGCAGGAGGTCGACGAGGTGCGCGCGGGCACCAACCTGCCCGTCGTCGTCGGCTCGGGACTCGGACCCGACCAGGTCGACTCGCTCCTGCGGGCCGCCGACGGCGCGATCGTCGGCCAGTGGCTCAAGGAGGACGGCCTGTGGTGGAACCCCGTCGACCCGCGGCGCGTGGAGCGCCTGATGACCGCGGTGTACGCGGTGCGGGAGGCGCGGTGAGCGGCACCAGCGCGCTCAGCGGCGCCACCGACGTCTTCGCGCTCAGCGGCAGCGGCCGGTGCGTGGCCTTCTTCACCGCGCGCCGCCGCGCCGCGCTGCCGAAGGCCCTGGCAGGGCGGGCCGTCGCCGGTGTCGCCGCCGAGCTGGCACGGCTGGCGGACGAGGGGTGGATCCTCTCCGTCGGCGGCATGTTCGGCCGCAGCGAGCCGCCCACCGCCTTCGCCACCGGCTTCGCCCAGGACGCCGACTTCGTCGGCGCCTTCGAGGCACCCGGCCGCGCCGCCGCCCTCGCGGGCACCGCCAGGCTCGGCGCGGCCGGCTGGGACGCGCTGCTGCGCACCGCATGGCTGCTCGGGCCGCGCGAATTCGACCCCGTGCCCCGGACCGAGGCCGGCTCGGCGCCGCCTGCCTGGGGTTTCTTCGCGCTGTGGCAGTGGAACGCGGCCTGGCAGGCCGCCACCCCACAGGAGCGTGCCGCGTACGACGCCGAGTGCGACGTGGCCTTCGCATCCGACGTCGCCTCCGGCATCGGCATCGCGGGCCGCCACCGCCTCGACGCCGCAGGGCGCTGGCACCACCTGGGGATCTGGGAGTGCCCCGGCTTCCCCGTCATCGACGCGGCGATGCGCGAGCACGAGCGGGTCGCCGACTTCAAGTTCACCACCTCCCGGCACTACGCCGGCCGGCGCACACCGCTGCTCGACCTCCTGGAGCCCGCCGATGGCTGACACCCTGTGGATCCACTACGCACTGCCCCGCACCGCCTGGTATGTCCTCGACGAGGCCGAGCAGCGCGCCGCACGGGAGCGCTGGGCCGCCGTCCGCGAGGCGTCGCTCGCCGCGGGGGCCACCACCACGGGCCCGTACACGGTGCGCGGCCAGAGCGACTTCTCGACCGCCGAGGTCTGGACGTTCCCCGACGCCGACGCCGCCTGGGACCACTGGGAGCGGCTGACCGCGGCCGGCTACGCCCGCTGGTTCGAGACCGCCAACAACCTGGGCACCCGGGCCGGTGCGTCATGACGGCGCCGCTGCTCGAAGCCCGCGGCCTGGTACGCCGCTTCGGCCACGTCCAGGCCCTCGACGGCGCCGACCTGACCGTGTACCCGGGCGAGATCTGCGCGCTGATCGGTGACAACGGCGCGGGCAAGTCCACGCTGGTCAAGATCCTCTCGGGCGCCGAGCGCCCCGACGAGGGCACGATCCTCCTGGACGGCAGGGAGGTCGCGTTCTCCTCGCCTGCCGATGCCCAGCGCGCCGGCATCGCCACCGTCTACCAGGACCTGGCCCTCGCGCCCGAACTCGCCGCCGCCGACAACCTGTTCCTCGGCCGCGAGCTCACCGTCCCCGGGCCGCTCGGCCGCCTCGGCGTCCTCGACCGCAGGCGGATGCGGCGGGAGAGCGCCGCACTCTTCCAGTCCCTCGGCGTCTACCTCAAGTCCCCCGACGTGCCCATCGCCTCGCTCTCCGGCGGCCAGCGCCAGTCCGTCGCCATCGCACGCGCGGCGCTCTGGTCCGACAAAGTGATCTTCATGGACGAGCCCACCGCCGCCCTCGGCGTCGTCCAGACCGGCCGCGTCCTCGACCTCGTCAGGTCCGTGCGGGACCGCGGCATCGCCGTCGTACTGATCAGCCACAACATGACCCAGGTCCTGGAGGTCGCCGACCGCGTGGAGGTCCTGCGGCTCGGCCGCCGCGTCGCGCGCTTCGCCCGCGGCGAGGCGAGCGTCGACCGGCTGGTCACGGCCATGACGTCCGCGCCGAGCACCGAGGAGCACGCACCGTGACCACGTTCACCAAGACCGACGCCGTCCAGGTCGAGGCGGCGGCCGAGCCGCTGGGGGCCCGCTGGAACAGGCGGCTCGGCGGAGGCTGGATCTTCCCCCTGCTGATCCTGCTGTTCGCCCTCTTCGCCGCCCTGCGCCCCGGCCAGTTCGCCACCCCCTTCAACCTCTCCACCCTCGCGGTCGACGCCTCGATCCTGCTGGTCCTTTCCATCGGGCAGACCTACGTCATCGCCACCGCGGGCATCGACCTGTCCGTCGGCACCGTCCTCGTCCTCTCCTCCGTCGTCGGCGCCAAGGCGATGCTCGCCCTGTCCGGCACGTCCGGCGCGGCCTACGGCACCACGGCCGCGGGCTGGGGCGTCATCGCCCTCGGCACCCTCGCCGCCGTCGCGGCCGGCGCCGTCTTCGGCGCGCTCAACGGCGTGCTCGTCGCGTACGCCAGGATCCCCGCGCTCATCGTCACCCTCGGCACCTTCGGCATGGCCCTCGGCTTCGCGCAACTCCTCAGCGACGGGCAGGACGTGCGCGCCGTGCCGCAGAAGCTCGTCGCCGCCATCGGCTCGGGCAAGCTCATCGGCATCCCCAGCCTGGTGTGGGTCGCCCTGGCCGTCACCGTCGTCGGCGGACTCGTCCTGCACACCACCCGCTTCGGCAGCCGCACCTTCGCGGTCGGCTCCAACGCCGAGGCGGCCCGCCGCGCCGGCATCCCCAACCGCTCCCACCTCGTCAAGGTCTACCTGCTCTCCGGGGCCCTCGCGGGCCTCGCCGGCATCATGTCCGTCGCCCGCTTCGCCACCACCACCATCAACGGCCACACGACCGACAACCTCTCGTCGATCTCCGCCGTCGTCCTCGGCGGCACCAGCCTGTTCGGCGGCATCGGCAGCATCTTCGGCACCGTCGTCGGGGTCTTCATCCCGATCATCCTGCTCAACGGTTTCGTCATCCTCGGCATCCAGCCGTTCTGGCAGACCGTCGCCATGGGCGCAGTCCTCATCGTCGCGGTCTACGCCGACCAGCTCAAACGACACGCGGCCCACCGCGGCGAGCGCCGCCGCCTGCGCTCCCGCCTCACGCGCCGCCCCCCGAGCCCCGCGTCCCCTTCGCACCACGGTGAGGAAACGCCATGAACAAGCCGCCCTTCGTCGTCCCCGCACTCGTCTGCTGCCTCGCGCTCGGCGCCACGGCCACCGCCTGCTCCACCGGCTCCACCACGGCCGCGGGCGGCGCATCCGCCGCGTCCTCCGGCGGCTCCAGGAAGGTCGCCCTGGTCCTCGGCGTCAAGGGCAGCCCGTTCTACAGCGCCATGGCCTGCGGCGCCAGGGCCAAGGCCAAGCAGCTCGGCCTCGACCTCACCGTCTCAGCCGGGGACGCGTTCTCCGCCGACGCGCAGCTCCCCGTCGTCAACGCCGTCACCGCGGCCAAGCCCGCCGTCGCCGCCGTCGTCCCCACCGACGCCACCGCCCTCGTCCAGCCGCTCACCGCCCTGACGGCGGCCGGCACCAAGCTGGTGACCGTCGACCAGGTGCTCGCCGACCCCAAGCCCGTACGCAGCCGGATCGTCACCGACAACGAGAAGGGCGGCCGCCTCGCCGCCGCCGAGATGGACAAACTCACCGGCGGCAAGGGCAAGGTCCTCGTCATCACCCAGCCCCCGGGGTCCAGCGCCCAGGACGCCCGCACCGCGGGCTTCGTCGCCGGGATCAAGAAGTACCCCGGCATCACCTACCTCGGCGCCCAGTACCAGTCGGACGACCCGCAGAAGGCGGCCCAGATCATCACCTCCACCCTCGCCGCCCACCCCGACCTCACCGGTGTCTTCTCCACCAACGACCAGGGCGCCATCGGCGCGCTGACCGGCCTCAAGCAGGCCGACGCCACGAAGAAGGTCAAGCTCGTCGCCTACGACGCCGCCTCCGCCGAGGTCGCCGCCCTCAAGAACGGCACCCTCTCCGCCCTCATCGCCCAGAACCCCGTCCAGGAGGGCGAGGTCGCCATGGAGTCCGCGCAGAAGCTGATCGCGGGCAGGCCCGTCCCCGCCACCCAGCTCACCGAACTCGTCGTCATCGGCCCCGGCGAACGCGCCAAGGCCGACCGGTACGCGTACACGTCCACCTGCTGACCCGCCTCGCGCCCGCCCCGCGATGAGTTTCGCCGGCCCCGGCGGTCGGTAGCGGAGGAAGCAGGACCACGCCGAGGAAGGGCGGACCCCATGGACATCGCGCGGGTACTGATGGTCGCGCCGGTACGGGACATCGAAACGGCGGTGGCCTGGTACGAACGGCTGCTCGGCCGGCCGGCCGACACCCGGCCGATGCCGTCGCTCGCCGACTGGCACCTCACCGCGGGCGGCTGGCTCCAGGTCTTCGAGGACCCCGGGCACGCCGGTACGACACTGCTCAACCTGGAGGTGCCCGACCTGGACGTGGCCCTGGCCGGGCTCGCGGAGCGCGGCCTGGCGGCGGGGCCGGTCGGGGCCGGCGGCGAGCGCACCCGGTTCGCCGCCCTCGCCGATCCCGACGGCAACCGGGTCACCCTGCTGGAGAACCCGGTGGCGTGACCCGGAGTCCCTCGGCGGGGAAGGGGGCGGCACGGGTTCCTGACTGGTCTGGACCTGTGAAAGACAAACGACGCCGGGCAGCCACGGGGGGAGCTGCCCGGCGTCGGTCCGTCGCTCCGACGGGGGATGCGGAGCGCCTAAGAAGTATGTCACGCGGCCCGGTTCGCCTGGAGGCGAACCGCATGATTGATCTGAGCTTTTCCTGAGCTTGGCGAAGCCCCGGACCGGCCCGTCAGCCCCGGGCGTCCCGCGGCCGCACGCGCTCATCACTCGCACCCCCGCCACCCGGCGCAGGGTCGGGTGCCGCCCCCGGTCCCACGGGGAGCGTCGGCCGCGGGGGCGTCGGCACGAAGGCCGAGGGGAGCGCCGTCGCGTTCTCCCGGCCGCCGTTCGCGATCACCACCGCCACGTACGGCAGCAGCAGCCCGACCAGGAGCGCGACGATCGCCACCTCCCGCTGCACGTCCCAGAGCACCACCGTGAGGATCACCGCGACCGTGCGGACGCCCATGGAGATCACATAGCGCCGCTGCCTGGCCCTGACGTCCTCCTGGAGACCCGCACGGGCCCCGGTGATCCGGAAGACCCCGCCGTCGTCGTGCTTCCGCAGCACAGTCCCTCACCCGCTTCTCCGTCGGACCCGCCCCGGCCCTGGCCTTCCTCACGGTACGCCGAGCGGGCCCGCCCATCGAGACCGGGGCGCCACGCGTCACCGAGGAAAGGCAGGACCGCCCGCCCCGCACCCCGTACGGGTCCTTCCGGGTGCACGGGCGGCGCCGGGGCAGCAGACTGGGCCTGCGCCGCGCACCGCGCCGTATGAGGAGGCCGTCATGCACTGGTTGTGGGTCATCGTCGTGGGTCTGATCCTCGGTCTGATCGCCAAGGCGATCATCCCGGGCAAGCAGCGCATCCCGATCTGGCTGACGATCATCTTCGGCATCCTGGGCAGCATCCTCGGCAACGCCGCCGCGGGCTGGCTGGGTGTCGCCGACACCAATGGCGTCGACTGGACACGCCACCTGCTGCAACTCGCCGGAGCCGTGCTGATCGTGTTCGTCGGGGACATGCTCTGGGCGTCCCTGCGCGGCAACCGCCGCGAACGCGTCTGACCGGACGGCCGCGCGACCGGCGCGGGCGGCACAGGCCGCCCGCGCCGCGCCCTGTCAGGCCCCGGTGACCTCGACCGCCGCCAGGTTCCGCTTGCCGCGGCGCAGCACCAGCCACCGCCCGTGCAGCAGCGTCTCGGGGGCGGGTACGGCCTCGGCGTCGGCGGCCTTCTCGTTGTTCACGTACGCCCCGCCCTCCTTGACCGTGCGGCGCGCGGCCGACTTGCTCGGCGCGAGCCCCGTCTCGGCCAGCAGGTCCGCCACGGAGAGCGGCGCGGCGACCGTCGCGGACGGCAGCTCGGCGAGCGCCGCGCGCAGCGTCGCCTCGTCGAGCCCGGCCAGGTCGCCCTGGCCGAACAGCGCCTTCGACGCGGTGACGGCCGCGGCGCACTGCTCTGCGCCGTGCACCAGCGTCGTCAGCTCCTCGGCGAGCGCCCGCTGCGCCGCCCGCGCCTGCGGCCGCTCCTCGGTCTGCCGCTCCAGCTCCTCCAGCTCCTCGCGGGACCTGAAGCTGAAGATCCTGGCGAACCTGGAGATGTCCCGGTCGTCCGTGTTCAGCCAGAACTGGTAGAAGGCGTACGGCGAGTACATCTCGGGGTCGAGCCAGATGGCGCCGCCCTCGGTCTTGCCGAACTTGGTGCCGTCCGCCTTCGTCAGCAGCGGCGTGGCGAGCGCGTGCGCGGACGCGCCCTCGACCCGGTGGATCAGGTCGATGCCCGCCGTGAGGTTGCCCCACTGGTCGCTGCCGCCGGTCTGCATCGTGCAGCCGTACTGCTGGTACAGCTTCAGGAAGTCCATCCCCTGGAGGATCTGGTAGCTGAACTCCGTGTAGCTGATGCCCTGGTCGGAGTTGAGGCGGCGCGACACCGCCTCCTTCGCGATCATCTTGTTGACGCGGAAGTGCTTGCCGACGTCCCGCAGGAACTCGATCGCGGAGAGACCCGCGGTCCAGTCCAGGTTGTTGACCACGATCGCCGCGTTCGGTCCCTCGAAGGAGAAGAACGGCTCAAGCTGCCGCTGGAAGCGCCCCACCCACTCCGCGACGACCTCGGGCGCGTTCAGCGTGCGCTCCGCCGTCGGCTTCGGGTCGCCGATGAGTCCCGTGGCCCCGCCGACCAGCGCCAGCGGGCGGTGCCCCGCCTGCTGGAGCCTGCGGACCGTGAGGATCTGCACCAGGTTGCCCAGGTGCATGCTGGGCGCGGTCGGGTCGAAGCCGCAATAGACCGTGACGGGACCGTCCGCGAACGCCTTGCGCAGTGCGTCCTCGTCCGTGGACACGGCGATCAGGCCGCGCCACTGGAGATCGTCGACGATGTCCGTCACGGTGCTCATGTCTCCTCGTGGAAGGTGGCCCGCGCGTGCCGCGGGCGGCACGGAACGGGCGGAAGGTCTCGACAGCAGTCTAGAGGGGCCGCGCGCCCGCCCCGCCGCCCGCGGAACTCCGGGGCGGCCCCGCTCACACGCCCTTGCTGACCGAGCTCATGTTGAAGTCGGGCACCCGCAGCGCCGGCATCGCCGCCCTGGTGAACCAGTCGCCCCACTCGCGCGGCAGCGTCCGCTCCGTACGGCCCGCCTCCACCGCCCGGCCGAGCAGACCGACGGGCGACTCGTTGAAGCGGAAGTTGTTCACCTCGCCGACCACCTCGCCGCCCTCGACCAGGTAGACGCCGTCCCTGGTCAGACCGGTCAGCAGCAGCGTCGCCGGGTCCACCTCGCGGATGTACCACAGGGACGTGAGCAGCAGGCCGCGCCCCGTGGCCGCCGCCATCTCGTCGAGCGACCGCTCGCCGACGCCCGCGCCCAGGCCGTCGAGCACCAGGTTGCCGATGGCCGGCGCGACCGGCAGGCCCGTCAGCCCGGCGCTCTGCCGGGTGGTGACCAGCCGGTCGAGGCGGCCGTCCCTGATCCAGTTCGTCGCCGAGAGCGGCAGCCCGTTGTCGAAGACCGACGCGTCGTCCCCCGAGGAGTGCGCGATCACGAACGGCGCGCACTCCAGGCCCGGCTCGTCCGGGTCGCTGCGCAGCGTCAGCGGCAGCTCGGAGAGCCGGTCGCCGACCCGCGTGCCGCCGCCCGGCTTGGCGAAGACCGTACGGCCCTCTGCCGCGTCCCGCGCACCCGAGGACCACAGCTGGTAGATCAGCAGGTCGGCCACGGCCGTGGGCGGCAGCAGCGTCTCGTACCGCCCGGCGGGCAGCTCCACCTTCCGCCCGGCCCAGGCGAGGCGGCGCGCGAGGCCCTCGTCGAGCGCCAGCGGATCGACGTCCGCGAAGTCGCGGGTGGCGACGCCCGCCCACGCGGAGCGCGTACGGGCGTGGGACTTCGCGTTGAGTTCGAGCGTGCCGCTCGGCTGGTCGTAGCGGAGCCTGACCCCCGTGGACGTGCCCAGGTAGGTGGAGGTCAGCTCGTGGTGGGCGAAGCCGTACAGCTCGCGGCCGCCCGCGCGGGCCCGCGCGAAGGACTCGCCGAGCGCCGGCGCGAAGTCGGCGAAGACCGCGGACGAGGTCTCGCCCGGCGCGCCCGTGAAGTCGTCCGACACCTCCGCGATGTCGACGAGCGGCCGCGCGTCGTCGGCGGGCTCGGCGCCGCGCGCCGCCGCCTCGGCGGCCCGCACCAGCGGCTCCAGGTCGTCAGCCGTCACCGCCGACCTCGACACCACGCCCGCCGCTGTGCCGCGTGCCCCGCCCACGGTCGCGACGACGGTGAGGGTGCGGCCGCGCGTCACGCCGTTCGTCGTCAGCGCGTTGCCCGCCCACCGCAGGTTCGCCGACGAGTGCTCGTCCGCGATGACGACGCAGCCGTCAGCCGTGGACAGGGCGAGGGCCCGCTCGACGATCTCGTGCGGCGTGCTGACGGCGCTCATCGCCCGGCCTCCTGCGTGGTGTTGAGGATGTTGACGCCGCGGAACAGCGCGGAGGGGCAGCCGTGCGACACGGCCGCGACCTGGCCCGGCTGCGCCTTGCCGCAGTTGAAGGCCCCGCCCAGCACATACGTCTGCGGGCCGCCCACGGCCTCCATCGAGCCCCAGAAGTCGGTCGTGGTCGCCTGGTACGCCACGTCCCGCAGCTGGCCCGCGAGCCGCCCGTGCTCGATGCGGAAGAAGCGCTGGCCGGTGAACTGGAAGTTGTAGCGCTGCATGTCGATCGACCAGGACCGGTCGCCGACCACGTAGACGCCGTGCTCGACGCCGCCGATCAGGTCCTCCGTCGACAGGCCGCCGGGATCGGGCCTGAGCGACACGTTCGCCATCCGCTGCACCGGGACGTGCCCGGGGGAGTCCGCGTACGCGCAGCCGTTGGAGCGCTCGAACCCCGCGAGCCGCGCGATCCTGCGGTCCAGCTGGTAGCCGACGAGGGTGCCGTCGCGCACGAGGTCCCAGGACTGGGCCTCGACGCCCTCGTCGTCGTAGCCGATCGTGGCCAGGCCGTGCTCAGCCGTGCGGTCGCCCGTCACGTGCATCACGGGCGAGCCGTAGCGCAACGTGCCCAGCTGGTCGAAGGTGGCGAAGGAGGTGCCCGCGTACGCCGCCTCGAAGCCGAGCGCCCGGTCGAGCTCCGTCGCGTGCCCGATCGACTCGTGGATCGTGAGCCACAGGTTCGACGGGTCGACCACCAGGTCGTACGTGCCCGCGGTGACGCTCGGCGCGCGCATCTTCTCGGCCAGCAGCCCGGGGATGCGCTCCAGCTCGCCGTCCCAGTCCCAGCCGGTGCCCTTCAGGTACTCGAAGCCGCGGCCCGCGGGCGGCGCGAGCGTGCGCATCGAGTCGAACTCGCCGCTCTCGCCGTTGACCGCGACGGCCGTCAGCACCGGGTGCAGCCGCACGCGCTGCTGGGTGGTGACCGTGCCCGCGGTGTCCGCGTAGAACTTGTTCTCGTGGACCGTCATCAGCGACGCGTCCACGTGCGCCACGCCGTCCGCCCGCAGCAGCCGGGCGCTCCACTCGGCGAGCAGCCCGGTCTTCTCGTCGTCCGGCACCTCGAACGGGTCGACGTCGTACGCCGACACCCAGGTCTTCTCCGCGTGCACCGGCTCCGCGGCCAGCTCCACCCGGCCCCCGGCCGCGTCGGGCGCGCCCGACGCGCTGATGACCTGCGCCGAAAGCTTCGCCATCGCCACGGCCTGCGCCGCGACGCGCGCCGCCGCGTCCATCGTGCGGTCCACGCCTGAGGCGAAGCCCCACGCGCCGCCGTGCACCACCCGCACCGCGTACCCCAGGTCCGTGCTGTCGGACGACCCGGCGGCCTTCGCGTCCCGCAGCCGCCACGACGCGTACCGCACCCGCTCGAAGCGGAAGTCGGCGTGCTCGGCGCCGAGCGCCCGCGCCCGCGCGAGCGCGGCGTCGGCGAGCGCCCGCAGCGGCAGCTCAAGGAAGGACTGATCTACCTCATGGCCCACAGCGGCCACTCCTCAACCTCGGCACCTCGTGGTCAACCGGCAGTGAACCACGGGTGGTCGGCCCGCTGCCGCCCGCTGCCGCCTTCCGTTCGGGCGGAAACTGTGGAGACCCGACAGTGCGCGTCGTGCGGCCCTGTCGGGGGGCGATCCCCGCCGGTGACGGCGCTACCGATAGGTTTCCGGAGTATGCACACGCTAGGGAAAGGGTGATCCGTTGAGCCGCTCGGTTCTCGTCACCGGAGGAAACCGGGGCATCGGCCTCGCCATCGCCCGCGCCTTCGCGGCCGCAGGCGACAAGGTCGCCATCACCTGCCGCTCGGGCGAGCCGCCCGAGGAGCTGACCTCGCTCGGCGTCCTGCCGGTGCGCTGCGACATCACCGACTCCGAGCAGGTGGAGCAGGCGTACAAGGAGATCGAGGAGAAGCACGGCCCCGTCGAGGTGCTGGTCGCCAACGCGGGCATCACCAAGGACCAGTTGCTGATGCGCATGTCCGAGGAGGACTTCACGTCCGTCCTCGACACCAACCTCACCGGCGCCTTCCGCGTCGTCAAGCGCGCCAACCGGGGCATGCTGCGGGCCAAGAAGGGCCGCGTCGTGCTGATCTCCTCCGTGGTCGGCCTGATGGGCAACCCGGGCCAGGCCAACTACGCCGCCTCCAAGGCGGGCCTTGTCGGGTTCGCGCGGTCCCTGGCACGCGAGCTCGGCTCGCGGAACATCACCTTCAACGTCGTGACGCCCGGCTGGGTGCAGTCGGACATGACGGCCGTGCTCCCCGAGGAGCAGCGCGAGGCGGTCCTGGACCAGGTGCCGCTCAAGCGCTTCGGCACGGCGGACGAGATCGCGGCCACGGTCCGCTTCCTCGCCTCCGACGACGCCGCGTACATCACTGGAGCCGTCATTCCCGTTGACGGCGGATTGGGCATGGGTCACTGATCACATGAGCGGAATCCTCGCCGGCAAGCGCATCCTCGTGACCGGGGTGCTCACCGACTCGTCGATCGCCTTCCACGCCGCCAAGGTGGCGCAGGAGGAGGGCGCCGAGGTCGTCCTCACCGGCTTCGGCCGGCTCTCCCTCGTCGAGCGCATCGCCAAGCGGCTGCCCAAGCCCGCCCCCGTCATCGAGCTCGACGTCACCAACCAGGAGCACCTGGACGGGCTCGAGGGCCGGGTGCGCGAGCACCTCGGCGCGGACGCGAGCCTCGACGGCGTCGTGCACTCCATCGCGTTCGGCCCGCAGGGCGTCTTCAACTTCCTCGAGGCGGGCTGGGACGACGTCGCCACGGCCGTGCACGTCTCCGCGTACTCGCTGAAGTCCCTCACCATGGCCTGCCTGCCGCTCATGGAGCCGCGCGGCGGCTCGGTCGTGGGGCTCACCTTCGACGCGCAGACCGCCTGGCCCAAGTACGACTGGATGGGCGTCGCCAAGGCCGCCCTGGAGTCCACGAGCCGCTACCTGGCCCGCGACCTCGGCCAGAAGAACATCCGCTGCAACCTGATCTCCGCGGGGCCCCTGGGCTCGATGGCCGCCAAGTCCATCCCCGGTTTCAGCGAGCTCGCCGACGTCTGGAACCACCGCGCCCCCATTGGCTGGGAGCTCTCCGACCCGGAGCCCGCGGGCCGCGGCGTCGTCGCGCTCCTCTCGGACTTCTTCCCGCGCACGACCGGCGAGATCGTCCACGTCGACGGCGGCGTGCACATGATGGGTGCCTGACACCGGCACCCCTCGTACGACGCCTCGCGCACGGACGGTCACGAGTCCGCTCACGGGCCGTGACCGTCCGAGTCGAAAAGCCCGGCACCTGCCCGCACACTTGACCCGACGGGTTGGTCCTTCCGCTCGGGGGCGGGCAGGAGGTGCCGGGCTTCATGCGTGTTCGCCACCGCGGGACAGCAGCGCTCACCACGGCCGTACTCCTCGCCGCGGGCCTCACGGCCGCCCAGTGGTCCCAGCCGCAGGGCCCCGCGAGGACGCCGGGGGCGGGGGCCGCCACGCCCGCCCCCGCCCCGGCCGCGGCGCACGGGGCAGGGCGCGCCACGTGCAGGACGCGGATCAGCGGCTCGCACGCCGTCGCCGACTGCCACAACCCCGACCCCGCGGCCGACCGGGTGCGGCTGCACGTCGAGTGCAGGCAGTGGTGGGACATCGACGCGGACAGCGCGCCCGCCGACATCCCCCCGGCGGGCTACGCCAGGCTCACCGAGCGGTGCTGGCAGCGGATCGCGGCGGTGTGGATCACCCACGAACCCGTGCCGGCGCGGCACCCGGGCACCGCACGCGGTCCGCTCACGCCCGCGCGGCCGCCGGCGGGCAGCTGAGCGCGTGCCCCGCCGCCTCGGCGGCCGCCAGCTCCCCGTCTCCCGCGCGCACCGCCTCCACCAGCCTGCGGTGGTCCATCAGGCCCTCCGTGGCGGGCGCGCCGCTGACCTGGTCGCGCAGCGCCTCGCGCACCACGTCGCCGAGGTCCGCGTAGAGCGCCGTCAGCACCTCGTTGTGCGCCGCGGACACCACCGCCAGGTGCAGGGCGCTGTCGGCGGCGACGAACGCCTCCGTGTCCGCCGTGTGCCAGGCGTCGGCCCGCCGCTCCAGCAGCGCGTCGAGCTGGCGCAGGTCGCGGTCCGTGCGCCGGGCCGCCGCGAGGCGGGCGGCCGACGACTCCAGCGTGGCGCGGACCTCGGCCACGCTGCGCGCGTCGGCCCCGGCGAACCTGCGGTGCATCACCCCGGCGAGCTCGCTGGTCGCGACGACGTACGTGCCGGAGCCCTGCCGGATGTCGAGCAGCCCGTTGTGGGCGAGCGCGCGGACGGCCTCGCGGACGGTGTTGCGGGCCACGCCGAGCTGCTCGGCCAGCTCGGGCTCCGTCGGCACGCGCGTGCCGACCGGCCACTCGCCCGAGGTGATCTGGTTCCGCAGCTGGGCGATGACCTGGTCGGACAGGGCGGACCGCCGGGGGGTCGACAGCGGCATGGGCTCCTCGTTTCCGCCGGCCGACTCTGTGGACGACGACGCAACCGGCCAGCAATCATCCCATGATTCTATGATAGTTCCATGAAGGACGATCGGAACCCGCCCCCACGGACCACCCGGGCGGCCGCACGCGCCGTCGAGACCCGCCTGGCCGCCGACATCGCGGCAGGGGAGAGCGCGGAGGCCGCAGGCTCACTCGCCGTGGACCCCGCGGCGCCCGGCGCCCGCCCCGCCGCGGGCCGTGCCCGGTGGGTGTCGCCGTTCGTCGCGGTCAGCATGTTCCTCGCCGCGCTCAACCTCCGCCCGGCGATCGGCAGCCTCGGCGCCCTCCTGGAAGAGGTGCGCGACGGACTCCACATGAGCGGCAGCGTCGCCGGGGTGCTGACCTCGGTGCCCCCGCTCTGCTTCGCGGCCTTCGGCTTCGCCGCGCCCCGCCTGGCGCGCCGCTTCGGGCCCGGCGCGGTCGTCTGCGCCGGCCTCGCCGCCGTCACCGCGGGCCTGCTGATCCGGCCGTACGTCGCGAGCACCGCGCCGTTCCTGCTGGCGAGCGCGCTCGCGCTGGCCGGGATCGCCGTCTGCAACGTCCTGATGCCGGTGATCGTCAAGCGGTACTTCCCCGACCGTGTCGGCACCATGACCGGCCTCTACTCGATGGCGGTCTCGCTCGGCACGGCCGCGGCCGCCGCGGCCGCCGTCCCGCTCACGGACGCGCTGGGCGGCAGCTGGCGCACCGGCCTCGCCGCCTGGGCGGCGCTCGGCGTGCTCGCGCTGCTGCCGTGGCTCGCCCTGGTGCGGGACCGCAGCGGCTTCGACGAGCGCACGGGCGACGCGGCAGCGCGCGCGGCCCGCGCGAAGGCGCCCGAGGGCGCTTCCGGAGGCGCGGGAGCGGCCGAGGGCGCGGGGGCGCCCGCGCGCAGGGGCGCGGGGGGAGCGGCCGCCGACGGCGTGCCGAGCCTGCTGCGCAGCCGTACCGCGTGGTCGCTCGCCGTCTTCTTCGGCCTCCAGGCCACCGGCGCGTACATCACCATGGGGTGGATGTCCCAGCGCTTCAGGGACGCGGGCATCCCGGCCGACACCGCGGGGGTGCTCCTCGCGGTGATCATGGTGATGGGCGTCCCGCTGGCCTTCGCGATACCGGGCCTGGCGGCGCGCGTCAGCCACCAGGGCCCGATCGTCGTCGGCCTCGGCGTGTGCGGCCTCGTCGCCATCGGCGGCCTCTACGCGGCGCCCGTGGGCGGCGCCTGGGTGTGGGCCGTGCTGCTCGGGATGTCCAACTGCTCGTTCCCGCTGGCCCTGACCATGATCGGCATGCGTTCCAGCACGGGTGCGGGCGTCGTCAGGCTGTCGGCGTTCAGCCAGAGCACCGGGTACCTGCTGTCGATCCCCGGCCCGCTGCTCGTGGGCGTGCTCTACCAGCACACCGGCGGCTGGACCTGGCCGCTCGCACTGATGGCCGGCCTGCTGCTGCCGCAGATGGCGGTGGGCTGGCTGGCCGGCCGGGACCGGACGATCGAGCGGGAGGCCCGGGTGGGACACTGAGCCCATGCCAGTCCTGGAACCCTCACCCCAGAACGGGCAGCGCAAGCTGCTCTACGTCTTCGGCGCGATCATCGGCATCCTCGTGGTCATCGGCGTCATCGCGTCGATCGCCTCGCCGTGACCCGCTGACCCGCCGCGCCCGGCCGGCGTCACCGACCCGTCCGGGGTGGGGCCGGCCCCCCTGACCCCTAGGGGGCAGGGGTCAGGGTCAGATGGGTGGACCACCGGATGGGAAAGCCGCCCCGCGCTCCGTAGGTTCTTCTGTGACAGCACGTGCTGAGCAGCGAGACCTCTGGAGGCGGTCATGTCGGTGCCGAGCCCGTCACACTCCCGCGGCGCAGCCGCTTCCGGGCCCCGGCTGCCCTGGTGGGCGCTGGTCCTCCCGGCCCTCGCCTTCGTCGCCCTGCTGATGGCGGCAGGCCCCTCAGGGGCCCACGCCGCCGGCGGTGACGCCCTCGCCCACGTCGTGCGCGGAATGCAGCTCGCGCTCCTCGGCTAGGGAGCGTCCGCGCGGCAGTGCCGCCCGCCCGGAGCCGGGAGGCGGCGGAGACACCAACACCCTGCGCCCGAGGGCGCATTTCGTGCGAAGCTGGGTGGCATGAGCGTCGACACACCCCGCAGGATCGTCCTCCTCAGGCATGCGAAGGCCGACTGGCCGCAGGTGTCCGACCACGAGCGGCCGCTGGCCGAGCGCGGCCGCACGGAGGCCGCCACGAGCGGCCGCAGACTGGCCGACACCGGCATCGGATTCGACCTCGCGCTCTGCTCCACCGCCGTGCGCACCCGGGAGACCTGGAAGATCGCGGTGCACGAGCTGCCGCACCGCCCCAGGACGGTCTACGAGGAGCGGCTGTACGAGGCGTCCCTCGGCGACCTCATCGCCCTGGTGAACGAGACACCGGACGATGTCGCCGACCTCCTGCTGATCGGGCACAACCCCGGCATGCACGCCCTCGCGGACGCCCTCTCCGCCGGGGCCGACGGCGACTCGCTCGCCCGGATGACGCAGGGCGCCTTCCCCACGGCGGCCTTCGCCGTCGTGGGCTTCGAAGGCAGCTGGAAAAGCGTCGAGCACGGCGTCGGCCGCCTGCTGGAGTACTGGGCCCCGCACAAGTGACCCGCAAGCGCCCGGGGCCGCCGCGGCGGCCCCGGGCCCCGCACCGCCCCGCGCGGGGCACCGTTCAGACCAGCTCCGCCGTCTCGGCGTCCTCCACCTCGTCGACCTCGTCGCGGGTGATGCCCAGCAGATACAGCACGGTGTCGAGGAACGGCACATTGACTGCCGTGTGCGCCGCCGCCCTGACCAGCGGCTTCGCATTGAAGGCGACGCCGAGGCCCGCCGTGTTGAGCATGTCCAGGTCGTTGGCGCCGTCGCCGATCGCGACCGTCTGCGCCAGCGGCACCCCCGCCTGCTCGGCGAACGACCGCAGCAGCCGCGCCTTGCCCGCGCGGTCCACCACCTCGCCCACCACCCGGCCGGTGAGCACACCGTCCACGATCTCCAGTGTGTTCGCCGCGGCGAAGTCCAGGCCGAGCCGCTCCCGCAGCGCGTCGGTGACCTGCGTGAAGCCGCCGGAGACCACACCGACCTGGTAGCCGAGCCGCTTCAGCGTGCGGATCAGTGTGCGGGCGCCCGGCGTCAGCCGGACGTCGGCGCGCACCTTCTCCACCACCGACGCGTCGAGCCCGGCGAGCAGCGCCACCCGCTCGTGCAGCGACTGCTCGAAGTCCAGCTCGCCCCGCATCGCCCTGGCCGTGACCGCGGCGACCTCGGCCTCGCAGCCGGCGTGCGCGGCGAACAGCTCGATCACCTCGTCCTGGATGAGCGTGGAGTCGACGTCCATCACCACGAGCCGCCGCGCCCTGCGCTGGAGCCCCGCGGACACCACCGCCACGTCCACCCCGATGTCGGCGGCCGCCGTGGCGAGCACGGTGCGCAGCGGCTCGGTCGCCACGCCGGACACGGCGAACTCGACGGCGGTCACCGGGTACTTCGCCAGCCGGAAGATCCGGTCGATGTTGCCGCCCGTCCCGGTGATGCTGGCCGCTATGGCCGCCGTGGACTCGGCGGTCAGCGGGTTGCCGAGGACCGTGACATGGGAACGGCCGCTGCCGCGGGGCTTGTTGTCGCCCGTACCGGAGATGATCTCGGCAGCGAGGTCCAGCGACTCCGCCCAGCTGTGCACCGTCGCGCGCAGCTCGCCGTCGGTGGCGCCCGCGTACGCGGGCGCGGTGATCAGGGCGCACAGCACGATGCGGCCGCGGGTGACGACCTGCTCGATGTCGATCACGTCCACGGCGTACGCGGCGAGTGTGTCGAAGAGTCCCGCCGTGATGCCGGGACGGTCCTTCCCGAAGATCTTGACGAGAAGTGTGCGGAGGCCGCCGGACGACTCGCGGGTCGCCGGGGGCTGCGGGGGCTCCAAAGCGCTCATGGTGCCTCCACCGTATCGGGCACGTGCCCGCCCCGGGACCGCCGTCCCGCCCACCGGACGCGGCCGGAAGGCGACGCACGGTGCCGGGGGAGTGCGGGCGGCGTGATGTCCACGGGCGGTCGCCGGTCTGTGCCGGTTGCGTCCGCATCGCGGGTATTGCCGGTACCCGGCTTTCCGCGACGGCTCCCGGCCTGAAATAGTTCCCCACGATGTTCGCCGTCCCCGGGATTCTCGGACCCGGGGTACCTCGGGGGAAACCACATGGGGCATGGAGTGCCTGAACTCGTACTGGAACTGAACGGAAGGACCTGGCACCTCGATCCGTCCAGGTCCTACACCCTGGGCAGGGATCCGCAGGGCGACCTCGTCCTCGACGACGCCCGGGTCTCGTGGCGGCACGCCACCCTCAGCTGGAACGGCCGGAGTTGGGCCGTGGAGGACCACGGCAGCACCAACGGCACCTATGCGCGGGGGCAGCGCGTGCAGAGCCTGGAGCTCGGCCCCGGCAGCGCCCTGCACCTCGGGAACCCCACCGACGGCCCGCTGCTGAGCCTGAGCGCGGCCGCGCAGCCCGTCGCCGCCGCGGGCGCGGGCGCGGGCGCGCAGACCGCTGCCGCGCCGGTCGCCGCGGCCCCGGCCACCCAGCAGCGGCCCCCGCGGCACCAGGCGGCGCAGCCGCCGCACCAGCGGGAGGCCCCGCAGGGCGCGGCGGCGCCCGCGCGCGCCGACCGCAGCCCGACGACGTTCCACCAGGTGTCGCTGGGCCGCGTGATGCGCATCGGCCGCGCGCTGGAGAACGAGCTGGTCGTCTCCGACCTCCAGGTCTCCCGGCTGCACGCCGAGTTCACCGCCACGCCGGACGGCCGCTTCGAGATCCACGACCTCGGTTCGCACAACGGCACGTACGTCAACGGCGAGCGCATCGCGAAGTCCGGCACGGTCCCGATCGGCCAGGGCGACGTCGTCGGTGTGGGCCACTCGGCGTTCCGCCTGGTCGGCGACCGCCTGGAGGAGTTCGTCGACACCGGCGAGGTGTCGTTCTCGGCACGCCACCTGACGGTCACCGTGGACGGCGGCAAGCAGATCCTCAAGGACGTGTCCTTCGGGGTCCCCGAGAAGTCGCTCGTCGGCGTCATCGGCCCCTCGGGATCCGGCAAGTCGACGCTGCTGAAGGCGCTCACCGGCTACCGCCCGGCCGACGAGGGCGACGT
Organism: Streptomyces sp. NPDC047002; assembly: GCF_040704505.1. Taxonomy (NCBI): domain Bacteria; kingdom Bacillati; phylum Actinomycetota; class Actinomycetes; order Kitasatosporales; family Streptomycetaceae; genus Streptomyces; species Streptomyces sp. NPDC047002. The sequence continues at coordinate 58,674 of NZ_JBEYWC010000037.1, forward strand.
CCTCTACGACAACAGGAACCTCTACAAGCAGTTCGCCGAGCTGCGCCAGCGCATCGGCCTGGTCCCGCAGGACGACATCCTGCACAAGGAACTCACCGTCAAGAAGGCGCTGAAGTACGCGGCCAAGCTCCGCTTCCCCGGCGACACCGCGGAGGCCGAGCGCGCGGCGCGCATCGGCGAGGTGCTGCGCGAGCTGAAGCTCGACGCGCACAAGGAGAAGAAGGTCAGCTCCCTCTCGGGCGGCCAGCGCAAGCGCGTCTCCGTCGCCCTCGAACTGCTGACCAAGCCGTCGCTCATCTTCCTCGACGAGCCCACGTCCGGCCTCGACCCGGGCATGGACCGCGATGTGATGCAACTGCTGCGCGGCCTCGCCGACGACGGCCGCACGGTCCTGGTCGTCACCCACTCGGTGGCCGAACTCGCCCTGTGCGACAAGCTGCTGGTGATGGCGCCCGGCGGCTCCGTCGCCTACTTCGGCCCTCCGGAGGAGGCGCTCAACTTCTTCGGCTACTCCACCTGGGCCGATGTGTTCTCCGCGTTCGAGAACTACCGGGAGTACGACTGGGCGGGCCGGTGGCGCGGCTCCCAGCACTACGAGCTGTACGCGGCCGATCTCGACTCGGTCGCCCCGCAGGCCGTGGACATGCCGTCGGTCCAGCAGGTGCGGCCGCCGAAGCCGCAGAGCTGGGGCGCCCAGCTGATGACGCTGATGCGCCGCTACGTGTCGGTGATCGCGTCCGACCGCGGCTTCATGATCCTCATGGTGGCGCTGCCCGCGGTGCTCGGCGTGGTCAGCCTGGTCATCCCGGCGGAGTTCGGGCTCGGGCGGCCGGACGCCCACCACGCGTTCAACAGCGCGGCCGGCACGATCACCCTGATCCTCGCGGTCGGCATGTGCTTCTCCGGCGCGGCCAACTCCGTGCGTGAACTGATCAAGGAGCGGGTGATCTACGAGCGCGAACGGGCGACCGGCCTGTCGCGCTCCGCCTATCTGATGTCCAAGGTGATCGTGCTGGGGCTGATCACCGCGCTCCAGGGCGTCATCATCTGCGGCATCGGCTTCTCCACCCGGCCCATGCCGGAAGAGGGCCTGTTCATGCCGCCGGCCGTCGAGATCTGCCTCGCGGTGATCGCGCTCGGCCTGACCTCGATGATGGTGGGCCTGGTCATCTCCTCACTGGTGAAGACGGCGGAGAAGACCATGCCGCTGCTGGTGATGTTCGCCATCGTGCAGGTGGTCTTCACCGGCATCCTGTTCCAGGTCTTCGGAACCCCGGGCCTCGAGCAGTTCGCCTGGCTGATGCCCGCCCGCTGGGGCGTCGCCGCCGCGGGCACCACGCTCGACCTCTCGCACCTGATGCCGCCCTTCGACAAGGACGACCCCACGCACCTCGACGGCCTGTGGGCGCACGAGGCGTCCCAGTGGGCGACCGACGTCGGTGTGCAGCTGCTGCTCGCCGCGGTCTGCGTGTTCGCGGTGGCCAGGCTGCTGCGCCGGCACGAGCCCGAGGTCATGCGCAAGTAGCCCGGGACCAGGGTCCCGGAGCCCAGGGACCCTGGTCCCGGGCTACGGGACCCGTAGGGGCGACGGCCCGAGGGCGGCACCCGCGCGTACGGGGTGCCGCCCTCCGGCCTGTCCGCGCACCGGTCGTGCGGCCGCGCCGCCGGACCTGGTGGGCCGGGATCAGTAGGCGCTGTCGACGTTGTCCATGGAGCCGTACTTGTCCGCGGCGTAGTTGCACGCGGCCACGATGTTGGCCACCGGGTCGTAGATGTTGTCCGGGGTGCCGGAGACGTGGTAGCTCGCGAACGTCGGCGGGATGACCTGGAGCAGGCCCTTCGACGGGATCCCCTTCTGGGCGTTGATGTCCCAGAGGTTGATCGCCTTCGGGTTGCCCGAGGACTCGCGGATCACGTTGCGGTAGATGCCGCTGTACGAGCCCGGGATGTGGTGCTTCTTCATGATGGACAGGGACTCGCGGATCCAGCCGTTCAGGTTGTTGGCGTAGGCCGGCTTCGCGGCCCTGCCCTTGGCGGCCGCGGCCTTCTTCGCTGCGGCCTGGGCCTTCGCGGCCTTGGCCGCCTTGGCCTTGGCGGCCTTCGCCTTGGCCTCGGCCGCGGCGTGCGCCTTGGCGGCCTTGGCCTTCGCGGCCTCGTCGTCCTTGGCCTTGTTGGCGGCCTTGGTGAACGCGGCGGCCTGCGCCTTGGCGGCGCTCTCGGCGGTTATCTGCTGCTTGGCGATGCTCGCGTGCAGGGCCGTTGCCTGCTCGCTCCCGGACCAGGCGACCGGGGCGGCAGCCACGGTGCGGGCCGGAGACGCAGCAGCTGCCGAGTCGTGTCCCGGGGCCACGGCGAAGGCCAGGGACCCGGCACCGATCGCGCCCATGGTGGCGGCGATGGTGACCTTGCGGGACAGGTTGAGACGGAAGGCAGGGGTGCGTGACGCGGACATAGAGACGTACCTCTTCGGGATCGGGGAGTCGCGAAGGCCGGGCGGCCAGCTGCCTGCTCGGCGGCGACGTCGGCAATTGTTAGCGGCCGCAAAATCCCGAGGCAAAGGTGTGACGTACGACCCCCGATAGTCGTGAACGACGGATAAAGGGGCGCCCGAATCGCCCCCCTTGACCCGCCTTACCTCGACTTATTAGGTATAGATTTGTCGACTAATCCCCTTCGTAAGTGATGTGGGTCCTATGCCGGGCCTCACACGCGACCCCCCTCGATCTCACCCGAGGTTGCACATGCAATGCACAGGGTGAGCGGTTTTCTGCTACCTGAGCAGCAGGTGCACATCCCCGAACTCATGCCACAGGTACCGCTCGTTGAGCGCCTCGCCGTACGCGCGCACCAGCGCGTCCCGGCCCGCGACCGCCTCCAGCATCAGCAGGTGGGATGCCCTGGGCTCGTGCAGCCCGGTCAGCAGCCCGTCCACCGCCCGCACCCCGCGCCGCGGCGTCACCACCAGGTCCGTCCACCCGGCCGCCGCCCGCACCACACCGCGCCCGTCAGCCGCCGACTCCAGGGCCCGCACCGCCGTCGTGCCCACGGCCACCACCGCGCCGCCGCCCGCACGGGCCGCGTTCACCAGGCGCGCCGTCGTCCCCGGCACCGCGAACCGCTCCGGGTACGGCGGCTCGTGCGCCTCGGCCGACGCCACCCCCGTGTGCAGCGTGAGCGGCGCGAACTGCACCCCGCGCCGCACCAGCGCCGCCACCGTCTCCGCCGTGAAGGGGCGCCCTGCGCTCGGCATCTCCGCCGACCCCGAGCCGTCGGGTTCGGGCAGCGCGAACACCGTCTGGTATGCGCCGAGCGCCTGGTCGCGTGCCGTGTACCCGTACCGGATCGGCCGCCCGTACCCGCGCAGCAGCCCCGGCACGTCCACCGGCCGCCCGCCGCCGGGGGCGCCGAGCACCCGCGCCCACCACAGCCGCGTCCCCGCGGGGTCGAGCGGCTCCTCGCACACCGCGCGCGCCCCGCCGGGCAGCCGCACCACCGCGCCGGCCGGGCCGCCGGGCCGCGGCCCCGTCGTCCCGTCCGCCGCGGGCGCCCGCAGCTCCACCGCCCACCGGCCGTCGTCACCGCGGGTCGAGAAGTGCACCACCACCGGCTCGCCGCCCGACTCGTCGCCGAGCCGCCCCGCGACCGCTGCGGGCAGCGTCGCCGACGTGTTGACGACGAGCACGTCCCCGGCCCGCAGCAGGCACGGCAGGTCGCGGAAGGTGCGGTGCGTCACGTCCGCGCCCCGCGACACCAGCAGCCGCACATCGTCCCTGCCCGACCCCCGCTGCTCGGCCGGCACCCGCGCCGACAGCTCGTCCGGCACCCGCAGCGCGTCGAGCGCCGTCGCGCTCACCGCCCGGCCACCAGGTCGGGCGCCGCGTACCTGCCGCTCGCAGGCCGCCGCTCCACCAGGGCGAGGAACCCCGGCACCACCGTCCCCGGGTCCGGCCGCGGACCGGGGTCGTCGGGGACCGCAGCCGCGTACAGGTCCGTCGCCATGTCGCCCGGATCCACCGACCACACCCGGAGGTCGGGCTCCTCCACCGCGAGCACCGCGGCCACATGGTCGAGCGCCGCCTTCGACGCCCCGTACCCGCCCCACGTCCCGTACGCCTCGGCCGCCGCGTCCGAGCTCACCGCGACCACCGCGCCCCTGCCGCTCGCCCGCAGCAGCGGCAGCGCCTCCTGCACCAGGCCGAGCGCCGCCACCGCGTTGGTCTCAAGCGCCGCCCTGAACCCGTCGAGCGGCAGCCGCGCAAGCGGCACCAGCGGCTCGGCCCCCAGCGCGCTGGCGTTGCTGACCAGCAGGTCGAGCCCGCCGAACCGGCCGGCGGCCGCCACCAGCTCCCGCCGGTGCGCCGCGTCCCGCACATCGCCCGCCACCGCGGCGACCCGCGTCCCGTGCCGGCGCGCCGCCGCTGCCGACTCCTCGAGCACGGCGGCCGTACGGGCCCCCAGCACCAGGTCCCAGCCCCGCTCGGCGAGCCCCGCAGCCAGGGCACGCCCGAGCCCCTTCGAACCACCTGTGACCACTGCTACCGGCATCTCCTTCAGCTCCCTGTCCCTTAGTCCTTGTAATCCCCGCTCCCGCAGCCCCCGCGGCCGCCCGCCTCCGCGGACCGCCGCAGGGACTTCCGGGGCGACGCCGCCACGGTAAGAAGGGACGAACGGCCCCCGCCTCGGCCCCGGGGGCCCGCGCCCGCGGGCATTTCGGCCTAGGCCGCAGGACCCCCGCCTGCGGGTCCCGGGCCCGATACGCGGCGCGCGGTCCGCCGGTACGGTGAACACATGACCGCCAGCACGGGCCCGACGGGCTCGGGCCTCGCCGCCGTGAGTACCGCGCTCCTCGCCATGAGCAGGCACCTGGAAGTACGGGACGTCCTCCAGACGATCGTCGTCTCGGCCAGGGAGCTGCTCGACGCGGAGTACGCGGCCCTCGGCGTCCCCGACGACCACGGGGGCTTCGCCCAGTTCGTCGTGGACGGGGTGAGCGAGGAGCAGTGGCGTGCCATCGGCCCCCTGCCGAGGCAGCACGGCATCCTCGCCGCGATGCTCCACGACGAGAAGGCGGAGCGCCTCGCCGACGTGCGCGAGGACCCGCGCTTCGGCGGCTGGCCGCGCACCCACCCCGAGCTGTCCGACTTCCTCGGCCTGCCCGTCAGGGACGGCGACGAGACCCTCGCCGCCCTCTTCCTCGCCAACAAGCGCTGCTTCGGCCGGGACCCCGGGGAGACCAAGGTCTGCGGCTTCACGGAGGAGGACGAGGAACTCCTCTCGATCCTCGCCCAGCACGCCGCGATCGCCCTGACCAACGCGCGCCTGTACGAGCGCAGCCGGGAACTCACCATCGCCGAGGAGCGCTCCCGCCTCGCGCACGAGCTGCACGACGCCGTCAGCCAGAAACTGTTCTCGCTGCGGCTCACCGCGCAGGCCGCCGCGAAGCTCGTCGACCGCGACCCGGTGCGCGCCAAGGACGAGCTCCAGCAGGTCGCCGCGCTCGCCGCCGAGGCGGCCGACGAGCTCGGCGCCGCCGTGATCGAGCTGCGGCCCGCCGCCCTCGCCGAGGACGGCCTCGTCAACACACTCCGCACCCAGATCCGGGTCCTCGACCGGGCGCACTCCGCCCGGGTCACCCTCGACGCCTCCTCTCTCAGGGCCCTGCCCGCGGCGCAGGAGGAGGCGCTGCTGCGGGTCGCCCAGGAGGCGCTGCACAACGCCCTGCGCCACTCCGGCGCTGCCCGGGTCGCCGTCGCGCTCGGCCGGCGGGGCGCCGGCGCCGTCCTGCACGTCAGGGACGACGGCAGGGGCTTCGAGCCGAGCGCCGTCCGCCGGGCCGGCCGCCACCTCGGCCTGGTCTCCATGCGCGACCGCGCGAGCGGCGTCGGCGGCACGCTCACCGTCACATCGGCGCCCGGCCAGGGCACCACGATCACCATGGAGGTGCCCGGTGGCTGACCCGATCCGCGTGCTGCTCGTCGACGACCACCAGGTCGTACGGCGCGGCCTGCGCACGTTCCTGGAGATCCAGGACGACATCGCGGTCGTCGGCGAGGCGGGCGACGGCGACGAGGGCGTCGCCCGCACCGAGGAACTCCGCCCCGACGTGGTCCTGATGGACATCAAGATGCCGGGCAGCGACGGCATCGACGCGCTGCGCAAGCTCCGCGAGCTCGACAACCCCGCGAAGGTGCTCGTCGTGACCAGCTTCACCGAGCAGCGCACCGTCGTGCCCGCGCTGCGCGCGGGCGCTTCGGGCTACGTCTACAAGGACATCGACCCCGAGGCGCTCGCCGACGCGATCCGCTCGGTGCACGCCGGGCACGTGCTGCTCCAGCCCGAGGTGGCGCAGGCGCTCCTCGCACAGGACGACCCGGCGTCCGGGCAGGGCAGGGGCACCTCCCTGACGGAGCGCGAGCGCGAGGTGCTCGCGCTGATCGCCGACGGCCGCTCCAACCGCGAGATCGCGCGGGCGCTCGTGCTCTCGGAGAAGACCGTGAAGACCCATGTCTCCAACATCCTCATGAAGCTCGACCTCGCCGACCGCACCCAGGCCGCGCTCTGGGCGGTCCGCCACGGCGTCAGCCGTTGATCGGAGGGCGGCCGCGCCCACCATGGTCGCCGGTGGCATCGCCCCCGCGGGCGCCGACGCCGCGTCCGCGAACGAGACGGGCGCCCACGCGCCCGCCGCCCGCACCCAGGCCTCGGGCGAGGCCAGTCCACTCCCCGCCCGACGGCCGCCGGCCCCCGCCCTCCAGCGCCCCACCGGCCTGGGGGCTTCTGCCGCACCCGTACGCACGGCACGGCACCCGCGTACGCACCGGCGCGGCGCCCGCGGCGCGGGACAGCCCCGCAGCACACAACCCCCGCAGCACGAGCCGTCGCGACGACACTCCCGCGGCTACCGCCGCTCCCGCTCCTCCACGTACGCGTTGTACGACGCGACCTGCGCGCGCCGCGCCACCCGCTCCACCGGCCGCAGCGCCGACACCCGCGCCGCCATCGCCGAAGCGCTCACCGCGGCGCCGTCGCCCGTCTCGTACGCGAGCGCCACCATCAGCGCCACCCGCCGCGCCAGTTCCAGCACCCGCGCGGCGCGCGCCGGGTAGCCGGGCGCCAGCAGCGACGTGTCACGGGACGCCCGGGAGCGGTAGGCGTCGAGCGCCGCCTCGGCCACCGGACCCGACGCCGCCACGTCGAGACGCGACAGGACCTCCGTCGCATCCCGCAGCGCCTCGGCGAGTTCGCGCTCGGCCTCGGCGAGCGACGGCACGTCCGCCGGGGGCGCCTCCCGCACCGGCAGGCAGTGCCAGACCACCTCCACATGCTCGTCGCCCTCCGGGCCCACCGACGTGACCTCGGGCACCAGCCCGCACGGCGCCCCCACCGCGACCACCGCCTCCTCCGCCTCCAGCGCACGCGCGTTGAACTCCGGCGGGCCGCTCAGCCCCAGCGGGTGGCCCGGCGCCGGCAGCGCCACCCGGTAGCCCGCCACCCCGAGCCCCCGCAGCCGCCCCAGCGCCAGCGTCAGCCCCACCGGGCCCGGCTCGTCGGGCAGCCCCGCCACCCGGTGCACCGCGTCGTCGCCGACCACGGCGAGCGCCGCGTCGTCCGGCGAAGCCAATCCGGCCAACAGGGCGTTCCCCCACGCGGCCAGCCGTCCAGAACGTGGTTCCGAGTGCATGCGCACCAGCCTAAGCGCCCGGCCGTAACGGCCCTCACAGCCGGAGCACCTCCCCGGTGGCGTAGGTTTTCTCCTGGAGCCGCGCCTACAGGCGCACCCTGGAGCTCACGACGATTGCATGGGGAGACAAGCGCACTCATGAGCGATGTACTGGATCTGGTGGACGTGTCCGTTGTCCGCGACGGACGCGCTCTGGTGGACGACGTCTCCTGGTCGATCAAGGAAGGCGAGCGCTGGGTCATCCTCGGCCCCAACGGCGCCGGCAAGACCACCCTGCTCAACGTGGCCTCCAGCTACCTCTTCCCCACCACGGGCTCCGTCTCCATCCTCGGCGAGAAGCTCGGCAAGGTCGACGTCTTCGAGCTCAGGCCCCGCATCGGCATGGCGGGCGTCGCCATGGCCGAGAAGCTCCCCAAGCGCCAGACCGTGCTCCAGACCGTCCTGACCGCCGCGTACGGCATGACCGCCACCTGGAACGAGGACTACGAGGAGGTCGACAAGGAGCGCGCGCTCGCCTTCCTCGACCGGCTCGGCATGACCGAGTTCCTCGACCGCAGGTTCGGCACGCTCTCCGAGGGCGAGCGCAAGCGCACCCTCATCGCCCGCGCCATGATGACCGACCCCGAGCTCCTCCTCCTCGACGAGCCCGCCGCGGGACTCGACCTCGGCGGCCGCGAAGACCTCGTCCGCAGGCTCGGCAGGCTCGCCCGCGACCCGCTCGCCCCCTCCATGATCATGGTCACGCACCACGTCGAGGAGATTCCGCCCGGCTTCACCCACGTCCTGATGATCCGTCAGGGCAAGGTCCTCGCCGCAGGGCCCATGGAGACCGAGCTGACCTCCCGCAACCTCTCCCTCTGCTTCGGCCTGCCGCTCGTCGTCGAGCGCAACGGCCAGCGCTGGACGGCGACGGGCCTGCCCCTCGCCTGACGGGCCCGCGCGCCCCCGTACAGGCCACCGGGCGCCCCGCCGCCCCAACGCCCGTCAACCGACCTGGCTTTCACCCTGTCCCGACAGTGAACCGCCGACCTACCATGGTCCCGTGGATATCGACGCATGGGTGTGGTGGCTGATAGCGGCGGTCGGGCTCGGCATTCCGCTGGTCGTCACCGCCATGCCCGAATTCGGCATGCTGTCGGCGGGCGCCGTCGCGGGAGCCGTCACCGCGGCGCTCGGCGGCGGGATCGTCCTCCAGGTCGTCGTCTTCGCCGTCGTCTCGGTCGCGCTCATCGCCGTCGTACGGCCCATCGCCACCCGGCACAGCAGGCAGCGGCCCGGCCTGAGCTCCGGCGTCGACGCCCTGAAGGGCCGTCAGGCCGTCGTGCTCGAACGGGTCGACAGGCGCGGCGGCCGCATCAAACTCGCAGGCGAGACCTGGTCGGCGCGCGCCCTCGACAAGGACCAGACCTACGAACCGGGGCAGGAGGTCGACGTGGTGGACATCGACGGCGCCACCGCCGTCGTCATCTGAGCGGCGCGGGCCCCGCCGGCGGAACCCCACCGCCCGCGGCCGGCCCCGCTCCGACCCGACCCGGGCGAACCACCCAGAACGCCCGCCCCACCCACTCCACCCCAGCCAACCTGCGCGAACCCGCCCCGAGCGGGCCCGCGGTCTGGGAAACTCGATCATCGGACTATCGTCAGCGAAGGGCCTGAGGGAACACGATGGCAGCAATCATCATCGTCCTGATCATTCTGGTGGTGCTTGTCTTCATCGCCCTGATCAAGACGATCCAGGTCATTCCGCAGGCCAGCGCCGCCATCGTGGAGCGCTTCGGCCGCTACACCCGCACCCTCAACGCGGGCCTGAACATCGTGGTCCCGTTCATCGACTCCATCCGCAACCGCATCGACCTGCGTGAACAGGTCGTGCCGTTCCCCCCGCAGCCCGTCATCACCCAGGACAACCTCGTCGTCAACATCGACACCGTCATCTACTACCAGGTGACCGACGCGCGGGCCGCCACCTACGAAGTCGCCAGCTACATCCAGGCGATCGAGCAGCTCACCGTCACCACGCTGCGCAACATCATCGGCGGCATGGACCTGGAGCGGACCCTCACCTCGCGCGAGGAGATCAACGCGGCCCTGCGCGGCGTCCTCGACGAGGCCACCGGCAAGTGGGGCATCCGCGTCAACCGCGTCGAGCTCAAGGCCATCGAACCGCCCACCTCCATCCAGGACTCGATGGAGAAGCAGATGCGCGCCGACCGCGACAAGCGCGCCGCGATCCTCACCGCCGAGGGCATCCGCCAGTCGCAGATCCTCACCGCCGAGGGCGAGAAGCAGTCCGCGATCCTCCGCGCGGAGGGCGAGGCGCGCGCCGCGGCCCTGCGTGCCGAGGGCGAGGCCCAGGCCATCCGCACGGTCTTCGAGTCCATCCACGCCGGCGACCCGGACCAGAAGCTCCTCTCGTACCAGTACCTCCAGATGCTGCCGAAGATTGCCGAGGGCGACGCCAACAAGCTCTGGATCGTGCCCAGCGAGATCGGCGACGCCCTCAAGGGCCTCAGCGGCGCCTTCGGCAACCTGGGCCCCGGCATCCCCGGCTTCAACAACGCCGACAAGGGCGGCGCCCAGCAGGGCGTGGGACAGGTGCCCGGCCAGGGCGCGGGGCCCGACGGGGGCGGCAAGTCGCTCGGCTGACCCGCAGCACAGCACACCGGCGGCGGGCCGCGCCCGCCGCCCACCGCGGCCCCAGGACAACGGGGCGCCGCAGCACGATACGGAGACCATGAGCATCTGGGACATGGCGGCCGTCCTCTTCGCGGGGGTCTGGGCCGGCGCCATCAACACCGTCGTCGGCTCGGGCACCCTGGTCACCTTCCCCGTACTCCTCGCGGTCGGCGTCCCACCCGTCACCGCCACCGTCTCCAACGCCCTCGGCCTCGTCCCCGGCACCCTCAGCGGAGCCCTCGGCTACCGCGCCGAACTCACCGGACAGCGGCCGCGCGTCCTGCGCCTCGGCGCCGCCGCCCTCGTCGGCGGACTCGCCGGTGCGATCCTGCTGCTCGTCCTGCCGTCCACCGCGTTCGAGACGATCGTGCCCGTCCTCGTCGGCATCGCCCTCGTCCTCGTCGTGCTCCAGCCCCGCATCGCCGCCCTCGTCCAGCGCCGCAGGGCCGGCACCGGCACCGGCACCGGCCGCGCGGCCGCGGTCGACGGCGGGCCCGTCCTGATCGGCGCGCTCCTCCTCGCCAGCGTCTACGGCGGCTACTTCACCGCGGCCCAGGGAATCATCTACCTCTCCCTCATGGGCATGCTGCTCGACGACACCATGCAGCGGCTCAACGCCGTGAAGACGGTCCTCTCGACGATCGTCAACTCCGTCGCCGCGCTGTTCTTCCTCTTCGCAGCGGACTTCGACTGGACGGCCGTCGGCCTCATCGCCCTCGGCTCCACCGCCGGCGGCGTCCTCGGCGCGCGGATCGCCCGCCGCCTCCCACCGCCCGCCCTGCGCGCCGTCATCCTCGTCGTCGGTGTCGCCGCGATCGTCCAACTCCTCCTGCGCTGACCCCGGCACGGCGCGGGGCCCGCCCCCGGCACCCCCGGAACGGGCCCCACACGACAAGGCGGCCGCCGCCGCACCGCACCCGGCGGACGACCGGTCAGGACACCGCCGCACACCCCCGCACCGCACACCCTCGGACCGCACGCACCGGGATCACGCGGCACCCACGCCCGCGGGAATCCCCGCAGCCAGCCACTCCGGCAGCTCCGAGCGCTCACCCGACCGCAGCGACAGCAGCATCGCGTCCGCGGGCGACGGCACGAACGGCGCCCGCAGCAACGGCATCCCCGCCTGCTCCGGCGTACGGTCCGCCTTGCGGTGATTGCACTCGGCACACGAAGCGACCGTGTTCAGCCAGCTGTCCGCACCCCCGCGCGACCGCGGCGTCACATGGTCGACCGTCGTCGCCCTGCGCTCGCAGTAGGCGCACCGGTGCTGGTCCCGCACGAGCACACCGCGCCGCGACCACGGTGCCTGTCTTCGGAAGGGCACGCGCACATACCGGCAGAGCCTGATCACCCGCGGCACCGGCAACTCCATCGCGGCCGCCCGCACCCGCAGCCCCGGATGCGCCTGCTCGACCACCGCCTTGTCCTGGAGCACCAGGACGACGGCGCGGTGCAGCGTCACCGTCGACAGGGGTTCAAAGCTCGCGTTGAGCACCAGAGTGTCCCGCATCCCGCCCACCTCCCGTGGTGCCGGCCCAGCCTGCTCCGGCGGGCCGTCCGGCTCGGATCAACTCTGGCCGGGCACGCCGGGGTGGACAACACAATAAAAAAATGCCCCGCCCTGATCACCGATAGACCAGGGCGGGGCAAACAACGGGCAAACGGTCAGCTCCCCGCCGGTTCCCCGTACGCGCCGATCAGCTGTGCGCGGGCCAGCGTGTGGAACCGCAGGTTGAATCCGACGAACGCCGGAGGGGCGTCGCTGTCGGGCCCGAGCTTCTCCGTGTCCACCGCGTACACCGTGAACACGTAGCGGTGCGCCGGGTCACCGGGCGGCGGCGCTGCGCCGCCGAACTCCTTCGTCCCGTAGTCGTTGCGCGCTTGCACCGCACCGGCCGGCAGCCCCTCGAAGGAGCCGCTGCCCGCACCCACCGGCAGCTCGGTCACGGACGCCGGGATGTCGAAGACCACCCAGTGCCAGAACCCGCTGCCGGTCGGCGCGTCCGGGTCGAAGCAGGTCACGGCAAAGCTCTTGGTCTCCGTGGGGAAGCCCTCCCAGCGCAGCGAGGGCGACGTGTTGCCCGCCGCGTAGACCTGGGCGTCCTTCAGCGTGGCACCGGGAGCGACCTCGTCGCTCGCCACGCTGAACGACGGCACCTGCGGATGGAAGTCATGGGGGAGCGGGGCACGCTGTCCTTCGGACATGCGGAAAACCTCCGAGTCGTACGCGGTTCGATCTTGTACCTCTCTACGGACCGAGCCTAGCGACGTACTCAGAACCAGTTGCGGCGCCCGCCGACCTCGGCGAGCCAGCCGTGCAGATACCCGGGCCAGTCCGTCGACGCATAGGCGTCGAGCCCCACCGTGAACGACCTGTACGTGTCGCGCCCCTCGCTGAACAGGCCGCCCTTCTTGTCCATCTCCATCACGACGTCCATCTCCCGGTCGTCCGCGACGAACGTCAGCTCCACCTCGTTGAGCCCCCGGTACTGCTCGGGCGAGCGGAACTCGATCTCCTGGTAGAACGGCAGCCGCTGCCGCGTCCCCCGCACGTGTCCCCGCTCCATGTCCGCCGACTTGAAGCGGAACCCCAGATGGATGAAGGCGTCGAGGATCGCCTGCTGCGCCGGCAGCGGATGCACCCTCACCGGGTCGAGGTCCCCCGAGTCGACGGCCCGCGCGATCTGCAGCCCCGTCGTCACCCCCAGGTGCATCCCCCGCAGGTCCTGCCCCTCGATCGCGGTGACCGGCGTCTCCCAGGGGATCTCCAGGCCGAACCGCACCGTGTGCACCGCGCCCGGCTGCACCTCGAAGGCGCCGCCGATGCGCTCCGTCGCGAAGTCGATGTTCTGCTTGTACTCCTGGTCATCGTGGCCCTCGACCTCGACCCGCGCCTGGAGGCCCACCGTCAGCCCCTGGATCTCCTGGCTCACCGCCCCGCCCTGGACACGCACCTCGCCCTGGACCACACCGCCCGGCACGACGTTCTCCTCGAAAAGCTCCGTCTCCACCGAAGCCCCGCCCGCACCCAAGCTGGCGAGCAGCCTCTTGAAGCCCATCTCCACTCCCTCTGCGTCGTGTTGCACCGTACGGTCCGTACGCCCCCTACATACGCGCAGGCCCGCCGCCCGGTTCCGTGGCACCGGGAGCCGGGATCGCACGGGCGACGCCGGTAGGCTCGTACGCCATGGTCATGATCGAAACCCCCGACCGTACGCCCCTGCCCCGCGCCTTCTTCGACCGCCCGGTCCTGGAGGTCGCCCCCGAACTGCTCGGCAGGACCCTGGTCGCCCGCGCCCCCGAGGGCACGGTGGAACTCCTCCTCACCGAGGTCGAGGCGTACGACGGGGAGAACGACCCGGGGTCGCACGCCTTCCGCGGGCCCACCGCGCGCAACGCCGTCATGTTCGGCCCGCCAGGACACGCGTACGTCTACTTCACATACGGCATGTGGCACTGCATGAACGTGGTCTGCGGCCCGGAGGGGAAGGCGAGCGGAGTCCTGCTGCGCGGCGGCCGGGTCACGCTGGGGGAGGAGACCGCGCGAAAACGCCGCCTTCCGGCCCGCAAGGACACAGAACTGGCCAAAGGGCCGGCCCGCCTGGCGACGGCCCTGGGCATCGACCGAACGCTGGACGGCGTGGACCTCTGCTCGGGCCCGCCGAGCCCCCTCTCGCTGCTCGCCGGCACCCCTGCCCCCACCGACCTGGTACGCAGCGGCCCCCGCACGGGTGTGGGCGGCGGCGGGGCCCACCAGCCCTGGCGGTTCTGGACGGACGGCGACCCCACGGTCAGCCCCTACCGCGCCCACGTGCCCCGCAAGCGGCGCTCTTGACGCGGCTTGACCCGGGGACACGAGGTGCGTAACGTAGTCCGAGCCGCTGAAACGGGGCAGCTGCCAATCGGCAGACCCGGGAGCGGCCATCCACCAGCTTCGATCGAACCCTCAACGGGTCTGATTTTCGGCATGCCGAAAATCAGCTCGAATGACACCGATTATGAATCGGTCGGGGAAATCGGCTAAGGTCGTGGACGTCGGAACGGCCGAGCGAAAGGGCCGGAAAGACGGAGCAGGGCCCCACCTTCCGGCGGGGAATCAGACGGGGAAACACGGGAAACAGCGTCTGATAGAGTCGGAAACGCGAAACACCGAAGGGAAAGCCCGGAGGAGCCCTGTGAGGGGGTCCGAAGGAAGCGTCCGTTCCTTGAGAACTCAACAGCGTGCTAAAAGTCAACGC